>JAIEDQ010000099.1 GCA_029067895.1 Oscillospiraceae bacterium | reverse complement strand
GGCAACTCGCAGGATATGTATATCGGAAATTATCTTCTCGGACTTGATACCGAGGAACAGAATATTACACAGGACGCGCTGAATTTCATCCTCGGAGTAAACGCCATGCGCAAATCATACATAACTGGAATGGGCGAGGATCATATCAAATGCACTTTCAGTAATTATTATGACGGAAATTCTCCCGACGGTGTTCCGAGCGGATATATGCCCGGCGGTATCAATTCAGCCAACGGAGGTATTATTTCAAAATTTCCTGTCAAATGCTATATACTGGAATGCCGTTATGGTGTTTAATACAGCAGCTTTGGCTTAAATGATATATTTCAGTACATTTTATATTACAGCTTTATATGCCAGACTTTCGTCCGACGATCTGAATGTCGCCGTCCTGCATTACATATTCTGTTTGAGAAGCTTCCTGAGCAGGGGTGTTACCGGCATTGCCTTCATTATTCTTTTTGCAGCCGGCAGCAAGAATTCCGACAGCTAAAAAAAATCGGTATTAGGGTATATTTTTTCATAATAATTTCCTTTCTCATCTCAATCTTGTGACAATGCCTCTATAGGCGTAAGTCCGGAAGCCTTGAAAGCAGGGTAAAAACCAAATATTGTACCTGTTATTACCGCACAAACAAGAGCAAGTATCCCTCCCAAAACTACAGGCTCACACCGCATTCCTGTCATCTCTACTACAGGAATAAGAGCAAATCCAAGGACAACTCCAACAACTCCGCCGAAAAGTGATATCAGGTTTGCTTCCATAAGAAATTCCAAAAGGCTCTCTCTTGCGGCTTCCAAGAGCTTTCAGCAATTTCTATTGCTGAAAAAAACAAATGCTGACACTTAATATTAAAGTGTCAGCATTTCATAATCCGCTGTATTTGTCTTTTATAACGATTTTTTCTGAAAACTTCTGTATCGCAACTTGCCTAATGTTGGTTCTTTTCGGACTGTTTTGCTTGGCAGGATCAGGTAAAATATTTATGCTTGCTTGTGAGAGCCCCGAGCATATCCAATCGGATCTTGTCCTGATATTCGGGCTTGACCATGTAATTAACATAGTATTCAAGCAGACAGATGTCGGGAATCGTTCTCCCCTCAATTTTAAAGTTCACAAAACCCATAGGTATATATTTTTCAATAATAGCCTGCGGGGAAATGTAAGTCTCATAATCCTGTATGCTGTATGGACCGTTATTCATAAACTCGCATGAAAAACCTTTTGGTTCAAAAGGCTTTTTGGAAAGCAGATTTTTCTTGTGTTCCCATTCGGCGATCTGGTCAAGACCGATCGACCGATAGTGTTCGCCTCTGCGCTTGCACTTTGGAGTACAGCAGGCGTTAACCAGTATCTCGCATCTGGAGCGGTCCTTCTCGTCTATCTGCTCCAGCTGGTCGAATTTATTGTTGAAGTTATAGTCGAGGACTACATATTTATAGTCCTTTTTCAGTTCGTCCTTAACACTGTCAATGTTTTCTATCTGCTTGCAGGTGGACGAAGTAATGGGGTAATCGGGATAGTTTTCCCTGATATACTCTTCGAGCAAAGGCGAAAAAACAATCGCTTCATTGAATCCGTTATTGCATGCGCGCATGATCTGATTGCACACAGGATCGCCCAGGTGTTCTTTTTTGAGCATAGGATTTGTATGTGTAAAACGAAGCGGAATATTTTTGCTGTTGATAGCCTCCGTAACGTGTTTGACAAAGTCCATATCGGTAACTCCGCCGAGAAAGCGTCCGCCGTTCCAGACGCAGCCTCCGAAGTTTCCGAATACCGACGCTATCTTCAAGCCGTCGTGAAAATATTCGGGATATTTTGATATCGAGTTTATAAGTATCGTATTGAGATAAAGATGATTTGTAAAATCGGGAATATGAAAATTCATTTCCATAGCAGATCACACAACCTCCATTTTTATGATATTCATTATTATATCATATAATAATGAATTTTGCAAGAAAAATTTAAAAAAAGCCGCGGCGGCGCTTGTTCATTCGGTATATTGTTATCATATTGCTGTAGACTTTCCCGAAAAGAATCGGTTTTCATCGGCTCGCATTTGAGATTTACAATTGTTTTTCCGTTTAGATCTGCGATAATCATACCCCATTTACGTGTTTATTTCAACAAAAAAACAACGCTTTCCGCGTCGTTTTCACATAGAATTCCTGCGACAGCTGCAAGCGTGCCGCAGGAATACGTATATTTGTTTTTGCTCTTGTTACTGCTCCTTGGGCTTTCTGCTCTTGCCTCTGCCCTTGTTTTTGCTGTTTGCGAATATATCACCTATTTCCTGCTTGTTTGCCGCAGGCTCATATGGATCTCTCACGTCGGTAAGACCCATAAGAAAATCAACGCTTGTTTTATAGAACGCCGCAAGCTTAGCCATAACGGGCAGAGACGGTTCAAGCTCGCCTGTCTCGTATCTCGAATATGTCTGCTGTTTACAGCCGAGGTACTCGGCAATATGACGCTGGTACAAATCGTTGTCCTCGCGTAAATCACGAATTCTAAGATTCATCGGAATCCTCCCTAAAATCAAGAAAAATACAACTGCACAAATTACACATAATTCAATAATATTATTATGACACATATTTTGATTTGTTGGTGAGTTTACACGATAGATGGATATAAATTTTTTTTGAACAATTTTTGGCGTCGCCATAGGACAATAAATTTACAATTTTAGCCACCCAAATGCCTTTTAATTACATTTTTGGCAAAATTTACGGGAGTAACATTTGTAATAAACGCGATTTTGGAGTTTGACTTTCTTCCTAAAATATACAGATCTCCGTTAAATTTTTCACTTTGGACGCGTCCGCGCTTAATAAAAAGCTCCGCCGCCGCAGCGGGAAGCATAACTGCCGCTATACCGATACATATAAATGCCGCGGCTTTTCCGGCAGCCGCAAAAATTTTTTCAAGCATAAGCCGTCCTTTCCTCAGTCAACGTCGAGCTGAAAATAATAGTCGTCCATAACAAAGCCGTTTCCGATATCGGTAACGCCCTCGCCAATTTTGCGGAAGCCCCGCTTTTCATACACGGAAATCGCTATTTTGTTGTGCTTATTGACCGTCAGCCAGACCGCGCTGAGTCCGTTTTCGCGGCAGTACCGCTTCAGGAACTCGAAAACCTCCGTTGCATAGCTCTTGCCGCGGTGCTCCTTTTTGACGTACAGCTTTGACAGGAACAGCCGTCCGTCACTGTCGTGCTTTATCGCCGTGTAGCCCACCCGTTCTCCGCCGCCGAACAGCAGGAAGTACTTGTAGCCCTCAGAAGCCTTCTGCTCCTTCATAGCGTGCGCCGACTGGAATTTCTCCACCATATAGTCGATCTGCTCCGCGCTCAGCACCGACGGGAAAAACTCATGCCATATCTCGTCCGCAAGAGCCGCCGCAGCTTCAATCTGTGCGTCTGTGACCGCCTCGGTAAAATTCAGTTTGGACATTTTCCGCTCACTCCTCAGTCTATCAAAAAATTTTTTCATCAATCCGCTGCACTCGGCTTCCGATACTCCGCCCGTGACGGAAACGCGGTCTCCCGCAAGCTCCGACAGCGTTGTCTCACTCGTTTTGTCATACGCTCCGAAAACCACTCTTTCCAGACGGGAGCCCAATATCGCTCCGCTGCACATCATGCACGGTTCAAGGGTAACGTAAAGCGTGCAGCCGTTCAGACGCCAGCCTCCAAGGGTGCGGCAGGCTTCGTCTATCGCGAGTATTTCCGCGTGGTAAAGAGCGTTCCTGCCCTTTTCGCGGCGGTTTCTGCCCTTGCCCGCGATAAATCCGTCCCTGCGGACGACGACAGCTCCTACGGGAGTTTCTCCGTCGGCAGCAGCCTCCTCTGCAAGCGCGAGGGCAATGCCCATATAGTATTCGTCGCTTTTCAAAGCATAAACACCGCCTATGATGTAAATTTAATATTGACCGCGGTAACAAGGAACGTCATTGCGATCCATATCACCACGGGTATGCTTGTAGCCGCTTCAAGTATTTTTCTGCTGAAAGACATATAACTCGGTCTTATAGTCATGGTAAAACGGTCGCTTCGGTTATACAGGAACCATATCGTTGAAGCAAGTCCGACCGCAAGCGTCAGGAGTATGAACGCCGTCATAACGGTTGTGCCGTACATCGGCTCGGTATAGTATCTTATACAGCAGAGCGCGTAAATGTATGCTCTTGTAACTATGCGCATGATTATTCCCGTTATAACGGAGCCTGTGCGTATAATAAAATATCCCGCCGCAAAAGAGGTTACTGCCGCAAACGGCATCTGCACAATATCATAGGTCGAGGCGGCGATAATAAGGCTTGCGAAAAACAGTGCGGTACCGTCGCCGAACTGTCTGACAAGCTGGAGCACCACACCGTGGGTACACAGCTCGCTTATTATCGGAATGATAAGGATATGGATAATTACGGCGTACAGTATTTCCTCCACGCTGCCGGATACTGCGTAGGAGCTTTCGGTGTCGATCTTGAATACGGAAAGCACTCTATCGTAGAAATACGACATTAACGAGCATACCGAAGCGACCAGCAGAGCCGCTGGAGCGGAAAACCTGAACATGGACTTGTTGGTTATGCTTGTGGGAAGCATTACGGAAATGGGTATCTCAAGATGCTTCACGAGGATAGCCGCCGGAACGACCCGTCCAAGTATCTGCGACAGGATATCCAGAAGCATGATAATGGTTTTGCTGCCGTAGCGCTGTCCCGAAAAGACGCTGTAGTAAATATTCATTCCCATTTTTTCCATGATAGGCGGAAGCAGGTAGGTAAAGAAAATATCAACAGTTACGTGGTAAATAAGTATCAGTCCGAGAACGGCAAGCACCTTGCGGAAAGCTTTCGCCTCCCGCGCTTCGGGGTAATCGTTGATGAAGCCAAGACCGTCCTGATAGGTAAGCCTGTCGGGCTTTGCCACAAAGTAGAAGCCTACCGAATCTTGTTTCTCCTTGCGCCATTTTTTGAAGCTTTCGTTGTACTGCTTGTCCTGATACCGCCAATTCAGACGGTCGTCGTCCGACTCATGGGTGTGCGCTTTTTTATCCTTTTCGGTATTTTTTTTCATTCGGCGTATCTCCCTGTTACGTTCGGTCGGTTTGGCAGGCTTGTATGGCACGTTTTAGTAATCGTAAACAGCCTGCGCGGTTCAATAAGGGGCATCGCCCCGTCATAAAAAATCACAATTCTGTAATTTTACAAACGACTTGGAGCGTTAGTCTCTTGGGGCAGTGTGAGATTTTAACCCCACTGAAAGACTGTTTGCGCCCTTTCCTAAGAGACGGAAACATCAAGTCGCGGTTATATTTTTTATAGTGTAGCACGAAAATGTGGCTATTTGATTAATTTTTTGCTACCTGCTTGTTTATTTTACAATTCCCGCGTAATTTACATATCGTACATATTTTATTTACCTTTTATCTGTATAAATATATGCTCAAATGATTTACAATACATATGAACAATAATTCATATGATAATTTCAGGGAGTGATAAATCATGGCAGAAAACAAAAATACAGCCGCAGACGTAATGGACGAGGAGCTTAAAGCCGCGGCAGCCGAGGAAACGTCCAATCCCGATATCGTAAAGGCAGTCGCCGAAAAGCTTCCCGACGAGGAGCTTCTCTACGACGTTGCGGAGCTTTTCAAGGTGTTCGGAGACTCCACCAGAGTGCGCATAATCTGCGCCCTGTTCGAGAGCGAGATGTGCGTGTGCGATATCGCGGGAGTGCTTAACATGACCCAGTCCGCCATATCCCACCAGCTTCGGGTGCTGAAGCAGGCGCGTCTTGTAAAGTACCGCCGTGAGGGCAAGACAGTGTTCTATTCTCTTGCCGACGGACATATACAGACTATCTTCAATCAGGCGTTTGAACATATTATGGAATAATGGAGTGATACTTATGACATTCTGGGATAAGATAGCATGGCTTTACGACTTTGCGGAAAGCCTTAACCCCAAATCCTATGAGGCTATGCTGGAGGGGATAAAAACCGTTGTACCCGATGGCGCAAACGTCCTTGACTGCGCGGCGGGAACGGGAGAGCTTTCTGTTGCGGCGGCGGAAAAGGCGGGACACGTTTTATGCACCGATATGTCCCTGCCCATGCTTGAAAGGGCAAGGAAAAAGTCCGCAAAAAAGGGTATTAAAAATATTTCATTCGGCGAGCGGGATATTTTTGATCTTCCCGACGAGGATAATACATACGACGTTTCAATGGCGGGAAACGTCCTGCACCTGCTTGAAGAACCGGAAAAAGCCGTAAAGGAATTATGCCGCGTCACAAAGCAGGGAGGCAGGGTGATAGTACCCACATTTATGGCAAAAAACAGCAACCCACTGATAAAAATTTATACGCTTTTGGGGTATAAGGCTTTTGCCTGCTACACTATGGAAAGCTACACAAAAATGCTTGCAGACTGCGGCTGCGGACCTGTAAAGGTCACGAAAATAAGCGGACTTGTCCCTGTGGCTTTCGGTGTGATAAAGGTACAAAAATAATCTTGAAAGGAGCATTATTATGGAAATGGTTTTATATATGAAAAATCTGGACTGCCCCAACTGCGCGGAAAAGATACGCGCCGAAACTGAAAAGATACCCTTTGTAAAAGAGGCGGGCATGAACTTTATGGCGAAGAAGCTTTCCCTTACCGTCGCAAGCGAAAGCAGCGAGGCTGTGCTTAAAGAGGTGCAGAGAATTACCGCTTCTATGGAACCCGACGTTGAGGTAATGCTTCTTGAAAACGCGTCCGCACCTGTATCGGACGACGATGAGAACGAGGATTCCGACGTAAGGGTCATGGCTGTGCGCATAGCAGTGTCGGCGGTCGTTTTCGCTGTTGGACTTATCTTCCGCGAAAGCACCTATGCTCTGTGGATATTCCTTGCGGCATACTTTATAATAGGTATCGACGTGCTTATCACCGCGGGAAAAAATATCCTCCGCGGCAGACCCTTTGACGAATGCTTTCTTATGGCGGTGGCTTCTCTGGGAGCGTTCTGTATCGGCGAGTACCCCGAGGGCGTTGCGGTCATGATACTGTATCAGCTTGGCGAGACCTTGCAGGACTGCGCCGTAAGACGGTCGCGGAAAAGCGTTTCGTCCCTTATGGACATACGTCCCGACATCGCTTCTGTAAAGCGTGGCACGGAAGTTGAGCAAGTGCCTCCTGAAACCGTTGAGACGGGCGAGATAATCGTTGTCAGAGCGGGAGAAAAAATTCCTCTGGACGGCGTTATCGTTTCGGGAAGCACCACTGCGGACACCTCCGCTCTTACGGGAGAAAGCGTTCCCGCGCAGCTTACCGAGGGAGACGAGGTAATGAGCGGCTGCGTTAATCTCAGCGGACTTATCGAGGTGCGGGTGACAAAGCCTTTCGGCGAATCCACGGTAACGAAAATTCTTGAAATGGTTGAAAACGCCTCCGCGAAAAAAGCCAGAACGGAGCAGTTCATCACCCGCTTTGCCCGTTGGTACACCCCCTGCGTGGTAATTGCCGCGCTGCTTCTTGCCATAGTTCCCACCATAGTAAGCGGCTACGATCAGCGGTACATTTACAGCGCTCTTTCGTTTTTGGTAGTATCCTGTCCCTGCGCGCTGGTAATTTCCGTACCTTTAAGCTTTTTCGGCGGTATCGGCGGCGCGTCCGCAAAGGGAATACTCATCAAGGGCGGCGTGACCATGGAGCAGCTTGCTGACTGCGGCACGGTGGTTTTCGACAAGACAGGAACTCTTACCGACGGCACGTTTGATATCACCGAAATTATCCCCGTTAAGTGTTCCGAGGAGGAGCTTCTGAAGCTTGCGGCAGCGGCTGAACAGGCTTCAAACCACCCTGCTGCGGCTGCTGTTATGAGACGTTTCGGCGGTACTCCGGAAAAAGCGGAGATAACCGAGCTTGCGGGCAGGGGAGTTAAAGCCGTTATTGACGGCAGGATAATTCTTGCGGGCAACAAAAAGCTTATGGACGAAAACGGCGTTGCGGAAATACCTGCGGTAGAAGCGGCGGGAACGCTGATATTTGTTGCGGAAAACGGAGTCTATAAGGGCGTTGTTGTTATTTCGGACAAAATAAAAGCGGACGCGGAAAAAACGGTGTCTGAGCTGAAAAAGGCGGGTATCAAAACCGTTATGCTCACTGGAGACAGACAGTCTGCCGCAGACGTTACCGCAAAAAAGCTTGGTCTTGACGAATGGCACGCAGAGCTTTTGCCCGACGGAAAGGTAAAGGCTATGGAGGAGATAATTGAGAAAAATTCCCTCAAAAATAAGAAAAACAAGACAATTTTTGTTGGCGACGGAATAAACGACGCACCCGTACTTATGCGTGCGGACGCGGGCGTTGCAATGGGCGGTATCGGTTCGGACGCGGCTATCGAGGCTGCGGACGCTGTGATAATGACCGACGAGCCGTCGAAGCTTATGGAGGCGATAAGGATATCCCGAAAAACAAAGGGTATCGCCGTGCAGAACATAGCGTTTTCCCTTGCTGTAAAAGCAGCGGTGCTTATTCTTTCGGCACTCGGACTTACCACAATGTGGGCGGCTGTTTTCGCCGACGTGGGAGTGTGTCTGATCGCCGTGGCGAACGCGCTTCGCGCTAAGAAGTGAAGCAGTGAAACAATAAAGAGCCTTTATGTTTGCCGCCGTCTATAGTGATGGCGGCAAATTTTGTTTCCGAGACGGGAAAAAGCTTCTGTATCGACATTGCACGTATGGGCGTTGACAATTAAATGTGATACTATAATAAAAGAGTGTGTCACGCGGCGGACGGTGCTCCCTTTCATTCAGACAAAAGGCGGACCGAAACTTATGATACATATTTCAGTTTATATGATTCGGGACAGTTTGTACTTATGTTGACAGTAAGTTGTCACCCTTTGTTATCTTGTCTTTCACGACAAGCGACATAAGTAACAAAGGACAAAAATAACCGCCCGGCTCTTCCAAAGTCGGCGGTTATTTTCATTTTAACCTGAAACATGGGGAGCAGCCGTTCGTCAGCACGCTCTTTAGTGTTTATAGTATACACGATAACTTCGCTTTTGTAATACCCAGCCATAAAAAAACCTCCCCGAATCGGGGAGGCTTTTATTAATCGTATGAGCAGGATATTTGCCTTTAGAGAACTTACTGGAGGAGCGAGAGAACGCCCTGAGGCAGCTG
>JAIEDQ010000098.1 GCA_029067895.1 Oscillospiraceae bacterium | reverse complement strand
CTGCACCTACACCGGCTCCCGCGCCTAAGCCTGCACCAGCTCCTGCGCCCGCGCCCGCGCCTGCTCCTGCTCCTGCACCGGCTCCCGCGCCTAAGCCTGCGCCTGCACCTGCACCTGCACCTGCACCTGCACCTGCACCGGCTCCCGCGCCTAAGCCCGCTCCTGCACCGGCTCCCGCGCCCAAGCCCGCTCCTGCTCCCGCACCCAAAAAGGATTCCGTTACAGTTGAGGATATTCTGGGACTTGACGATATTCTCGGTATCAGAGCGGACGATATAGTCCCCGCGGCTTCCTTTATGGACGAGATATCCGAGGAACCGAACGAGGAAGAGATCAACTCCATGCCTGTGGAGACCATACAGAAAAACCCCGACAAGATCGAGGAACTGGTCGTTCCCACGCTTGATGATGAATATGAGCTTGAGGAAGTCCGCGAGGTACAGGTATCGTCGGAGATCGAAGAGCTTGATCCCTCAAAGGAGATTGCGAAGAAGCTTGCTCCGAAACCGGCTGCCGCTCCCGTTTCCGAACCCGCTCCCGCACCGAAGCCTGAGCCCGTTCACGTTCCCGAACACAGCGCGGAAGTCGCCGAAGAGGAAAAAACGGCTATGCCCGCAGAGCCTGTTAGCTCTCCTGCGGATACGATTATCGGAAATGCCGAAAGTATGTCCCTTGAGGACTTTGAGACCGCTGTAAAGAAGCTTAAATCCATGCTTGACAACGGCATTATCTCCGAAAGTGAATTCGCCGTTGAAAAGAAAAAGCTGTTCAAACTGCTTTATTGATCAGTACGCCGCAGTTACCGCACATAAAAAATTTTTGTGTGCGGTCGTCTGCGTGTTTTCAGGGTTACACCGACAGCAGAATCGGCATAGGATATAACCGCGGCTTGACGTTCCCCCGCCTATCAGACGGAGAGTAAACGGTCTTTCAGCGGAGGAATCCCCTGCTGAAACTCTAATGGGCTAACGCCGCAGGTCGTTTTGACGGGGCGATGCCCCTTATTGAAAAAACTATGGAGGCACATTTATTTATGTCACTTAACAGTTTTAACGAATTTGAAGAAATGCACAGATCCGTGCTTCAGGAAATATGCAACATCGGCGCGGGCAACGCCGCTACCGCCGTGTCTCAGATGATATCCACGGCTACGGATATTTCCACGCCGCAGGTAAAGATACTTGCTCCTGCGCTGGCGGGAAAGATCGCCGATATGCACAGCTCCGACGCAGAAGCTTTTCTCATAAAGCTTAACGGGGATATGACGGGCGCAGTTCTGTTTGTGTTTCCATACGTGTTTATCAACAGACTTGCGGAAACCTTTTTCCCCGGTGTCTCTATACAAAAAAAGGAAGATATGGACGAAATGAGTACCTCGGTTGTACGTGAGACCGTAAACATCGTCTCTGCGGCATATGCAAACAGCTTTTCGCTTATGTCGGGCATGACCGTGGATATCTCCGTTCCCGAAAGCGTAAGCTCTCCATCGGCGGAGATCATTTCCATCTGCGGCGCGAATGCGACCTCCATGTGCTTTGTAAACAATTCCATCGAGATCACCGACTGTCACAAGGCGTTCAGCGTGCTGTTTTTCCCGGAGCTTAACACTATCAAGGACTTTATGGGTAAGATCGGCGTTCCGTGCTGATATTTGCTTTTAGAGAAAAAATATTTTTATAAAAAATAATGAGCCGCTCAATAAACGAGCGGCTCAAGTTCTTCAAGACGATATGGAGTTTTCTGGTAAACGCAGTAGTTCAGCCAGTTGGAAAAAAGCAGATTCGCGTGGGAACGCCAGTTAAAATGGGGCGGCTCCGAGGGGTCGTCGTATGGGAAATAATGCTTTGGCACATCTATCGGCAGTCCCTTGTCCTTGTCGCGGAAATACTCGTTTGCAAGGGTGAAGCGGTCGTATTCCAGATGTCCCATAATGAAAAACTGACGTTCTGTCTTGTCGGAAATTATCGCTATTCCCGCTTCTGAGGATGAAGCAAGAATTTTCAGCTCCCTGACCTTTTCCACGTCCATGCGCCTTATCTCGGTGTGACGCGAATGCGGGACGCTGAACTTTTCGTCGAAGCCTCTCAGCAGCGGGTCATTTGCGACCTCCGCTTTATGGGGAAATATACCGAACATTTTCTCCGGCAGGTCATACTTGGGTACGCCGTAGTGGAAATAAAGCCCTGCCTGCGCTCCCCAGCAGATATGCAGCGTTGAGCAGACGTTGGTTTTCGACCACTCCATGATATCGCAAAGCTCTTTCCAGTAGTCGACCTCCTCGAAAGGTATCTGCTCCACCGGCGCGCCCGTTATGATAAGTCCGTCAAAACGCTCACCGCTTACTTTGTCAAAGGTTTTGTAAAACTTTGTCAAGTGTTCGATGGGCGTATTTTTCGTAACATGGCTTGCCATCTGGATAAGCTCGATATCCACCTGAATCGGCGTATTTGAAAGCAGACGGAGTATCTGGGTCTCCGTCTCGATTTTTTTCGGCATAAGGTTGACGATAGCAATGCGCAGCGGACGGATATCCTGATGAGCGGCGGCGGTATCGGTCATTACAAAAATATTTTCATTGTTAAGTACGGTATAAGCTGGAAGATTATTTGGAATATTTATAGGCATTTGCAAAGAACTCCTTTGATTTATGTATGGACGGTTCTGTCCGTTATTCGGCAGATGATTCCGTTTCGTTGGTTTCTGTCTCCGAGGACGAGCTTGTATGCGAAGTATCGGCGGAGACCCTCGTTACCCTTGCCGTTACTCCCGTGTCCGCTTTGGGACGAACAAGAGTCCGTGCCTTTGTGGTTTCCGCAGGCTCGGGGACTTCGGTCTGCTCGGTTTGTTCAGTAAGCTCCTGGGACGTTTCCGAAATATCGGTTTCCGATTCAATAGGTACGCAGGTAACAGTCTCCTCCGATTCGTCCGTTTCCGTAACCGGTACAGTCGTGGTCACTGCGGTATCCCGTTTAAGTGCACCTACTCCCCCGCCGAAATTGACAGGAGGTGCAGTAACTCTCGTATCCGCATATATACCGTTTCCGCCGATCATAGTAAACTGATATCTGCCCGACGAGGTCTCGGACTCAGGCGTATAGGTAGCCATATATTCGCTGTAGGTTTCGGGAGGCAGCGACTCTCTGAACGTCATCTGCGTAAGCGGCGACGGCACGTCGGTATATATGACCGTAGTTGTCCTGTCATTTTGGCATCCGGACAGAAAAAACGCAGCCGCGGCAAAAGCAGTAAAAAATAAATATTTTTTCATAATATAAACATTGTAGCACATTAGAGTAATTTTTTCAAGTGTTTTCTGTATAAATCCACGGGAATCAAATTTCGGCGGTAAATTTTGATTTAACGGGGTATGGTTCTGTAGGGCGAGGCTTGCTCCCGCCTCAAAAATATATTAAATATCATTAGGCGGGAGCAAGCCCCCACCCTACGAAAAATAAATCAGGCAACCAATAACTTTACCCGCCCCCTTGAGGGGGCAATAGCAAAATTAATGTTCTGAACATCTTACGGTGGGGGTGACTCAGCCCGCGGGGGCTCCCCGCAACTGATTTTCGTGTTCTTACACTTGCGTTATTGACAATGGCACGGATTTGTGATAAAATTTATTTGTATCTAAAATATAACTGCGGCACATACCGCCGCTTACTGAAATACAATCAATATCTGAAAGGAAGTTTACATTCTATGAATACCAAATGCTCCAAATGTATCGCTTTTGCTGCCGCGGTTTTATCGGCGGCTTATTTTTCGGGCTGCCACAAGGTCGAAGAGACGACCGTTACGGAATCCCTCGCTCCTCCAACGGCTATGACTACCTCGGAAGCCGTTCCTGTTATGGCTACCGTCAGCGAAACAGAGTCCGAGACGGAAACGGAAGCCGAAACCACCGAGACCGAACCCGCTCCCAGAGTTATCGTCCCGAAGCTTGAATGGACAAGCCTTGACTGGAACAAGGAATTTATGGAGGACACCATTTTTGTTGGCGACTCGGTCTGCCGCGCTCTTTATGTGTACAACGACCTGCTCACCACAAAACAGGTCGCCGCAACAGGCGGAGGCGCGGCGCGCAATATTTACGACTATACCTTTAAAATGGAGGACAACGAGTTCACCCTGCGCGAGGCGGCGGAACACTACAAGCCTAATGTATTCTTCCTCTGGATGGGCATAAACGACATCAACATGACCGAAAAGGACGTTTACGCAAACAATCTGAAAGCCATTGCCGAGGATATGCTGTCAATATCCCCCGAAAGCAAAGTGGTGATACTCAGCATGAGCCCCACCGCCGACTATCATGAATGGAACGCAAACGAGCGTATCCGCGAATACAACGCGGCGGCAAAAGAAATGTGCGAAGCAATCGAGGGCGAGGAAATTTACTATCTGGATATTCAGGACATTCTTTCCGACGAGGAGGGCTATCTGCTTCCCGAATGCGACAGCGGAGACGGTATGCATCTGTCGCAAATGGCGTACACGCGGCTTCTTAGTTACATAACTGTCGCCATGGACGTACAGTCGGAGCCTGTTTCGGAAAATACCACGGAAAATACTTCGGAGCAGTCCGCAGAATAAATCTCTGTCCTCTGAATTTTTTCTCATCTGACGGGAGGTTCGTAAATGCGTATCGGAAAAACTGCTTGTTCGGTTATTGCGGCGGCGCTGCTTGCAGCGTCCGCAGCGCTTTTTGCGTCCTGTCAGAAGATAGACGAGGAGGCTCCCGAACAGATATACTACATAGAAGCCTCGGAACGGTTTTACATTCCCGACATTGAAGAAGCCGCGATAACCACTGCGGAGACTGTCTCCGAGACCGAGGAGGTTACGGAAACAACAGAAACAACGGAAATTACCGCGGAAATAACGGAAACGGAATCCGAATCGGAAACTACAGAAGAAACCACCGAGGAGTCACGGACGGAAACGTCCTCGGAGACCGAATCGGAAACAACAACGGTAACTACAACAGAAATCATCACTGAAACTGAACCCGTAACGGAAATAATCACGGAGACCCTGCCCGTTACGGAGGAGACCGTCACGGAGACACAGCCCGTTCAGGCGGCTCTTTACGAAATGAGCTATCCTGCGGAGGAAAACTTCGTCAAGCCTTTGGGCAGGACTTTTATGCGGGACGGCGCGCGTATTCTTTCCCACACCTGTTCGGGAGTGGAGTTTGCTTTCAGAGGTACCAAAGCGGACGTCACCCTCACAAGCAACTGCAAGACCTCCAAGGCGCGGGTGGCGTTCTATGTCAACGGCGAATATGTTAAGGACACCATGCTCCAAAATGCGGAGGAAACGTTTTCCGTCTTTGAAAGCGACGAGCCGCAGAACTGTATAATCTCCGTTGTGAAGCTGTCCGAGGCGGCTTACTCCAACGTGGGCGTGAAAAGCATTAATGTGAACTCGGAGTACGGGATAATCCCCACCCCCGCAAGAAATCACAAGATAGAATTTATAGGCGACAGTATTACCTGCGGCTACGG
>JAIEDQ010000097.1 GCA_029067895.1 Oscillospiraceae bacterium | reverse complement strand
GGTAAAGGCAATGGTAGATAAGTTTATCGAAAAGGGCTTTACTTATTTCGATACAGCGTGGATGTACATGGGCTTCGCAAGCGAAAATGCGGCTAAAGAAGCTTTGGTTGACCGCTATCCCAGAGACAGCTTTACACTGGCGACAAAGCTCCACTGCGGCTTTTTTGATTCCCTTGAAGACCGCGATAAGGTGTTTAATGAACAACTGACAAAGACAGGTGCGGGATACTTTGACTATTATCTTCTGCACGGCGTTGACAAGGGAAATATTTCCAAATTTGAAAAGTACGACTGCTTTAAATGGCTGCTTGATAAAAAGGAAAAGGGACTTGTAAAGCACGCAGGCTTTTCCTTTCACGATACCGCCGACGTTCTGGACGATATCCTGACAAAGCACCCCGAAATGGAATTTGTACAGTTACAGATAAATTATCTTGACTGGGAGAGCGAATGGATAGAGAGCCGTAAAAATTACGAGGTCTGCGTAAAGCACGGCAAGCCCGTTATTGTCATGGAGCCTGTTAAGGGAGGTTCTCTTGCGCGCGTTCCCGAGGAGGCGGAAAATCTGTTTAAGGCGGCAGACCCAAAGCGTTCGGTTTCAAGCTGGGCAATTCGTTTTGCGGCGTCACTCCCGGGTGTAATGACAGTCCTTTCGGGCATGAGTTCGCTCGAACAGTTAGAGGACAACACCTCCTTTATGGAAAACTTTGTCCCTCTTACCGAGGACGAGCAGAAGCTGTGCTTTAAAGTCGCTGATATCATCAACTCGCAGACTGCTGTTCCCTGTACGGGCTGTTCCTATTGTACGGACGGCTGCCCGCAGCACATTGCTATCCCGCAGTATTTCTCGCTGTACAACGAGATCATGCGCGAGGACATGGAGAAAAAGGGTTGGACGGTGTCCTTCTCCAACTATGACGCTTTGACACAGACATTCGGAAAAGCCTCCGAATGTATCGCCTGCGGTCAGTGCGAGGAGATGTGTCCGCAGCACCTGACGATCATTGATTATCTGAAAAAAGTTTCGGGCAGATTCGATCACTGAACAGTACATTAAAAATTAAAATTGCATATAAAAATAACAGTCCCCCGACCTAAGCCGAGGGACTTGTTTTTGCTAAAAATTATTCATTGCCTTTGAGTATAATTATTCAAATACATCAGCCAGACTGTCCAAACCTGCTTTCAAGCCGTTCATGCTCGCTTCAAGCGCACTCTTTTCGGGACTGCCGTCGGGAGCAGATTCGTAAAGCCACCGTGTATGCGCATAAGATTCCTTTAATTTCTCCCTTACTTCTTCGTACTGCCCGTGGAAATTCTCAAATTTCGCATCAGCTTCAGCAGCAAGTCTGTCGTACTCTTCCGCTTTTGCGTCGGCTTCGGCAGCCTTTTGGTCGTATTCACTCCAATCGACATAGTCGTCATCACCGCCAAGCACAGCGCCGCTCAAATCAACATCAATTCCTCTTGCTGCCATATCCATAAATTTTTTGAGCAGTCTGTTGCTGTTTATCACAGCTCCGCTAAAATCAATACTGCCGCGTTTCCCGTTGCCTCGGAAAATATTTCTGTTTTCCGACTGTCCGTGAGCCTCCTGCCACCACTGATCGTATGTGTAGTCCTCCAGTTCGGCATAAGCTTCAAGCTCTTTGGCAGGCATGATGACCTCAATAAAATGCAGAACATTGAACATGAACTTAATGTTTCCGCTCTCGCCGCTGTTAAAAGGTATCTCGTAGACCCTAAACAAACCGCTTTCCGTGCGCTTGCTCAGCGTTGGCTTGAAACGGCTTCTTTCAAGCGGGTATTCCAGCCTGTCCTCCCAATTCTTGTCCTGCACGACTATAAAGCGGGACTGACCGTCGCCCGTATGGTTTACGCCGCCCTGCACCGCAAAACGGAACACATAGTCGGTATTGGGTTCAAGCAGTTTTTCGCACTTGATCTGAGACCACGTCCACTGCCAATCGCCCATCTCGAATACCTCGGTATTCTCGCCGCTGAAATCGGAAATAAACATTCTGCTTCCTGCGTTTACGGGACTTCCGTCCATTGACTGACAAGTATCATCGAATTTAAACTCTCTGGCGTTGAAATTAATAATATTACTCATTTTAAAATCCTCCGTATCGTTATTCGCGGACGGAGCATGAGCGCCTTTGAGCAACCTTATCCGGTCGTCCGAGACGTACTCCGCCCGACCGTTTTTTATCAGTCCCCGCGCCCTTTTGGGGTACGTCAGACCGATCTGGTTATCAAATTCGTCTGTAACAATAACGTTTTTTGCCATGGGTGTCCTCCCCTCTTGTTACTTTTCTATTCGGTTTTTGGTATATGTCCTGCTGTTTTTTGTTATGGGTGCCGTCCCCGACTATCATTATAGCACATTATTATTTGCTTTGCAAGACTTTTTTGCACATTTTAGACAATTTCCGACAAGCTTTTTGCTGACCGCAAACAATCGGTTTGCTCTGTAAAACTGCCGTACAAGTATTGATTTTTTTTTGGAAAAATGTTATACTAAAAATGTATTGTTCTGGAAAGGAATGTCGTAAAAATAAAATGTCCGATAAAGAAAACAGCAAAAAGCTGTGCAGAGCCGGTATGAAGTCCGGTATACCGATAATTTTCGGCTTTATCCCCGTGGGGATAGCCTATGCGATCATGGCGCGGCACGCGGGCTTTTCCGCTGCGGAGACCGTTTTTATGTCCGCCGCCGTTTTTGCGGGAGCAAGCCAGATGATGGCTGTGGGAATGTACGCCCAAGGCGCAAGTGTGGTTGCACTGATACTGACCACCTTTATACTCAACCTGAGACACCTTATAATGAGTACCTGCATTATGAACAAAATGCGCTCGGAAAAGAACTCCATGAAGCTGCTTGCTGCTTTCGGAGTTACTGACGAGTCCTTTGCGGTGTTTACCACCGAAAAGCAGGAAAACTGCACAATGTCCTACTTTCTGGGACTTATTTCAGTTACATATCTTTCCTGGGTGACAGGCTCGGCTATAGGAGCGTTCGCTTCCGATTTCCTGCCAACCATACTAACGGCAAGTCTCGGTATCGCTCTTTACGCCATGTTCATAGCACTGCTTATGCCGAACCTCAAGCACAATTTCCGTCTGGGACTTCTTGCGGCTTTCACTGCGGTGATGAACACTGTTCTCAGCCGATTTATTGCGTCCAGCTGGGCAATGATAGCCTCCACGCTGATATGCGCGGCGATAGGCGTATTTTTCGTTGACCTTGACGAAAAGGAGGTCTCCGCCGATGAGAACTGAAATTATTTTTCTTATACTCGGCATGACGGCTGTGACGTACATTCCGCGTGCCATACCCGCCGTACTTATCGACAAAATGAAGTTCGGTCCGAAATTTGAAAAATTCCTGAAGCTTATCCCCTACACCGCTATGGCTGCGCTGATAGTCCCCGGAGTATTCACTGTGGACTCCGAAAGAGCCTACATAGGCATTGCGGGAGGCATTACCGCAGGCTTTCTCGCATGGAAAAAAGCTCCGCTTATTGTATGCGTTCTTGCCGCCATTGCTGTGGATTTTGTTCTGTACCTTGTCATACCCGCGTGATCTCACAAATACCGAAAGGAGAAAATTATGAGTACCTTTAATGTTGAACTGAAAAAAATTGTTGACGACAGCTACGAGATAGAAACAGGCTTCGGCTTGACGGACAAGCTGATATCCGACATAAAAAACGGCTTGGTGGGAAACATTTCAAAATTTGCCGTTGTTACCGACAGCATTGTAAAAGACCTTTACGCCGCCGATATTTTAGCTAAACTGAAAGAAGCGGGATACCACGCCGACCTGTTTGTATTCGAGGCGGGCGAAACAAGCAAGACAAGAGCGACCAAGGAGCTTATCGAGGACGCTATGCTTGAAAAGGGATACCGCCGCGACTGCTGTATAATAGCCGTCGGCGGAGGAGTTGTTACCGACCTGGCGGGATTTACTGCGGGCACGTTCGGCAGGGGCGTTCCGTTCATCAACTACGCGACAACCGTCCTTGCCGCGGCTGACGCTGCCGTGGGCGGAAAGACCGCTGTGGACACTCCCCTTGCCACCAATCTGATAGGCTTGTTCAACCAGCCCGAAAAGGTGTATCTGGACATTGCCGCATGGAAAACTCTTCCTGCAAGGCAGGTATCAAGCGGTCTGGCGGAAACCATAAAGCACGCCTGCATGGCAAGCAAAGACCTGTTCGACTATCTGGATGCGCACATGGAAGAGATACTTAACATTGACAAAACCGCCTGCGAGCATATCTCAAACGAAAATTGCAGGATAAAATATGAGGTCGTAATGAAAGATGAGCGGGAAAGCGGTTTGCGTGAGATACTCAATCTGGGACACACCGTCGGACGTGCGATCGAGACCGTAAGCGGCTACAAACTGCTTCACGGCGAGGCGGTATCAATCGGGCTTGCGGCGCAGGCAAGGCTGTCCCACAAGCTTGGCTACATGACCGAAGCTCAGCGGGACGACGTGATAAGGCTGCTGAAAAAGGCAAATCTGCCCACCGATATACCAGACTACATTGACAGGGAGGAGCTGGTGAAAAAGCTTTACACCGATAAAAAGGTCAGAAACGGTCAGCTTCGGTTTGTTATACAGAACGGTATCGGCGGCGTTGTGGAATTTGAAAGCGGCGTTTTTGCCGTAAAGATAGATGAAAGCACTGCGCGAGAGATCATATACGAAATGTAATAAATACAAAAAGCTTCGAGAACATCACTTTCCCGAAGCTTTTTTCTGCCGCTCACTGCGTTATTGCAAAAAACTGCCACGAAGAAATCGCTTTCTCCGCGGCAGTCTGTAATTATTCTGCGTATACGCTTACCTTCTTGCGGTCGCGTCCAACGCGCTCAAACTTTACCTTTCCGCTCACTGTAGCAAAAAGTGTATCGTCCGAACCTCTGCCTACACCCTCACCCGGGTGAATGTGGGTACCTCTCTGACGAACAAGAATATTGCCCGCGAGAACGTGCTGACCGTCGGCTCTCTTAACGCCGAGACGTTTCGATTCTGAGTCTCTGCCGTTTTTGGTAGAACCCATACCCTTTTTATGTGCCATACTGAATACACCTCCGGTAACTGAAATTACTTAGACTTATTACGCCTTTACAGCGTCGATACGAACCTTTGTATAAGGCTGTCTATGACCCTGTTTTCTGTGGGAAGAACCCTTCTTGGGCTTGTAGGTGAAAACGGTGATCTTCTTAGCCTTACCGTTTTTGATTACCTTAGCTTCAACAGTAGCTCCGCTCACATAGGGAGCGCCTACCTCAAGACCGCTGTCCTTTCCGACAGCAATGATCTTATCGAAAGTAACGGTATCGTCAGCGTTAACGTCGAGCTTCTCGATAAAGATCTCGTCGCCCTCCTTGACCTGATACTGCTTTCCTCCGGTTTCGATAACTGCGTACATTTTGCGGCACCTGCCTTTTCAATAAAACTCGCTGTAAACGGGGCGTACCAACGGTAACTTTAAGAGCCCGGAACACGCGGCTTAATTATTATAACACAGTCAAGCAAGCTTGTCAAGCATTTTTTCAAAATTTTCCGAAATTATTCGGTACCTTCGTTATCTACCTTGGTAAGACCGTTCCAGATGTTGTTTACGCTTTCCACGCACTCGAAGTATTTCTGCGCAATCATGGACTGAGGTATACCCAGCTCCGCGGCGCATGAGGACATGGTTTTCCAGTCTGCCTTTTCATAGGAAAGGATAAGCTTATAGAGCGAGCCTGTTCTGCCCTCTTTTTCCAGAAGCGCAAGCTTGATGTCGTCGCTTATGGGAAGCTGTTCGAGAGCGCTCTCCAGCGGAACGCCCATAAGCTTTCCGAGGGTGGAGAACATTCCCAGCAGATACGCTTCCGAGCGGGATATAGTCATATCCTGCGCATACTCCACAAGCTCGCTTGCAAAGGTCGCACGCAGGAAAGATATCTTTATCAGCTCGTCCGGCATAGAACCGTCGTCCTGCTTGAAGCTGAGCAGATAGATCCACTGCTTGAGCTGTCCAAGACCGAGAATTACCAGAGCCTGCTTAACGGAGCGCGCCTTGTTCCTGAGGGCAAAGTACGCCGAGTTAACAAGTCTCAGCAGCGAGAAGGTAAGAGAAACGTCCCTTGAAATAATGCTTTCGATCTCGTCGATATCGGGTTCGTCCTTTGTAACTGCAACCATGAGCAGGAAGAAGTTGCTTTGCAGGTAGTTGACCTTTTTAACGGTAGTGGGCATTTTTTCGGACACAAAGGTACCCTGAAAATATGTACAGCCCAGCTCCTTGGCTCTGTCGTAAGCCTCCTGAGTTTCCACATTATAGGCGATGACCTTTTTGCCGAAGGATTTTCCTATTTTAACAATATTTTCCACAGACGAAGGGTCTGCGGCAAAATTGACCTTGATGTAATCAACAATGTCCAGAATACCGAAAAATCTGGGAGCGAACTCGAAGTCCACCACCGCTACCTTATAGCCGCTGTGCTTATACTTTGTGATAAGGTTCTGGGAAAGAGGGTTGGTAATAAGCGAGTCCTCGATCTGAATGACCAGCTTATTGGTCTTGAACATTTTTGGTATTCCCTTTTCCAGAAGATTGGGCGTAAAGGTAAGGAACGCAATCTTTCCGTCGAGAAACTTTTCGCTGTCCATCGACGAAAGGAAATTTTCTATCGCGTTTGCGGCTGAGGCGTCGTCGGTATGCTCCGCGCGGAAGCTGTTATCCGTATAAAGGATTTCATATCCGAAGCTTTCCTGTTTTTCGGTCACAAGCGCCTGTCTAACAATATAAGAATCCATACAGAATCCCTCCTATCATACTTATTATACAATATTTTTTCGGATTTTTCAACAGTTTTTGTAAAAAATAATTACATCATTTCCAAAAAATTAAAAATAAACCTGTCCGCCGCTGTCCTTATTGTAATAATGTCCTCCTCGGAATACTTGTCGTAAACCCCCACGGCTTTCATTCCCGCGTTTTTGGCGCTCACTATCCCTTTAAGCACGTCCTCAAAAACCACGCAGTCCGAGGGATTTACCCCAAGCTTTGAAGCGGCGCGAAGGTACACGTCGGGAAAATCCTTGCTTCTGCCCGCCTCTTCGGTGGTGCAGAAAACGTCGAAAAAGCTGTAGATGTGGTTGTTGCGCAGGACGGGCTCATACAAGGCTTTCGGCGAAGCCGTAGCCACCGCAAGCTTTACACCCCGCGCTCTGAGGTAGTCCAGATAATCGCGCACGCCCTTCTTGAGAAAAATGTTATGACGGTACTCCTGCACCGCAAGGCTGTTGCACTCCCTGATAATCTCCTCGGTAGTCTCCTTAACGCCAAGCTTGTGCATTTCCTCAGCCGCGTCCTCATAGGTCATCGCCGTAAGCCTGCGCACAAACTCGTCCGTACACCTTATACCCCGCTTTTGGAGTATTATCCTGTCAATTTTTTCCCACACCGAATTTGAGTCGATCAACGTTCCGTCCAGATCAAAAATTGCCGCCGAGAAATCCATTCCTGTCTCCCCTCCCCTATTCAAAAACCTTTACCGAGGACTTGAAGTCCCTGTAGTCGGCAAGGTCTATCCTATGCTCAAAGCTCATGTATTCAAGCGTCATATCAACATACGCTTCGTCCATGGTATTGCTGTAAACGTAGCCGTATTCCGCGGTGTATGAATTGTTGGACAGCCATGTGGTATCTATAAATATCCATTCTCCGTCAAGCAGTACCGCGTTCCATTCATGGTTCATAGGCGCTTCCATAAGCCGTTCGGGGGTATCCTCGTAACTATATGTACCTCCTCGGAGGTTTACGCAGTATATCCCCTGCATATTGCAAAGCGCCGAAAACATATTTGAGTATCCCGCACAGGTAGTTTTTTTGGTATCCAGAACCGTTTCCATACTGATGACCTCCGCTGTGACAGCGGTTTCGGCAGCCTCATGATCATAGTAAATATTGTCGGCGACCCAGTACTCGATCTTACCGACCTTTTCACGGTCTGTCTCCGCGCCCTTGCATATTTCGTCCGAAAGGCTCTGAAGCTCGGAAAGTATGCGCTTGTGCAGCTCGGCGTCCTTTTTTACGGACACATATCCTGAACAGTATTCATCGCCGTACTCCATAATATTGTCAAGCATTCTCCTGTTCCGTTCAAACATATCCGCAAAGTTTTCATATTGCTGCTCGGTGCTTATACGCCTGTCGGCGGGGTCTGTGGCAATAAAAAGCTCATTGTCCATTAAGACCTTTAAAACTATCGCCAGCAAAAATATTGCCGCAACTGCCGCAAGCAGCGATCTCTTCCGAAAAATATTTTTCATAAGAAGCTCCGTCCTATTTTAATTCAACGATAGTAACGCCGTCCTCACCCTCGCCGAAAAGACCGAGGCGGAAGCTTTTCACCGACGGGTGGGATTTCAGCCGCTTGTGGATACCCTGACGCAGTATGCCCGTGCCCTTTCCGTGAATGACCGTAATAATTCCCGCGCCCGACAGCACCGCGTTGTCGATAAACATATCAAGCTCGTGAACGCCGTCGTCCACAGCGTATCCGCGTATGTCAAGCTCCATCGAGGAGGAACGCTCCATTTTTCCGCGCACGCCCTTTGTGGATATCTTCTTGTTCTTGTATGTGACCTTTTCGGGTTCGACTAAACGCAGCTTCTTCACGCTTATCTTGGTCTTCATAATTCCCGACTGGACGAAAACCATTCCCGACGAATCGGGGTCTCCCGCAAGAATGCCCTTGTTGTTTGTCCCCACAATGACCACGTTGTCGCCCCGCTTGAACGGTCTGGGCGGGACGTACTCCTTCTGCTCCGAAGCGATAACGGGGTTTGCCGTATCGAACATTTTATTCAGCGCGGATTTGTTCTTCGACCGCGCATTTACCGCAAGCTGTGAGAAATCCGCCTTGTCCTTCTGCTTCTTTATCTCGTTCAGCTCGTCGATAAGGGAATCCGCCTGCATACGGCAGCTTTCCACTATCCTCATTGCCTGTACCCGCGCTTTTGCGATCTCGTCCTCCTTGCGCTTGTTCAGGTCGTCAAGCTCCTTTTCAAGCTCGGCAAGCTTCTGTTCCTGCTCCGCTTTCAGACGGGATATCTCCCGCTCCTTGTTTTCAAGCTCTATCCTACTTGCTTCAAGCTTTGCAATGACTTCTTCAAACCGCTGATTTTCCGTAGACACCAGCTTGTTCGCCTCGTCGATAATTTTGTCGGGAATGCCCAGCTTTGAGGATATGGAAAAAGCGTTGGACTTTCCCGGAGAGCCGATTATAAGCCTGTAGGTAGGACGCATTTCCGCCATGTCAAACTCGCAGGAGGCGTTTTCGATACCCTCCCGCTCTATTGCGAAAAGCTTCAATTCCTGATAGTGAGTAGTGGCAAGCAGTCTGCTTCCTCTGTCCGTCAGCTCCTCGATAATGGCGACAGCCAACGCCGCGCCCTCCACAGGGTCTGTACCCGAACCAAGCTCGTCGAAAAGGACAAGCGAACGGGAATCCGCTTCGTTAAGTATCTCCACAATACTGCTTATGTGGGACGAAAATGTGGACAGATTATTTTCAATGCTCTGACGGTCACCTATGTCCACAAGAATATTTTGGAAAACCGACACGCGGCTGCCGTCTCCCGCGGGGATAAGCAGACCGCACATTGTCATTGCAGTGAGAAGTCCCGTGGTTTTCAGCAGAACGGTCTTGCCGCCTGTGTTGGGACCTGTAACTATCAGCGCGCTGTAGTCGTATCCGATGGTTATATTGACAGGAACTACCTTGTCCTTGTCTATCAAGGGGTGTCTCGCCTTTTTAAGGTCAATGCGTCTGTCGTCGGAAATTTCGGGGACGCTTGCCCGCATTTTTGTTGCCAGATTGGATTTTGCAAAGTACAGATTAAGCTCCGCGCAGGTCAGATAGTCCGCCGCAATCGCTTCTGCGAAATTGGCGCAGTCCGCGCTCAGCTCGGCAATAATGCGCTCTATCTCGTCCTGCTCCTGACCTTGCAGCACCCGTATCTCGTTGTTGGCTTCGACCACAGAAATAGGCTCGATAAAATAGGTTGCGCCGCTTGAGGACGTGGCGTGGACAAGTCCCTGAATGCTGCCCTTGTGCTCCGCCTTTACGGGGAGAACGTACCGTCCGTCGCGCATGGTGACAATGCTTTCCTGCAAGGACTTCTGCACGTCAGAACTTTTCACAAGCTTGTCAAGATTTGCCCTGATCTTCACCCCAGCCTGAGCGATCTTGCGGCGGATGTCCGCAAGCGCGGGACTTGCCATGTCGGAAATTTCCTCGTCCGAGACAATGGCATTCTTGATTTTTTCTTCAAGGTACTTGTTGGGCGAAAGGGACACGAAAAGATATCCTATTGAGGATTCTTCCCCGTCACAGGAAATGTACCAGTCCGACAGCATTCTCACCTGATACAGCATTTGCGCGATATCGAGAAGCTCCCGCAGGGTAAGGCTTGCACCCGATTTTGCACGGTTCAAAGAGCCGCGCACGTCCTTGAAATTGCAGAACGCAGGAGTGCCGTACTTCGCCGAAAGGTCAAAAGCGTCGGAGGTTTTCTTTACCTCACGTCTTACCGAGTCAACGTCCGTATCCGGTTCGAGAGCAAGAGCCATTCTTTTGGTCTCCTCGTTTGAAGCCTGCTCCGCAAGCATTTCAAGTATTTTATGTAATTCCAAAGCGTTATAGTATTTATTCATATTTCCTCCATAAAGTCATTGTGCGTTTGTTTCGTCCGCACACATCTGTTTGTAAAAATCCAGCGTCTTGAAGCTGCGGGAAAGGTGCGACAAAATATACTTCTCCGTGACCTCGTTCAGCAGCCGTTGGGACTCCTCCCCTATTTTAAAGTTGAAAAGCCTGTTCATGTCCGTAAGACATATAAATCTCAGCGTGTGCAGAACGGTTTTCGTCAGTCTTACATGATAGTAGTTTTCCTCAAATTCCCTGCCGTAGAAATGCTCTCCGCACAGCAGGCAGGAGCGGTCTATCATAAAGAACATCTCGTCCGCCTCGTAGCTGTAGCAGTCGCGGCAGCCGATAAGCTGCGGCAGCATACCTATCTCCGACATGAATCTCATCTCGAAAACGCTTTTCAGAAACTCCTCGCTGCGAAGTCCCTCCGACAGCATATGGAGCGTATTCAGCAAAAGGCTCATCACGTCCTTTGCCGACTGTCCCGTCGTCACGCAGTATTTTGAAATTTCAACGAAGTACCCTGCAAGAGCAAGCTTTTTCATGTCCAGACGCAGATTGTAGAAGTTTCTGACGGGTTCGCAGCTGTTCAGGTAATATCTGTCTCCCCGCTTGCTGAAGCAGAATTTGGCGTAGGAAAAAAGCTGTGTGCAGGCGTTGCTTTTGCCCGTAAGCTTACGCGCGCCCTTGACGCTGATCTCCACAACGCCGTATTCCGCGGTTAGAATATCTATAAAGCGGTCGTTTTCGCCTACGTCGCGTTCGGCTATCACCAGACCCATTACCGTTATCAGCATAAGAGTTCTCCCCTTTTTAGTGTAAGGGGCGTGACCCCGTCGTTTGGTGCGGCGGGGATATGTCCCGAAAAATTCAGTGGGAAGCCTTGTCCGCCGCCGAAACGCCGTCCGTTCCGCCTCCCGCAGAGTTCGGAGCTTCCGACGCAGTTATATTTGAAAAAATCTTCGTGGGAACTCCCACATAATCAAGGTAGTCGGAAATTCTTCCGCTGAGCTCAAATTTGTCCCATTTATTTTCATTATAGTTATCCAACATAGCAAATCCTCCGATGTAAAAGTATTTGCTATAATTATCTGCACTAATCCGTTACATATTAGTGGAATTATTTGATAACCCAAAATTTTTCAGCAAGCCTTCCTTATTCCGCCAGTCCTCCTTGACCTTGACCCAGCACTTAAGATTTACTCTTATCTCGAAAAACCGCTCCAAGTCCTCGCGTGCAAGCTGACCTATTTTTTTAAGCATAGTACCGCTCTTGCCGATTATCATGCCCTTGTGGGACTCCCTTTCGCAGTACAGCACCGCGGAAATATCCAGTATGTCCTCTCCGTCCTTGGTGACCCGCTCGTCCATTTCCTCTATTGTAACTGCTATTCCGTGGGGAATTTCGTCGTACATAAGGTTAAGCACCTTTTCGCGGATAATTTCCGCCGCAAGCGCACGTTCGGGCTGGTCGGTAAGCTTGTCGTCCGGGAAGTAGTGAGGTCCCTCTACGGCAAATTTTTCCGTCTCATGCCATACGATATCCACGCCGTCGTTTTCCTTGACGCTTATGGGAATGACCGCCTTGAAGCCGTCGTACAGCGAAACGAACTCCGCTATCTTAACGGCGACCTGCTCCTTGTCCTTGACCAGATCAATTTTGTTGAGGATAAGGATAACGTTGTCCTTTTTCTTGAATCTGCCGATAATTTCGCGGTCTCCGCGGCTGATTTTTTTGGTAACATCCGCAACCATAAGGATAAGGTCAACGTCCGCCGCGGACTCTATCGCCGTCTTGTTCATATGCTCGCCCAGTCTTGTTTCGGCTTTGTGGATACCGGGAGTGTCCATAAACACATACTGGGTATCGTCCTTTGTAACAACTCCCGTTATCCTTGTGCGGGTGGTCTGGGGTTTTCCGCTTACAGCGGCTATCTTCTCGCCGACCAGTGCGTTCAGAAGCGAGGATTTTCCCGCGTTTGCACAGCCTGCTATTGTTATAAATTCTGTTTTGGTATTCATTTTAGTTTCCTTTCTTGTTAAACCTCGTTATCGTCCGTCAAGCCGTATATCTTATACATTGAAAGCATACTTTTGTATAACATTTTATCGCCCATTAACTGGCGAAATGTAGCAGTTTTTTCCTTGCCTTCCGATTTAAGACAAATCATTTTTTCGTTTGCGGTTTCATAACCATTTTGTACTGCAGACAGCATTTTTTCAAACGCTTCCAATCGGGATTTACTGTTCATATGGATTTTCCTTTCGCACTTGTGACCTACATAATCAAAGTTCTTTTTTCAACATAATGATTTTATCTGTTCGGTATTCTTCATAAAATCCGTTTTTCAAAAATATGCTTACCGCAGGATTATCTACGGCAATATCGTCATAAAGCTCCTTGACCCCGTTATCCTTTGCGGCTTTGCATAAAAGCTTCAAGCCTTCATTTCCGTAACCTTTTCCTCTGTATTCGGCAGAAACAATAATATCCGCAATGAAAATACCCTGATTTTCATTATAATGATAAGCCGTTTCTCCGACAAATTGATCGACTTCTGTTTCAAACAAATATCGGTAAAATCTTTTTTCTTCGGAGGTTTTTATCCATAAATCAAACCAGTTTTCCCACTTATCCTTAGAAAAATCAATTATTCCTCCATAAGCATGGTTATATGACATTGTTTCAGGATCGCTCAACAATTTCTGCCGAAACCATAAATCGTCAAAAGCAGGTATATATAATTTAATCATATATAACCTCCGTAAAATCACATTTATCTCAATCATTCCGCATTTTGGGCAATCCGAACACAAACACCCACGCCGCAACAAATGAGCAAATAAGTCCCGCCAAAGCAAACGGATGCGAACCGTAGTACCGAAAAATCTCCTTTATCACGGCAATGTCGCCGAACAGCATTACTCCCACAACCACCGCGAAAATAGCCGCAACAAGCACCGCTCCCGCGGCAACGTCCTTGGCAAAGCCCGCCTTTTCGCTGTAATCCGGAGAGCTTATATCCACCGCCGCTTCCACCGCAGTATTTATCATTTCGCAGGACATAACCGCCCCGAACGTAAGCGCAAGCAGAGCATACTCCGTCCTTGTAAGGTCATAGAAAAACGAAAATGCGGTAACGTACACAGCCGCCGTAAGGTGTATCCTCATGTTCCGCTGAGTTTTCACCGCGGCAAGGATACCGCGGAACGCGTACAGAAACGATTTAAGCAGCGCTCTCATATGCTTTCGGAATACTCCTTGTCTCTGGTAAGTCCCAGATGTTCAAGTACCATTTCTTCCTTTTCCCGCATTTTAGCCGCTTCAAGGGACGAAGTTTCGTGGTCGTACCCCAGCAGATGCAGCATGGAATGTACCGTCAGAAAGCCCACTTCCCTTTCGGGAGAATGGTTATAGAGCTTCGCCTGCTTGACTGCCGTTTCCATAGAGATTACCACGTCCCCCAGCAGACACGCGCCCGTTTCGTTGTTTATGTCGTACACGCCGTTCTCGCCCAATGGAAAAGACAGCACGTCGGTGGACTTGTCCATATTGCGGTACAGCTTGTTCAAGCGGTGTATCTCCTTGTCGTTCACAAAGGAAACGCTTACCTCTGCGTCTCTGTCAAACTTTTCGGTTACAAGCACCGCCTGGCAGCACTTGCGGACAAGCAGTCTCAGTCCCGACGGAAGCTTTACAAGCTTCTGGTTGTTTCTTATCATTACTTTAAGCTTAGGCATTTTTATTAACATTTTCCAGATACGGAAAATGTGTCCTCCTCTCTTTGCAAACGCTTGGTTTTTAGTTCTTTCTTTCGCTGTACGCCTTTTCGTAAGCCTTTATGATGTCCTGAACAAGCTTGTGGCGCACAACGTCCTTTTCGGTAAATCTTGTTATGTTTATATCTTCAATATTTTTCAGTACGTGCATTGCGTCGATAAGTCCAGATTTTCTGCTGTCTGGAAGGTCTATCTGTGTAACGTCTCCCGTGATGACCATTTTGCTGTTGAAGCCCAGACGGGTCAGAAACATTTTTATCTGCTCGCGGGTGGTATTCTGCGCTTCGTCAAGGATAATGAACGAATCGTCAAGAGTACGTCCTCTCATGTAGGCAAGGGGCGCAACCTCTATAGTTCCCCGCTCCATGTGCTTTGCAAAGGTCTCCGCGCCGAACATATCGAAAAGAGCGTCGTACAGCGGGCGCAGATAGGGATCGACCTTGTTCTGCAAGTCTCCCGGCAGGAATCCCAGCTTTTCCCCCGCTTCAACGGCGGGACGGGTAAGGATTATCTTCGTTACCTCATGGGCTCTGAAAGCCTTTACAGCCATAGCCACCGCAAGATAGGTCTTTCCCGTACCTGCGGGACCTACGCCCATAACCACGGTATTTTTCGCGATAGCGTCCACATATTTCTTCTGACCGAGGGTCTTCGCCTTGACCACCTTTCCGCTTGTGGTAACGCATATACCGCCGTCCGCAAGCTGCGTGACCTGCTGGGCTATGCCCTCGTCCACCATTGAATTGACATACCTTATGTTCTGTTCCGTAATTTTCTCACCGCTTTTTATCAGTCTGAGAAGAGCCTCCACCGCCGTTTTTGCTTTCGCAACGTCGGCTTCCCCGCCGCTTATCCTTATATCGTTTCCCCTGTTCAGGACAGCCACGTTATACTGTCTCTGAAGCAGATTGATATTTTCATCGTAGTTTCCGAAAAGCTCTATCGCGTGCTCAATATTTTCCAGATTTATTATAACTTCCGCCATTTGTACACCTCTGCAAGTAAATTTCCGTATATGTAATTTTATTATATCACATACTTCCAAAAAATAAAAGGGGGTAAACGCCATTTTATGCGACTTTTCTTCAATATGCACAAAATATTGCGGATTTAACGTTCATTTTGCCATTATTTCCTGAGTAATGCCTATGTCGCTTTCGAGTGTGTATTTCACCACAGCCTTGGCTTCTTTTCCGTCCTCGGAAAAGAAAACCTCCTTGTCCACCACGGTTATGTCTCCGCCGGAAAGAAAGTTGCGCTCGTACTGATTTATCTTGTCCTCCAGTATGGCTTTAGCCTGCTCGGAGCTGTAGGTGACGGGACATATCTCATAGGGCTTATATTCGGCTTTCACTATCCCCACCGGGAATCGGATACCCAAAAGCTCCGCATAGTCGGTGGTCTCGTCGTATTCGTAATTGCCGAAGTTGTTTCTGCCGATATAAAGAGGTATCTCCGCTCCGAAAAAGTAAAGCTTTTTCCGCAGTATTTTTTCGCCGTAGTCGAAACGCTCGTCCTCAAAGGACTGTTTAAAAACCGCCTTTTCGGTGTATCTGCCTATTATCTCCCCCATTGAGTGGGCAAAGTATACTCCGCCCTTGCCGTCCTCCACAGTGCCGCTTATAAGCAGGTCTCCCTTTTTGACCCCGTCGTGGAGCATACGCACAAGCATTCCCATATGCACGTTGTTTACGGCAACTATCTGGGCGTCCCGCGAAGATATGATGTTGCAGGGTACGGAGGTCGGCACGATCTCAGGAGATGCTTCTATCTCGCTGACCTCCGCCTGTATTATGCACCCTTTCGACCGCAGACCTATCCACGAGATATCGTCCGACGAGGACACTATGCGGCTCTCCGCTTCGCGCAGGTCAACCGACGGTATGAACGCGCCGATATGTATTCCCTGATCCGCAAGGAGCGATGTTATCTGTTTGTCCGAAAGGTTTTCGTTGCCGTACACCTCAACGATCATCACCACGTTTGAAAGATATGCTACCAAAGCAAACGCAAGTGCAAAGCCTATAAGCATACCAAATCTGCGGCGGTACTTTCTCACAGTAAATACAGCGCCCCTCTTTGAACGCACGCTGAACTGCGCTCCCAGCTTTTCCGCGGCTTTTTTCACTTCGCCGAAGTCCGAGCGGTAAATGTCGCCGTATATCCTGCCGTTTCTCACCCTCATATCGGATACGGGCGCGGAGCTTTCCTTCAGCGCATTGACGAAAGCTTCGGTTTCGGGCGCGACCGCCTCAAAGGTAATTATTCCGCGTATATTGTCAAACACAGCATTCAGCCTCCCTGTACGATTATTTTTCGGTATGCCCCGGTTCCTGCTCAAATTCAACGGAGGAAAAGCTCCCGTTTATGACGATGCCGTCCGTGTTGTAATCGGATATGCTCAGACCGCTTCCCCATATGCTGACGGTAAGCGTCGCCGTTCTTATTCTGACGCAAACGTCGTTATACTCCAGTATCCTGCGGCAGTTTTCGATCTCAATGCGGGTGTTGTCGGTCATCGCCATATATGTGTTAAGGTATACTTTGTCCCTGACAAATTTCGAGACGAGCCTGCCGTATCTGCTTTTCAGTCTTTCTTTCATCAAATCCTAATCTGCAATTAAAACTGTATACAAAAATCTGCGCAAAACCACACACATCAAAGCTTTTGCTTGATTTTTTGTACAGTTTTTAATTGCATATTAGTATGCCACCGCCTTTCAAAGAAATCTCTTAAATAAATTATATTGCCGCTTTTTTTTTCATATACTTTATCGGGACAAAAACCCCTAAACCGCGGAAAAAATTTTACGACTGTTACGGAGAAAAGTATTATGGTATCAAAGGCAAAAAATACTGCCGCAGGCGCGCTGACGCTGCTCTACATGGCTCTGCTCATCGTTTATGTAAAGGACGTGGGAAATGCGGCGCTGAACTCGGTCAGGGTGTGCTTCGAGGTAATTATACCGTCGCTGTACGCGTTCATGGCGGCTTCGGGATTTGTGGTATCCTCAAATCTTTACGCTGTCCTCGGCAAGCCGTTCGGGTTTGTTTCGAGGTACATATTCCGCATACCCGCCGAATATTTTTCGATTTTCCTTATCGGAAGCATAGGCGGATATCCCGTGGGCGCAAGGCTTCTGGCGGAGCTTTGCGGCGAGGGAAAGCTCGACCGCCGCACCGCCGAGCAGATGCTGCCGTACTGCTATCTTGCGGGACCCGCTTTTATCTGCGGCACGGCGGGCGTACATCTTTTTTCAAGCGTAAAGGTGGGAATGATAATATTTGCGTCTATCGTCAGCGCAAATCTGCTGATCGCCATAATAAGCGGCTTCGGACGTCCTGTGCCGCCTCCGAAAAAGATAACCGCAAAGCTTGACCTGTCCTCGGAAAACCTTATCGGATCAATTTACGGCGGCGCGCAGGGAATGTTTTCCATATGCGCGATAATCGTCTTTTTTTCCACGATCATCTGCATTCTGGAAAAAACAGGCATAATAGGTCGTATATCCCATACTTTAGCAGACCTTACGGGCATGAGATACAGCGACATTTCCGCCTCGGTAAAGGCAATTCTCGAAATAAGCAATATTTCCTCCCTTACCTGCGGGGACAGAAGTCTTATCCCGCTGACCGCTTCCCTGCTCTCTTTCGGAGGTCTCTGCGTTCTTTTACAGGTCAAGGGAATGCTCCGCGGAAGATTGTCTGCAAAACGTTTTTATTTTTTTAGAATTTTCGCAATATTTATTTCATATTTATTGTGTAAACTTTATGTAGATATCTTTATGCAGGATCAAATACCTGTCATTGCTCCCGCGGGAACGGCGGTTCGTCAAAATTCACCAATTCCTACGCTTTTTTTGTTAATTATGACAATTTTATTATTATCAAATATTTCTATAGAAAAAAAGAAAAAAGTATGATATAATAGTGATAAAGATATAAATAAATTTTATCTGAAAGAAAGGAATGTTATTTATGGCAAAAAAGAAATACTTCGGTGCGGATATCCCTCCTCAGTGTCAGTACTGCAATTTCGGTACCCGTGCAAAGGACGGCGGAAAGGTTCTCTGTGAAAAGAGAGGTCTTGTAAACGGAGATTCGTCATGCTCAAAATACATATACTCCCCCTTGAAGCGTATCCCCGTTAAGCAGCTTCATATTCCCGGAAATTTCGACGACGAGTGATTTATTTTTCAGACATAGAAAATGCTCCTCGCGTTCAGGCTGACAGTGATACAGTATGAAAGTCTGCACGTTTCCGGACAATAACCACTGTTCCCGGCAAAGCCTTTTGCGGCATGGTAACGGTTTTGGTTTTGATGCGTCTGCGGTGCTTTCGGTATTTGCTGTGCAGAAATTTTTGCGGAAGTACCAAAAACGTATAAAGACAAATACAGCGGGTCATTGCTGCGCCGAATTTGAAACGTTCGGCGCAGTTTTTTATGTGTATCTGCTAAAAAATACCGGAGGATTTTTCCTGCCACCTGTGCGCACCGAAAGCGGAATACCTCAACAATTTACACCTGTAACAAAAATGCGCAGATGGAAACGAAGATAACATAAAAAATATGCCAAATAAAATAAAAATGCAAATACAATTCACTCGGTTATTTTTGAAAAATTACAATTTGACAAGGTGTTCGGGTATTCCCTATCAATTTTTATCTCCGGATTAATTTTTTATTTGTCTCTTTCGGCATTTTTTTAGTCCCTGTATCC
>JAIEDQ010000096.1 GCA_029067895.1 Oscillospiraceae bacterium | reverse complement strand
ATCCTTTGTCTCCACGTCTCTGATGAAACGCTGAATGGACATGGAGTCGAGGGAAAGAATATCCTCGAATACGAACATCTTCTTTTTGATCTCGTCTACCAGAGCGGGATCTCTCGCGGACAGCTCGTCGAATATGTATTTCTCCGTACCGCGGTCCACCTTGTTGAGGACGTCCGCCACGTAGTTGATACCGCCGACCTCCGTAAGATCCATGGAAACAACCGCCGCAAACTTTCTCTCCAGCGTGGACTCGATAGCCTTGATAGTTTCCGGGGAAGCGGATTCCATCTTGGCGATTCTCTCTACTACCTCCACGCGCTTCTCCTTGGGAAGCTCCTGGAGAACCAGTGAAGCCTGGTCTGAATTTACATATGAAAGCACCAGAGCGATAGTCTGAGGGTGCTCGTTCTGAATAATAGCAAGCAGGTTCTTGTAGTCCGATTTTCTGACAAACTCGAACGCCTTTGTCTGCATGGATTTGGAAACCTTGTCCATGAGTCTCTGCGCCATTTCGGGACCGTAAGCCTTTTCCAGAACGGAACGGGCGTAGTCTATGCCGCCCTCGGTGATGACCTTCTGGGTCAGGCAAAGCTCATAGAATTCGTTCAGTACCTCGTCCACCGCGGCAATGTCCATATAGGGCAGACTGGAAACCTCGAACGTAAGCTTTTCCACCTCGTCGTCGTTCAGTCTTTTGTAAACGCCCGCCGCATTTTCTGCGCCTATCGAGGTGATAACGACCGCAGCCTTCTGCAAATAGGTAAGCTCTTCAACATCAGACATCAGTTGTCATCCTCCTCTTTCATCCAGTTTTTAAGCAGCTGAGCAACAATTTCGGGACTGTACTTTGCAAAGTCGCTGATCTCTCTTCTGATAACGACCTCCTTGGTCTCGATCTGGTCGTCCGTAAGGCTGGGGACTTCCACAGGCTCGCCTGCTTCGCTGAATGTGAACGTATCCACAGGCTCGCTTCCGTCCGTGACCAGACCGCTGGTCTCGATGATCTGCTGCTCGAAAGCCTTTCTCTTTTTCTTTGCGTTGCTTGAAAGAACTGCCATGATGATAAGTATAACAAGAATAAGTATAAGCACGATAGCGCCCACAAGAATAAGCTGATTAAATGTAAGACCGAACAGGTATGTAGGAATAACTCCGGAATCGGGAAGATTGGGATCGAACTTGGGAAAGTTTCCGACTGTAACCACACGCTCCAGCTCGTCGGGATTTACCGTACCCGAATTTCCCACCAGGCTTACCAGAAGCTCTCTGTCGTACTCGGACAGATAATCGCGGTAAACAATTACCGAAATGGAAAGTCCGTCGATACTGTAGCCCACCTTCTGACCCTGCTCCTTGTAGGTGTCCACAAGATATGTATTGGAAAGCGAATCCTCGGTCCATGCGCCTGTGCCGTTCGTATCTCCCGTAGGGTAGGTGTCGTCGGCGTTGCCCTCCAGACCCACGATGCCGCCGTCAACGGTGGTGCCTCCGGAAGCGTTTGACGCGTCCGCGTGCTGAAGCACACCGGTGTTGTTGTTGTCCTCGGGTCTGTAGTCGGTGTTCTCGTATACCTGCGAATCGAAGTTAAGCACCATATTTACCGCAACGGAAACTCCGTCGTCGCCGAAAGCAGGTATCAGCATTTCAAGTATCTTGTTCTTGATGCTGTTTTCAAGATTGGTCTTGAGAGCCAGCTTGCGGGTCTCCTCAAGCACCAGGTCATAATCGTCCTGAGCGTTCAGTATCTGAGGTATATTGTTGCCGTCAACGATCATGATATTCTCGTCGGTAAGTCCCGGCCAGCCGAACTTAACAATGTGAGTGATACCTATGATCTGCTTGTTTGACAGCTTTTCAATGCCGTCCAGATGAACGGATACCGAAGCCGAGGGCTGCTGTCTCAGCGAGGGGATAACGGTATTCTTCTGCTCGGGATCGGTCAGCGTAACGGTCGCCTTGCTGATATTGTCCGCGGCGCTTATGATCGCGCCCAGTCTGTTTTCGGTATCGATCTTTTCGTAATATCTCGCCTCTGTCTCGGTGGAGGTCATACCCAGCTTGTTTATAAGGTTCGGGTAACCCGTACCGCTTTTGGGGTATTCCTGCTGCGCGAGCTGGATAGCTATAGTGTTTTCCGTGCCGCTGAGAACGGTAATAGTACCGTTTGACAGCTTCGCCTCATAGCCCATTCCCTCTATCAGGGTGACCATCTCGGCAGCCTCCTGAGTTTCAAGTCCCTCATAGAGGACAACGTAATCCTTTCTGTTAAGGATCGCCGTTATAATAACCGCCGCCAGGATAATGCAGACTATGATCGCTATGTAAGCGAATCTTCTCTTTTTATCCTGAGCCTCCCAGAACTGGGTAAAAGACTTTACAAGCTTTTCAGCCTGATCTTTCATCGCCATTGTCCGAATTTTCCTTCCTTATCGTAATGCGCGCGAACGGCGCCGTATGCGGGGAAGCCGCTTCCCCAAAGAAACAAAACATTATTCACAAATGGAAAACGGAAAGCAAATCAGCCGTGATTTGCTTTTATCCGAATTCCGTTTAATTACATTGACATCTGTATGATCCTGTCATAAGCGTTGACCACCGCGTCCTTGACCGCAACGAACGTATCCACCGCAACGGAAGCCTTGGTCATGTTGTTGTAAATGGTATGCAGATCGTCGATCTCGCCCATAGCGAGACGGAGCGAATCCTCCTGAACCACTCTCTGGGTATCCTGCACCTCGGAGAATATCTCCTTGAAAACGTCGGAGAACTGGGGCTTATCCTGATCCTGAATGCCCGCAGCGTTATTGTCCTCGAAAAGAGACTCGATCGGTCTCATGGAGCTGTTGATAGGTACTATAAACATATGTAAGAACTCCTTTATTTTATGTAGCTTTATCTGCCGTTAAGGGACATTGCCTTTGTCAGCATAGCCTTTACAGCCTTATAGGCTGAAATATTCGCCTCGTAGGAACGCTGGGTCGCCAGCAGATCCATCTGCTCCTTGGAATTGTCCACGTTGCTCTTGTAGATGTAGCCGTCCTCGTCCGCAAGCGGATTGTCTGGATCGTAAACGGGAACGAAGGGAGCGTCGTCGTCAACAACGTCCACCACCGTAACGCCCGCGTTCTTGAAGCGGTTCTGCCGTCCAAGGTAGTAAACGCCCCTGTTATATTTTACTCCCGTGTTGTTTTCGGACATCCTTGTGTACTGATCCAGCACGTCGCTGAATTTTTTCTTTTCCGAAAAGATAACGAGCTGACGGCAGTAGGGGTCGCCGTCGGGGGAGGTGTTGTATGTATTCTGATTTGCAATGTTCTGCAAAATGATGTCAGACCGCAGTCTCTGCGCCGAAAGCGCCGATGTGCTTATATCGAGGGAGCTTAAAAAAGCCATAGCCGAACCGTCCTTTCAAAAGAAAATCACTTCGCGGTGTTCTCCGAATTACTTGGAGACCGCCTTTCTTATCATCTGGTAGTTGTTGTTAAGGTAATCCGTCAGAGCGCTGTACTGATACTGAGCGTCCGCCAGAGCCGACTGTTCCTTTTCCATGTCAACGTTGTTTCCGTCCAGTATCTGGTTTGTATTTGTCTCGTAGCCTGTAGTGACCGTCAGGCGGAGATGTCCGTTCTCGTCAAAGGGACTTACGTCCTTATGGTAATCGCCGTCCTTTATTCCGTCATGGTAACGGCACTTGCATTTTTCCTTGAGGATAATGCCGAACTCCACGGTTTTCGCCTTATAATCCGGCGTATCGCTGTTGGCAATATTATGTCTAATGACCCGCTGCTTATACCATGTAGCGTCCATCGCCTGTTCAGCCAGATTGTGAGTAACACCGTCGAAAAGACCCATATATGTACCAATCCTTTCCCGTCGGAAAGCCGACTTAAATCTAAAAATAGAAACACTTACCCATACTTATTTAATATTAGTATATAACATTTCCGAAAAAAAAACAAGTGTTAAGCAAAAATTTTACCGAACAAAGCGTAAAAATTTTAATGATATTTCTATTAAATTTTCCTAAACATCACAAAAAGCTCTCCGCACTGCCAAAGTTTTAAGTATAATAATGCATATTTTTGTGCATTTTCTACAAAAATATTGAGTTATACGCTTTGGAGTAACGGGAAAGAGTTTATACAAATTGTTAATAAAACAATTTTTTCCTGTCCCAAAAGGGAGAAATTTCCTCATAAAATTTTATTTTTCATGATATTTTTTCGTGAAATAATCAGGTCTCCCGACACATGATCGGGAGACCGTAAATCATTTTCGGATATATTATGCCATCAGCTTGACCATGACCGCTTTCTGTGCGTGGAGACGGTTTTCCGCTTCCTCGAAGATCTCGTTCGCGTGAGCCTCGAACACCTTTTCGGTGATCTCCTCCTCGCGGTGAGCGGGCAGACAGTGCTGAACCATTGCGTCCGACTTAGCCGCCGCCATTATCTCGTCGTTGATCTGATAGCCCTTGAAAGCGATCTTCCTCTTCTCGGCTTCGCCCTCCTGCCCCATGGACGCCCACACGTCGGTGATCAAAACGTCCGCGTTCTCCGCCGCCTTTATGGGAGAATCGGTCAGCTCGAAGCAGTCGTAAGCCTTTGCAAATTCAAGCACCTGCGGGTCGGGACGGTATCCCTCGGGACAAGCCGCCGAAACGGACATTCCCGCCTTCAGACAGCCCACGATAAGGGAATTCGCCATATTGTTTCCGTCGCCGATAAAGCACATTTTAAGGTCGTCGAACTGACCCTTGAACTCGCGGATAGTCATAAGGTCTGCAAGCACCTGACAGGGGTGGCTGAAATCTGTCAGACCGTTTATAACGGAAATGCTTCCGTACTCTGCAAGATTTTCCACTTCCTCCTGCTTGTATGTGCGGATCATGATGCCGTCCAGATAGCGTGAAAGCACGCGGGCGGTGTCCTGAACAGGCTCGCCCCTGCCTATCTGGAGGTCGGAAGCCGACAGGAACAGCGCGTGTCCCCCAAGCTGGTACATACCCGTCTCAAAGGATACCCTTGTGCGGGTGGACGCTTTCTGGAAGATCATACCCAGCGACCTGCCCTTGAGGTGGGGGTGGGGAATGCTGTGCTTCAGCTCGTATTTGAGCTGGTCGGCAAGATTGAGAATGTCGATGATCTCCTCCTTTGAGAGATCGAGCATTTTGAGTAAGTGTTTCATTTTTATCTCCTCCTGTTATTCTATATATTTTTTATTTGACCTTAGCCATAAATTCTTCCACCGTCTTGTTGAATCTGGAAGCAAACTTAAAGGGAATATTGTTAGCCGCGCCGTCCCACATATCATACTCACAGTGAGGATTTCTCCGCGCAAGGTCGCGGACGGATTTTCTTATATCCAGCGGCTCCTTTATTCCGCAAAGTGCAAGCAGGGGCATATCCACCTGATCGTAAGAGGGGTAATCCTCAAGCTGCAAGCCGTTGTCGATAGCGGCAAGAATAGAGTTCATGGACACGTTCTTGCAGTACTCCTCATGCTCCTGACGCTCGCCCTTGTCAAGACCCATAGCAAGGCTGTTTATGCCTATCATCAGCTTGTTCTTGGACATCTTTTCATTGTCCGACTCCGCTTTCATAAGCTTTTCCACTTCATCAATGGACTTTATCAGCCAGGGACTTACCATTATCGCGCCGTTGAAGCATTCCCCGTGGTCGCATATCAGCGGCAGACAAAGCTGCGCTCCCAGAGCAAAGCCCATAAGCGTGACCTTTCTGCCGAGGCTCTCCGCAAATTCCGCAAGCTGCGATACCGCAAGCTCTGTGGAAAACGTGACCTGACTGTTCCGTCCGAAGCCTGGCAGATGGGGGATTATCAGACAGTAATTTTTTGAAAGCTGATCGGACTGCTTTGAAAAGCTGTGTACGAAGTTTGAACCGTGCAGACAGAGAATGACAGGGTTAGAGTCGTTGCCGTACTTTTCGTAATAAATCATAGCGACCTCCTGAGAATTTCAATTCCCGTATCAATTTCATCGTAGGTTATGTTAAGCGGCGGCAGAAGTCTCAGCTTATCCTTTGCGGTCAGAACCAGCAGACCGTTTTCAAAGCATTTTCCGCAGACCTCGGAAGCGGACTTGTCTTTAAGACGTATGCCCAGCATAAGACCCAGTCCGTCCACGCCCTCCACGTCGGGTATCTCCGCAAGCTTCTTTCTGAAATATTCTCCCTTAGCGCGGACTTCATCAAGGAAGCCCTCCGAGGAGACTTTAGTCACCACCGCAAGACCTCCTGCGCAGGCAAGGGGATTTCCCCCGAACGTAGAGCCGTGAGTACCCTTTGTAAGCACGTCCCCGCACTTTTCGTCCGCAAGGCATATTCCCACGGGAACGCCTCCCGCAACGCCCTTTGCAAGAGTTGTGATATTTGGTTTTACGCCGAACTGCTCCGAAGCAAGGAACGTACCTGTTCTTCCCGCACCCGTCTGTACCTCGTCGGCAATAACGAGAATGTCCTTTTCCGCACAGATCTTAAAAAGTTCGTCAACAAAGGTTTTGTCCAGCGGATTTACTCCGCCCTCGCCCTGAACAAATTCTATCATCACCGCGCAGACCGTATTGTCAATTTTATTCCGCAGATCGTCAATATTATTCGTCTCGGCGTTCAGAAATCCCTCGGTAAAGGGGAAAAAGTAGTTGTGGAAAACGTCCTGACCCGTAGCGGAAAGAGTTGTCAGCGTTCTTCCGTGGAAACTGTTTGTCAGGGTGATGATGTTATAGCGTTTAGCGTCCTTTCCGTATTTGTCAAAGGAATATTTTCTTGCGATCTTGATCGCGCACTCGTTAGCCTCCGCGCCGCTGTTGCCGAAAAACATTTTGTCATAGCCCGTGACTTCGGAAAGCTTTGCCGCAAAATCAGCCTGCACTTTCGTGTAGTAGTAGTTGGACGTATGCTGTACCGCTCTTGCCTGCCTGCATACCGCGTCAGCCCAGTCCTCGTCGCAGTAGCCGAGAGAGTTAGTCCCGATACCGCTGCCGAAGTCAATATAGCGTTTGCCGTCCTCGCCCGAAGCGGAGCGTCCCTCGCCCTTTTCCAGAACCAAGGGGTAGCGTCCGTAGGTGCCCATAACGTGTTCGTTGAATTTTTCTATCGTATTCATGTTGTTGACCCTTTCAATCAGTGTAATTTCTAATTATATCATTTTAATGTGAATATTTCAAGTGTCGGGAAAAATTTCCTCCGAATTTCGTTCAGTACCCCATATCCTTTAGCTCCGAAACAATACGGACGTACTCCTCTCTGGGGTCGTAGCCCTTGAAATCCTCGCGGGCAAGGTCGATGGTGTCCCCGTGGGAAATGCCCCTTGCGCCCTTGCTTTCGTACACGCCCTTGAAGTTTCCCCATTTTGCGGACTCGACCGTAACAAGCCCATCGTTCCTGCCGAATTTTTTCAGCAAAAGATATGTAAACGAAAGCAGTCCGAAGCTGAGCGCGTTCTTCATCACCGAAGCATAGCTCTGGTAATAGACCTTATCCGAGTCGGGAACTTCTTCGTTGAACCTTTCCGCGTAATCGCTGTTGAACTGGTGACACGCCGTATAGAAGTCGGGGTCAACGTCCCCAAAGCCCTTGAACCGTCTGTCCATAAAGTCGGCGACCTTTCGGTAAAAGCTGTCGGGAAGCTTGTTGGCAAGGTCTGTTACCTGCGAGCCGTGATGAGGAGTTCCCACCGTTGTAAGCGTGGCGACTTTATCCTCTATGCCAAGCTTTGCTATGGCGTACCGTGAGTCAAGTCCGCCCTTTGAGTGGGCGATAATATTGACCTTTCCGCAGCCCGTTTCCTCCGTTATCTCCAGAACTCTTCTCCGTATTTCCTCAGCGTTCACCGCAACGGTTGCGCACGCCTCCTGATTGCCGTAGTAAAGCTTCGCGCCGTTTTTGATAAGCTCCTTTGGGATACGTCCCCAGTAGTTGAAGTACCGCCAATCCCGAAAGCCCAGACCGTGTACCAGAAGTATGGGATATTTCGTTGCGCATACCTGGGACTCCACCCTTTGGCTGTCACAGGCGGCACGGGTGGTCTCGTAGTCGTACTCGGCTTTCGCGGCGTTGTACATTGAAATAAGAGCAAATATTCCCACAACAGGTATTGGAAGCAGGAAAAACGTAACGATACGCTTTGCAATGCCAAGCCGTCTGCACAGGAACGCTATGCGGATAATTCCGTTAAAGCCGTAGCCTAAAACGATCAGTCCCGCCGCAACAGCGTCCCATATCCATACAGATTTGGGTATGTCCCAGAAATTATTTTTTACGGCAAATATATAGAAAACCATCTGAATAACAAGTGAGAACGCTGTCCATTTCAGCAGAATTTTTCCTCCGTACATCGCACGTACACGGATATTTGCCTCGGATCTGTCAAATCTGACCTTATAGGGCTTTACGGCAATACGCAGCATACAGTACAGCATAAGTCCGCCCAGTATAATGCACATAAGGACAACCGAAGCCAAGCCGTCCCACAGGCTGTCCCCCGAAGCGACAAGAAGCCACAAAAGCATGAACCCATGAGGAAAAACGTTCATGACAATAAGCTTGCCGAATATCCCGCACAGGGGAAATTTATCCAGCAGGTCGATTATCATAGCCGCCGCTCCCACTGTACACAGAATAAAAATTATCAGAAGCTCCATGCCGCTACCTCCGAAAGCTTTTAAATGAACTGCGTGCCGATACCCTCGTTTGACAAAAGTTCGATAAGTATTGAGTGAGGTATTCTTCCATCGATAATGCAGGTCTTTTTAACGCCCCGTCTGACAGCCTCCACACAGCAGTCTATCTTGGGTATCATGCCGCCGCTGATTATTCCCTGACGTTTCATAAAGGGGACTTCGCTTACCTGCACCGCGGGGATAAGGGTGTCCGCGTCGTCCTTGTCGCGGAGAAGTCCCGCAATGTCTGTCATAAGGATAAGATTTTCCGCGCCAAGCTCTGCGGCAATTCTCGCCGCCGCCGTGTCCGCGTTGATGTTGTAGGTCTGACCCTCCTCGTCGCAGGCAACTGTTGCGATTACTGGAACGTAGCCGTTTTCAAGAGCGTCGGTAATAGGAGTGGTGTTCACGTTCACAATTTCGCCCACGTAGCCGAGGTCAACCTCGCCCTCCATTTTGTGAGCGGTTATCATCTGACCGTCGATTCCGCAAAGCCCGATAGCCCTGCCCTTGTGCTGAGTAAGGTGGGAAACAAGCTCCTTGTTGACCTTGCCAGCCAGAACCATTTTAACGATGTCCACGGTAGCCTCGTCGGTGTAGCGCAAGCCGTTTATAAACCTGCTTTCAATGCCCACCCTTTTCAGCATATCGTTAATTTCGGGACCTCCGCCGTGTACCAGAACTACCTTTACTCCGACCAGCGAAAGCAGCACAATGTCGCTCATAACGGCATTTTTCAGTTCCTCGTTTGTCATGGCGTTTCCGCCGTACTTGACAACAACTATCTTGCCGTTATAGCGCTGTATGTAGGGCAGAGCGTCAATAAGCACCTTTGAGCGTATTTCGTTTGATACTTTGATCTCGTTTGTGTTCTGTGTATCCATTTCTTTTTGCCTCGCTTTATATATTCTTTTTATCGGGGAACATTACACATTTAATCAGCTTCTGTAGTCCCCGTTAATTTTTACATAATCATAAGTAAGGTCGCAGCCCCAAGCCGTTGCAGTTGCCTCGCCGCTGTTAAGCCCGATAAGAATTTCTATCTCGTCCTCTTTGAGAATTTCCGCAGCCTTTTCCTCGGAGAAATCCATGTTCAGACCGCCCTTATAGGTCTGTATTTTTCCTGCCTTTGAAGCAAGGAAAATATCCAATTTAGCAACATCAATTTTGTCGGACTCCGCATATCCCACCGCGCAGGCGATACGTCCGCAGTTTGCGTCCTCGCCGTAGATCATGGTCTTTACAAGGGGGGAACGAATAACGCTTTTTGCGGCAATAATTGCAGTGTCCAGATCGGGCGCGGAACTGCACACGCAGGTAATAAGCTTTGTTGCGCCCTCGCCGTCCTTGGCAAGCATTATTGTAAGATTTTTCATGACCTGATAAAGAGCGTCCTTAAAGGTCTGATAATCCTCATTTTCCGAAGTAATTTCGATATTCCCCGCAAGTCCAGAAGCAATAAGCATACAGGTGTCGTTTGTGGACTGGTCGCCGTCCACGCTCAGACAGTTGTATGTAATTTTTACGATTTCCGAAAGAGCCTTTTGAAGCATTTCGGGAGAAACAGCACAGTCCGTTGTAATAAAATTCAGCGTGGTAGCCATGTTGGGGTGAATCATTCCGCTGCCCTTAGCCATGCCGCCGAGATGACATTCTTTTCCGTCCACGGTAAATTTTACGGCGTATTCTTTTCTCACCGTGTCGGTGGTCATGATAGCGGTAGCCGCCTCAATATTTCCCTCATAGGAAAGCTTTTCCGCAAGCAGGGGAACGGCATACTGGATCGGCTCTATAGGCAATGTCAGACCGATAACTCCCGTTGAAGCCACAATTACCTGCTCCATGGGAATGTTAAGAGCCTCGGCGGTAAGCCTGCACATTTCAAGAGCCTTTTCCTCGCCGTCGGCATTGCAGGTGTTGGCGTTGCCCGAATTTACGATAACGGCACGAGCCTTTCCACCCGACTTTGCAAGATTGTTTTTGGTAACAACAACAGGCGCGCCCTTGACCTTGTTTGAGGTGTAAACGCCCGCCGCATTGCACTCCACGTCCGCAAAAATCATGGCGATGTCGTTCTTCTTGTTGCTCACGGGGGACTCGTTCCCGTCGGGAAGTCCGTGCTTGATGCCGCAGTAAAGTCCGCTTGCCTTAAAGCCCTTTGCGGTGCAGATACCGCCGTTTATTGTTTCAAAATTTTCCATAGTAATTCTCCTAAATATTTTTATATTCTGCGGAAATTCCGCTGTTATTCTAAAGTAAATTCTCTTTCCCAAAAGCCCGTGCCGTATTGCTCTTCAAGACTTGCCGAGCCGTGTTCACAAATCACCGTCAGCTTTTTGCCTGCCTCGTCGTATTCATAGCTGTATTTATCCTGCAAAAGACACTGGTTGTAAAAAAAGATTTCATCAATATACCCAAGCTTTTTTGCGATAATTCCATTTACCTGATAAACGTCTATATATGTATACTTCTTTTGCTCTATGTATTCCTTAAAAATAATTTCGTTTCCGTCGGAAAGCGTGATTTGCTCCATATCGGTTGTGTTTTTAATATCGCTGTAAACATCGTATAAAAAAGAGCATGCAATGAGGGTAATAAATACGCCGTACGTAATAAATGTCTTTCTGCCTGCGGAACGTTTTTTTAATACAAAAAACTTGTTAATCGCATTAGCAAGCAAAAGAAGCGTAAAAAGAATACGAATATTCCAAACGCGTCCGAACAAAAAAGGTTCGCTGTCAGTCTTATCAAGATAAATCCAAAAACCAAAAATAATCAAGAAAATACAAAGCCAAATAACGTCCAATACATCTCCTGCTTTGGAATTTGTATTCTTTTTATTTTCCGTTTTGTTTTCGCCGCTTGTTGTTTCAACAGCTTCAAAATTTTCCATAACAAACCCTCCGTCTACTCGTCCTCCAATTCCCTCTGCACTTTCTTTGCAAGCTTGCACACAACGTATTTGTAAGAACCGTCTATCATACGCAAAATTTCCTCGTCGGGAACGCCGCCGTCCAATCTTACCGTGTTGAAATAAGGCTGCTGAACAGGTGGACAATGATAACCTCTCGTCACGCTGTCTGGATATGCGTTTCGGTAAAAATCCCCTGTCATAGCGTCCCCGTTAAAGGTAAGCATGGGGACGCCTTTCAGACAAAAAAGCTGTGCAAAAATACGCTTTTTCACCTTGACGCAGACCGTGCCGTCCCCAAAGGGACAGTCCTCGTATGCGCCCTTTTTCGTCAGGCAGTATTCAAGAATTTTTTCGTGTGTCATAACAATAAACCTCGTCCTGCGGTGCGAAAAAATTACAATAATCCTGTTGTCTCATCAATCCCCATCATAATATTCATGCACTGCACCGCCGCGCCGCTTGCGCCCTTGCCAAGATTGTCAAGCCTTGAACACAGCAGCACATGATCGTCGTTTCCGAAAACAAATATCTGCATAAGATTTGTGTCCTTGAGAGTATTCGCCGCAAGGAAGCCGTCCGCCAATACGCCCTCTCCCTGAAACGGCATTACCTTTACAAAGTTCTGACCCTCATAGTGTGCGGACATTATCTCCCACACCTGCTGCGCTGTGGTCTTTTTTGCCATGGCGCGGAGATGCAGAGGTATGGTCACTACCATGCCGTTGTAGTAATTGTCCACTATCGGATTGAATATAGGCGGATAGGACAGTCCGCTGACCGCCATCATTTCCTTGATATGCTTGTGGTGCTTTCCCATTGAGTACTGTCTCGGAGAGTTGTACTCCTCGGGCTTGTCAGCTCCCTCATATACGGCAATGGTTTTCTTTCCCGCGCCGCTGTAGCCCGATACCGCATGGCAGATTATAGGGTGATACGGCGCAACAAGACCCTCTTTCACAACAGGGTACAAAGCCGCGTTGAAGCCGCTTGCGTAACAGCCGGGAACAGCAACTCTCTTCGAGACCGCTATCTTATCCCTGTGCTGAGCGGAAAGCTCGGGCAGACCGTACGCCCAAGCGGGATTTATCCTGTGCGCCGTTGAAGCGTCTATGATCTTTGTATTCTTATTTTCGCAAAGGGACACCGATTCCATTGCCGCCGCGTCGGGCAGGCAGAGGAACGTATAGTCCGATTCGTTTATCAGCCGTTTTCTTTCGGCGGGGTCTTTCCGCAGTTCCTCGTCAATTTTAAGCAGCTCCACGTCCGTTCTGTTTTTGAACCTTTCAACTATCCTCAGACCCGTAGTGCCTTCCTGTCCGTCAATAAAAACCTTGTAAGCCATATCAGTAAAATCCTTTCTCCGCCGTATCGGTGTACGGCGCCGACGTCATGAATATTCGTATGTATTTGCGTTCTTGGATTATGTCAGTCTATCGCCTGTCTTATAAAGTCAATCTGATTCCGCACAGCTTCGGGCGCGGGACCTCCCGGTACCTTTCTGCTGTTCACGCAGTTTTCAAGCTTTATCGCCTCGTAAACGTCCTTATCAAAGGTATCGCAAAGCTTTTTGTACTCCTCCAAGGGAAGCTCCTCAAGTGTAGTTCCCCTCTCAATGCACATTGCCACAAGCGTTCCCGTGATCTTATAGGCGTCGCGGAAGGGCAGACCCTTTTTCACCAGATAGTCCGCGCAGTCGGTAGCGTTTATAAAGCCTCTCGCCGCCGCCGCGCGCATATTATCCTTGTTGATCTTCATGGTCGCAAGCATTGGAATAAACGTCTTTATGCAGAGCTTTACGGTATCCAGCGCGTCGAAAATTGCTTCCTTGTCCTCCTGCATATCCTTGTTGTAGGCAAGGGGAAGTCCTTTCATCATAACAAGCAGAGTGTTCAGATCGCCGTACACGCGTCCCGTTTTGCCGCGGATAAGCTCGGTAATATCGGGATTTTTCTTCTGGGGCATTATGGACGAGCCCGTGGAATACGCGTCGTCAAGCTCGATAAACTTAAACTCCCATGAGCACCACATAACGATCTCCTCAGAGAACCTTGAAAGGTGCATCATCAGTATTGACAGCGCGGAGCAAAGCTCAATGCAGAAATCCCTGTCGGAAACTCCGTCCAGACTGTTCTGTGTTATATCGTCAAAGCCAAGCATAGCCGAAACCTGTCTGCGGTCTATGGGGTAGGTTGTGGACGCCAGCGCGCCGCTTCCAAGAGGCATAACATTCATTCGCTTGTAGGTATCCGCAAGTCTGCCAAGGTCGCGGACAAGCATATTCGCATACGCCATAAGATGATGGGCAAAGGTAATGGGCTGCGCCCTCTGGAGGTGAGTGTAGCCGGGCATTACCGCGTCAAGATTGTCCTCGGCAATGGTGCAGAGCGTTTCGGTAAGCTCCCGCGCCATAGAGATTATTTCAAGTATCTCGTCCCGCAGATACATTCTTATGTCAAGAGCAACCTGATCGTTCCTGCTCCGCGCGGTGTGGAGACGCTTTCCCGTGTCCCCCAGACGCTCGGTGAGGACCTGCTCCACAAACATATGAATGTCCTCCGCGTTGGGGTCGATAAGAAGCTTTCCGCTGTCAATGTCGTTAAGGATACCCGTAAGCCCCTCAACGATCTTTTCGCTTTCGCTCTTGTCAATAATACCCGTGTCGCCCAGCATTTTCGCATGAGCGATAGAGCCGCTTATGTCCTGCTTATACATTCTCGCGTCAAAGGACACCGACGAATTAAAGTCATTGACCCGCTCGTCAAGCTCCTTTGAAAAGCGTCCCGCCCACATTTTATCTGCCATAGTAAAAACTCCTTATCAAAATTCAATGTATTCCATAACAATATCCGTAAGACCGAACTCGCCCGGCTCGGCAGCCGAATAAAACACCTTAGCTCTGACTGTCGGCATACATTCGTAAAACCATCTCACATCAGGCATAGCGGTAAGCGTTATTTCGCCGTCCTCAAAATCATACTCAATGAGCGATCCCCAGTATATCGCATCGATGCCGTCCGAATAATATTCGTCGGTTTTTTCACAGGTAACGCTCTCTCCGTTTGTCAGCAGTGTAAAAGTCACGGTATGAGCGTCGTTGTCGATATCCGCCGAAACAACGTCCGCAAGAGCATCCGTAGGGTCATAAGCATAAGGTACAAAATGTCCGTCCTCAAGCTCATATATCACAAGACTGTCAACGCTTAAGCCTGTTCCCGAACCCACATAGTAGGACACGGCAAGCTCCTTTTCACCGTCGGAATCAATGTCTGAATACATAAGCTCCGGCATTATCCCGCGCGGAGTGAGCCATGACTGTTCGTATCTGTCAACTGTTCCGTCATGCTCAATAAAAACAAAGGAATCTTTACCGTCAATACAAATTCCGTACAGAACTATTTCGCTGTCCTCGGTTTCTGCGATGACTACGGGAGTTTTTCTCCAATCCTCATTTTCACCGTCCCTTTCAAACTTAACGGACGGATCAAGCGTGTAATCCAATAAATCATAATTTACGGCGGGATACATAAGGTTTGCCGCTTCGGCAGCAGCTCCGTCTTTATCCGTGTCCGACTCCTCGGTATCATAAACCTCCGCACCCGTTTCGTTAACAAAGCTTCCGTTTTCATCCGTTACCCATGACTCCGCGCTGTATTCGGGAATACCCAAAGCTGTCGCATCCTCCTTGCTGACCCTGATATAGGTATCCGTTTTATTGTCGGTATGCCAGTACAGAGTCTGCCCGTCATCGCTTACCGAAAGCTGTGCGTAAGAAGGAACGCCGTCCGTCATGACCTTGAACAGCTTATCTTCAAAGGAATATTTTACGGGCGGATAGGTCAAAGCGTAACCCTGTTTCACATAACACATGTGTATAAGATAATTGAAATCGTCGGTAAATTCAACCACTGACATTGATATAAGAGTACCGTCCTCGTCAAATACGTTGTAGCCTGTTCCCGCATCGGCTGCCCAGTATCCCTGAACGGATTCGTATATAGCCAGATCAGCTTCCGTCATAACGTACTCCGAGCAGCCCGCCATACAAAGCGTTAAAGCGGCTGCTGTCAGTACCGCAAAAATTTTTCTGAACATTTCTTTCCTCCGTAATTTTTATACTTGTAATTATTATAACCATTTTTTATCAGCTAATCATTATCTTTCAAAAAGAGCCCTGCCCTCGTCGGTAAGATACTCCAGAACGTCCTCTGCGGGCAGACCGGCAAAATATGTGCTGATGTCGCTTCTGCCTGTGCCGCTTTCGCCGTAGTTGTAATAAAATCCAATCGAGCCCCTCCGCACGGAGACCCTCTCGGAAACAGGATTGCCCCCGATAACATATCTTCCGTCATCGGTATAGCCGAAAACGAAATCCTTGTGGTAATCGTCCGTCCCGCGCCCGTAAGCATATTCCATAGCGGCGGCAAAGCCCTCCTTGTCGGAAATAAGATCCTCAAAGTCTATCCGCTCTCCGCTGTGCCTGTCAAAAACCATTGCAGTCGGATAAACATACACGGGAGCGGCTCCCGCATAATCGGGAAAATAAGTAAAGCACACGCTGAAAATATTCGGACTGTCGGTATCAATATGATAGCTTATTCTGAGATCATTCACCGCGCCCTGTCTGTGAAAATCGGCAAAGGATTCGATAAGCTCTCCGTTTTCGTCATAACCCGTTGCGGTATCGTTCTCCCGCACGCTTTCAAGAGTATCGCGGCAGAATTCTTCCAGCGCAGCGCTTATTTTTCGGCATACATCATCGTTTCCCGAAAGCACGGGATACTCGGCATAAAACGTGTCCAGCAGAAATCCCTCGGGGTGGTATATCTCCTCGCTGATAACGCCGCTCTCGTACCGGCTCATCTCCTCAAACTCGTCCCATATCCTTTCCGGAAGCTGTACCGTATCGGTTTCCGCAGCCGTTTCCGCGGAAGTCACATTAGTTTCATCTGGCATCTCTTCGTGAGAGCAGCCCGTCTGGAGCAGCATTAAAGCCGCAATAACCGAAATGGCTGCCGGTAAAATTTTTCTGTTCATAGCAGTACCTCCAATAAAATCATTTTTATTAAAGCATACAGCAAATTTTACCGCTGTGCAACAACACGGCGTTGACAATTCGGCTACAATACGGTAACGCTGTTTCCCGCCGTCATAATGACCAAAAAATACGCTGGATATCACTCGGTTTTCGACGCGTTCCCGTCTCTTAAAAACGAACAAAGGGGCGGGGCATAAGCAGACGGAAAATCCGTTCACCTATACCGTTCGCCCCGAATATCCTGTTGAATTTTACTTGTTGTCGCGCTTAGCGTCAAGCATTGCCTTAACCTTGATAGGCAGTCCGAACAGATTTATGAAGCCTGCGGAATCAGCCTGATTGTAAACATGATCCTCGTCGAAGGTAGCAACTTCCTCGTCGTACAGAGTGTAGGGAGAAGTTACGCCCGCGTTGATGATGTTACCCTTGTAGAGCTTCAGTTTTACGTCGCCGGTAACGGTCTCCTGGGTCTTGTCAACGAAAGCGGAAAGAGCCTCGCGGAGGGGTGTGTACCACTGACCGTTATAAACGATATCCGCAAAGTCGATTGCAAGCTTCTGCTTCATGCGCTGTGTAGCCTTGTCAAGAGTAATGGTTTCGAGAACGTCGTGAGCGTGGTACAGGATAGTACCGCCGGGAGTCTCGTAAACGCCTCTGGACTTCATGCCCACCAGACGGTTTTCCACGATATCCGCAAGACCTATACCGTTGTCGCCGCCAAGCTTGTTAAGGGTCTTAACGATATCAACGCCGCCCATAGCCTTGCCGTCGATAGCGGTGGGAACGCCCTTTTCAAAGTGGATAGTAACATAGGTAGGCTTGTCGGGAGCCTGAATGGGAGACACGCCCAGTTCAAGGAAGCCCTCCTTCTCGTACTGGGGCTCGTTGGCGGGGTTTTCCAGATCGAGACCCTCGTGAGAAAGGTGCCACAGGTTTTTATCCTTGGAGTAGTTGGTTTCTCTGTTTATTTTAAGAGGAATATTGTGCGCCTCGGCGTAGTCGATCTCCTCGTCTCTGGACTTGATATCCCAGATTCTCCAGGGAGCGATTATTTCCATTTCGGGAGCGAAAGCCTTGATAGTCAGATCAAATCTTACATGATAGTTGCCCTTGCCCGTGCAGC
>JAIEDQ010000095.1 GCA_029067895.1 Oscillospiraceae bacterium | reverse complement strand
GATAAAGGGCGTGAACAAAAGGGTGGTCGAGATAACCAGCACAGACCACGAATATTTTGAAAAGGCGGTGCTTTACGTCAAGGCGGACAAAAGCGACACGCCCGCCGAAAGGCTTGGGGAGGAAGCGCGGGAGTATCTGGGCAGGATAGTTCCCGTGAAAAGACCGCGGGAAAGCACCCTCGTGTTCAAGATAGCGATAGCCTCGGCGGCGCTGCTGCTGATACTGGTGATAATCTATCTTTCGGTTTGTGTGTTTTAGAGTACAGAGGCGGTATTACAGTAAAATTTTGCTCCACTTTTTTTCGCAAAGCCATTGTGTTTTTCTTTGAAATATGCTATAATTTAATTTGAATAGTTTTGTACTTTTGCGGAGGCTCTTATGGCTTATTACGACAGAAAAAAACAAGGCGGCGGGAATACCGGTGACCGCAGATATCGCGGCGAACGTCCCAAGCGGGATATGTCCGACCGCAAGGAAAGCTTCGCGGAGACCGACGACAGTCCCGATACGGGCATTATCGCGGGAAGAAATCCCGTTATCGAAGCCCTGAAAGCGGGGAAGTCCCTGAACGCCGTATATGTCTGCGGTGAGGGCGGAAGTCTCGGTCTTATCTGCCGTATGGCTTCGGAGCGTGGTATCGTGGTAAAGAAAACCACCGAGGCAAAGCTTTCGGAAATGACGGGGGGCGCGTCCCACCAAGGCGTTGCCGCAAGCGGAGCCTGTGCCGAATACGTTACCGTGGAGGACATTCTTGCGGTCTCGGCTGAAAAGGGTACAAAGCCGTTTATAATCATATGCGACGAAATAGAGGACCCTCACAATTTGGGGGCTATTATCCGTACGGCAGAGGCTGCGGGCGCGGACGGGATAATCATTCCCAAGCGCAGGAGCGCGTCGCTGAACGTTACGGTCTATAAGACCTCGGCGGGAGCTGCCAGCAGAGTCCCCGTGGCAAGGGTGACGAATATCCCCGCGGCTCTGGATATGCTGAAGGAAAACGGCGTGTGGATATACGGTACGGACGCAACCGGCGAGGACTACACGAAAGCGGATTTCCGCGGCAGCGTTGGTCTGGTGATCGGCTCGGAGGGCTACGGCATGGGACGGCTCGTGCGGGAAAAATGCGACTTCCCCGTAAGCCTGCCTATGATGGGAGAAATAACGTCCCTTAACGCCTCGGTTGCGGCAGGGATATTTATGTACGAAGCCGTCAGACAAAGGCGCGGCGGCGTATAGATAGTTTCAAGCCATGGAAAAGCTTGTTCAAAAATAAATGATGGGAGAGCTGCGGTTTGTCTGATGGAAAATACTCGGTTGACGATATTCTGAACGAATATTCGGGCAGCGTTGGCACAAGCGGCGCAAACAGCGATATAAATATTGACGACCTGATCGGCGGGTTTGCTTCCGGCGATATGGACAGCGTGAACAACTCGATAAGCGAGTCCGCGTACCGTTCCGAGGACGACCGGAGCGGAGACTTTGACGAGCCTTACGACACGCACGACAATTACAGCGCAGACAGTGCTGACAATGTGGTCAGTACGGCGGATAAGGGCGGCGAAAGGGACAGCTTTACGGGAAAATACGACAAGCTTCTTTCCGCGGCATCGAATGTCAGGGAACGGGGAGAGGAGATACCCTACACCCCCGCGCCGAAGCCCGACAGGTCTTTCTCCGAAAAATTCGAGGAGCCGAACCTTTACGGCGACAAGGAAGAGGACGATGAGGACGACGAAAAGGCAGGCATAGCCTCGCTGTTCAAAAAGCGCGTCCAGCCGAAAAAGCAGGAGTCTGCACCAAAGCCCGCGCCAAAGCCTGCGGCTTCCGTAAAGCGGGAAGCTCCCATACAGAGCCTGTCGGCGGAAAGTCCAAGGTCTGCGGACGACCCATTTGAAAAGTATTCGTCGATAAACGACAGCAGTCTGGACGATATCCTTAACGAATACGCGGGAACGAAAAAGAAAGCTGCCGCAAACGAAGCAGTCCAGAATACGCAGCACAAAAGCATCACGGATTTTTTTACCAAGCTCGTCCCCAAGCCGGACAGTTCGGAGACGGGCGTCACAGGAAATACAGAGCTGCTGGACGGCATGATAAAGGCGAAAAGAGAGCGGATATCCCGCACTCAGCACGTCTCGCCGATAGAAAGAAAGTCGATCTCGGACATAGATCTGGATCTGGACGGGAAGATACTTCCCGATACGGCTCAGCTTCCCGATACGGAGCAGCAGAGCGAGCTGGAAAAGATCAACGCCCTGAAAGAGCGCAGAAGCAAGAAGATAAAGGACTTCGTGCTTGTGGGCGACGAGGAGGACGTTACGGAGGACGAGGAGGGTATCGGAAACGAACCCGCCGTTATTGACGATTTCGAGAACTTCAACGACGCGCCCTCGATAGCTCACGATATCGCACAGCTGAAGGGCAGCCTTATACTGCGCCTGTTCGTACTTATAATATGCTTTGCGGCAAGCCTCTATATCGCCTTTGCAAACGATACCCAGGCTCTGCCGATCATGGATCTGCTCAACAAAAGAACGGAGACAAACACCTACCTTTTTGTAAACGCAATAATCGGGCTTCTTGCCTGCTTTGCAAGCTATACGGTAATATCATGCGGACTGTCCAAGCTTCTGTCCTTTAAGGCGGACTGCGACAGCCTTTGCGCGGTGTCGGCGGTGTCCTCAATCGCTTCGGCAATGATAATGTTCGCAAACGGAAATCTTGTCAAGGGAAGCTATGTACACGTCTACATTCCCGTGGCTGTGGCTTCGCTGATGTTCAATACCTTAGGCAAGCTTTTTATCGTAAACCGCACCCAGAGGAGCTTCCGCTTTGTTTCGGGAAGCGGGGACAAATACGCTGTCTTTCCCGTTGAGGACGAGGAGACCGCTCAGAACTTTACAAGGGGCGCGCTCAGCGATTTCCCCAGACTTGCGGCAATGCGCCGTACAGAGCTTATCTCGGACTTCCTCAAAACCTCCTATTCGGGCGACGGCGCAGACCGCTTCTGCCGCGTGTTTACTCCGATAGCGCTGGCGGCGGCGGCGGCGATAGGTCTGATCGCAGGCTTTATGGGCAGAACGGAGCACGGCTCTTCGTCCATGTTTGTGGGCATTTCCGTATTTGTGGGAGTGGTGGCGATCTGCGCGGGCTTTTCGATAATGCTGGTGGTAAACCTGCCTATGCTCAGAGCCTCGGAGAAAAATTCCGAAATGCAGGGCGTTGTCATCGGCTACGACAGCGTGGAGGAATTTGCGGAGACAAACAGCGTCCTTGTTGACGCGGAGCAGCTTTTCCCCGCGGGAAGCGTAAGGCTCTCGGCGATAAAGGTTTTCTCGGACACGCGTATAGACGAAGCCATAGTCGAGGCGGCAAGCCTTACCACACAGGCGGGAAGTATCCTTAAAAATATGTTCTACGACATAATCGCGGGCAAAACGGAGCTTCTCAATCCTGTTGAAAGCTATATTTTCGAGGACTCAATGGGTCTGTGCGGCTGGATAAACAACAAGCGTGTGCTTCTGGGAAACAGAGAGCTGATGATAAACCACAGCATAGAGGGCATACCTCCGCTGACAAAGGAAAAGGAGTATACCGAAAACGGAAGATACGCGGTGTACCTGTCCATTTCGGGAGAGCTTTCGGCAATGTTCCTTGTGGAGATAATCCCTACAATGGAGGTAAAGAACGCGTTCCACGACCTGCAAAGGAACGGGGTCTATGCAATGATACGCACGGTGGATTCGCTTGTGTCAATAAACCGTCTGTCGGAGCTGTTCGAGGTGTCACCCGAATATCTGAAGCTGATACCGTTCCGCGTCCACGAGCAGTTTGCCGAGACAACGTCCTATCAGTTAAGGCACAGGGCGACGCTTGCCTGCTCGGGAAGATTTGCCGCGTTCACGTCGCTGATACTGAGCTGCCGCCATATGAAAACTACTATCGGCTTCGGCATAGGCTTGCAGGCGGTGGCAATGCTGCTGGGAATACTTATCTGCCTTGCAATGGTGGTTATCGGAAGCTATCAGGAGATATCGGTGTCAATGGAAATACTTTACAATTTTATCTTTACCGCAGTGCTTGTGGTTTTCCAGCTTTTCAGGAGGAATTGACAGCGGAGCAGGCACAGCAAACACAACAGGCAAAGCCGCCGTCATCAGCTGAGATCAGCTTGAGCCGGCGGCTTCGTATTTCAATTGCGCCCGAGTGCAATTATTTGGAACTGCCGCAGATGTTTATTTGGCAAAAATCTGCATAAAATAGTTGCAAGATAGTCAAAAATATGGTACAATTAATCAAGATTATTTTTCTGAAAGGACGGATAAATCAATGAACAAAGAACAGCTTCTGACAAAAATAAACGAAAATCTCCGCGTGGACGGCAGGACGGACATTTCTCACGCCTCCCCCAAGCAGCTCCACAGCGCGCTTTCAAGAACGGTAATGGAGAGCATTATCCCCGTATGGGACAGGACTGAGGAGCGTCACAACGGCAAGCGCCGCGCATATTACCTTTCCGCCGAATTTCTTATGGGACGCGCCGTGTTTAACAACCTTTACTGCGCGGGACTTCTTGACGAGGCTAAGGAAATTTTAGCCGAGCAGGGCGTTGATATCGCCTGTCTCGAAGAGATCGAGGACGCCGCTCTGGGCAACGGCGGTCTGGGACGTCTTGCGGCTTGCTTCCTTGACTCGGCGGCGGCGCACGATATACCCCTCAACGGCTACGGAATAAGATACCGCTACGGACTTTTCAAGCAGTCCATCGGAAACGGCTTTCAGCAGGAATCCGCAGACGCTTGGCTTGACTACGGCGACGCATGGAGCGTAAGAGCCGAAAGCGACGCGGTAAGAGTTGATTTTGCCGATCAGTCGGTACTTGCAGTACCTTATGATATTCCCATTATCGGCTATGGCAAAAAGGCGATAAACACCCTCCGTCTCTGGCAGAGCGAGTCCCTCCGCGGCTTTGACTTCGGCAAGTTCGACAATCAGGATTATATGGGCGCAAGCGAAAGCACCATACTTGCCGAGGCTATTTCTAATGTTCTGTACCCCAACGACAACACCGAAAAGGGTCTGAGGCTGAGACTGAAGCAGCAGTATTTCTTTGTGTCCGCTTCTATACAGGATATTATCCGCCGCTACAAGAAAACCCACGGCGACGATTTCTCCAAGTTTGCGGAGTGCTATGCCGTACAGCTTAACGATACACACCCCACAGTCGCAATACCCGAACTTATCCGTCTGTTTATGTTCAAGGAGGGTATGTCCTTTAAGGAAGCCTTTGACATCGCGCAAAAGACCTGCAATTACACCAACCACACCGTTCTGGGCGAGGCTCTGGAAAAATGGGGCATCGACCTGTTCAAGAGCGTTCTGCCCACTATCTACGAGATAATCCTTATGGTGGACGCTCATCTTGAAAAGTACCTTAAATCAATCGGTCAGACCGAGGAGCAGATCGCCGCAAAGCGCATTGTTGACGGTGACCGCATCCACATGGCAAGAATGGCGATATTTGCTTCAAGCCACACAAACGGCGTTGCGCAGCTCCATACCGATATTCTCAAAAACGACGTGCTGAAAGACTGGTACGAGATATTCCCCGACCGCTTCCAGAACAAGACGAACGGTATTACGCCCCGCCGCTGGATAGGTCTGTGCAATCCCGAATTGTCCGCCCTTATCACCGAGAAGATCGGCGACGGCTGGCAGACCGACCTTGACAGGCTTGCGGAGCTGAAAAAATTTGTTGACGATGGAAACACTATCCGCCGCTTTATGGATATCAAGCGGGAGAAAAAAGTCCAGCTCTGCGACTATATCAAAAAGTACGAGGGCGTGGAGCTTAGTCCCGACTGGGCGTTTGACATTCAGGTAAAGCGTCTCCACGAATACAAGAGACAGCTTCTGAACGCATTTTCAATTGTTGACCTGTACTTCCAGATCAAGGAGAACAGACTTCCCGACTTGCAGCCTACCTGCTTTATCTTCGGAGCGAAAGCAGCTCCAGCGTACCGCAGAGCAAAGGGCATCATCAAGTATATCAACGAGGTTGCAAAGCTTGTTAACAACGATCCCCAGACCAAGGACAAGCTGAAAGTTCTGTTCGTGCAGAACTATAACGTTTCCTACGCCGAGAAGCTTATCCCCGCGGCTGATATTTCCGAGCAGATCTCCACAGCGGGACTTGAAGCAAGCGGCACAGGCAACATGAAATTCATGCTCAACGGCGCGGTAACTCTCGGCACATACGACGGCGCAAACGTGGAGATCGTGGAAGAAGCGGGCTGGGAGAACGAGTATATCTTCGGCGCGCGGGTTGAGGAGATCGAAAAGATCAAGCCCAACTACAGACCCAAGGAGAAGATCTACTACACCAACGAGCGCGTAAAGAGAGTTATCAATACTCTTGTGGACGGCACGTTCAACGACGGCGATACGGGTATGTTCGGCGAGCTTTTCAACTCTCTTATCAACGGCACAAGCTGGCATAAGCCCGACAACTACTTCCTGCTTGCGGATCTGGAGGGTTATGTTGATACCAAGCTTAAGGCTCTGTACGACTATAAGAACCGCGAGATGTTCTCCAAGAAATGTTGGATGAACGTTGCGTGCAGCGGAAAGTTCAGCTCCGACAGAACTGTTAAGCAGTACGCAGAGGAACTCTGGAAGCTTTAATAAAACAATTCTCCGCTCTTTATGAGCGGAGAAAATTTTAAAAAGTACTTGACAAAAACGTTTTTTTGTATTATCATTAGCTTGTGTTCTTTTTTAGGACTCAAATTTACCGAAAGCGAGGCGGACAAAATGTATATTTCTGTATCTTTCTTCCCAAATATGTACTATGGAGTCTGTCTGCAAAATAGGTTAAGGCGCGCATAACCAAAACGCGCGGCAATTTATATGCGATCAAAGTCTCCGTAAAAGGGTCATGCCCTGAACGGAGACTTTTTTTGCCCTATTGAATCATGAACCTTTTGCAGACCACCGACACTAAGGAGGTATAACTATGACTGATAATACTGTTAAAGAAATCACAAGAGCGGTTCTGGTATCCGCCGACACAGGGGAATTCGATGCGGAACGTTCCCTTGACGAGCTTGAAGAGCTTGCCGATACTGCGGGAGTTGAGGTTGCGGCAAGAGTTACCCAGAAGCGTCCCGCACAGGACAGCGCCACCGTAATCGGTTCGGGACGTCTTGAACAGCTTGCCGAGGAGGCAAACGCTCTGGACGTGAACCTGATAATCTTCGACTGCGAGCTTACCGCAAACCAGACCCGAAACATTGAAAAAATTCTCGATATCCGAGTTATCGACCGCACAACGCTTATTTTAGACATCTTCGCGGGACGAGCCGTTACCAAGGAGGGACGGCTCCAAGTGGAGCTTGCTCAGCAGAAATACCGTCTGCCAAGGCTTGCGGGAAAGGGCGTTGAGCTGTCCCGTCTGGGCGGCGGTATAGGTACGAGAGGTCCTGGCGAATCCAAGCTGGAGACCGACAAGCGGCATATCCGCCGCCGCATCGAGGCTCTCGAAGCGGAGCTTAAAGAGCTTGAACGCCGCCGCGAGCTTCACCGCGCCCGCCGCAAAAAGGATAACGTTCTGTCCGCGGCGATAGTGGGCTACACTAACGTGGGAAAATCCACCCTGCTTAACGCCCTCACCGACGCGGGAGTGCTTGCGGAAAACAAGCTTTTCGCCACGCTGGATATTACCTCGCGTGCGATAGAACTTCCCGACGGCAGAAGCGTGCTGCTTATCGACACGGTTGGACTTATCCGCCGTCTGCCCCATAATCTGGTTGAGGCGTTCAAGAGTACCCTTGAAGAAGCCGCCGCCGCGGACATCATTATCAATCTTATCGACATCAGCGCCGAGGACGGCTACGAGCAGGCACAGGTCACGGCAGAGTTGCTTGAAGAACTGGGCTGCGGAGAGATACCCCGCATAGACGTGCTGAACAAGTGCGACCTGCTTCCAGAAGCGGAAAATATCAAGTGCGACGAACGGACGGTGAAAATTTCCGCAAAGCAGAAAAAAGGCTTTGACGAGCTTTTGGAGTGCATTGCGAGAAATCTTCCCGAAACCTCGGTGCGGGGTAAATTCGTTATCCCCTACGACAAGACGGGCATACTGAACACTATCCGCATAGACGGAAAAATTCTCTCCGAGGAGTATCTTCCCGAGGGTACGCTTATCGACGCTATCGTGGACAAAAAGGTACTCCATATGGCGGAGGGGTACAGGCTGTAGCAGCTTACTGCGCGTTTTCCGAGCCTGCTGCGATAACGCTTTTCGACACATACTCGGCAGCGTCGCTTATGACCGTTACAATTCTTGTCATGTCGAGCCCGCCGGTCATGTTTTCCGTGAAAGCGTAGTACCCGCCCTTTATCATGTAGGTGAGCAGAGCGTCCACTTCGGGTATGCCCTTGTACTGGGGGTACATCTCAAACAGCAGGGCTTTCAGTTCCTTTTCCAGACGGTCGGCGAGAACGCCTCTTCTGCCGTCTGAAAAGATTATATCTATAAGGGACTGATTTGAAACGAAGCCGTTCACAAGCTCCCGAACGAAAAGCTTGGGGTCGGTCAGAACTGCGTCGGGATGTTCGATACTGTCAAAGACGTTTTCAAACAGCTCGTTTTCGAGTGTCTCGGACAGATCGTAAATGTCCTTGTAGTGCAGATAAAAGGTCGCCTTGTTTATCTGTGCCGCCGCGGACAGCTCTGTAACGGATATGCGTTCCAGCGGCTTTTTGGAGCGCAGGGTCAGGAACGCGTTTATAATGCTTGCCTTTGTTTTTTTCACTCGTAGATCCATAATTTGCACCTTTTTCAATACCGCGGACATTTTAGGCAGATGATGATACGAAAGTTTTTTTCGTCTCGGAAGCAAAATTATCCGTGCTTGCCATAGGATGGCGGCATGGGTAAAGGCTTAGCCTTTTGTCTGCGGTGTTTTATTTTTGCCGATAATCGACTATTTTCGTCAGCAGTCGTATAATTGACATAATTCGATAATTGCCGATTGACCTTGACGGAGTAATTTTTTATAATTATAACATAATAATCGACTGTAGTCAATTTTAGTTCAGCGCACTGTCTAACAGAACCTTTAGGCGGCGGCTACAGTTAGTTTTGTAAATCAAAATTTTCAGCAAGTTTTTAACAAAACTATCCGCCCCCTTGAGGGGGCAAAACATAATTAATAGTCTGAACATTTTACGTAGGGGGTGACTTAGCCCGCGGGGGCTCCCCGATCAAAACATCAGAAAGGACAATACTTATGGACTTCTACAGCTTTTACACAGGCACGTCTTTCGACGCTTACGAATACCTCGGCGCACACAGGCAAGGGGACGGCTACATTTTCAGAGTGTTTGCCCCAAGCGCGCAAAGGGTCGCTTTGCTCGGAGATTTTACCGATTGGCAGGAATGGGAAATGCAGCGTGTAAACGACGGCAACTTCTTTGAACTGTACATACAAAACGCCTCCGAGGGAATGAAATATCTGCACAGGATATACAACAGGCAGGGAGGCTATACCGATCACTGCGATATTTACGGCTTCGGAATGGAGCTTCGTCCGGGCTTTAAGTCTGTGCTGAGAGACCTGTACGCATACCGCTTTAACGACGAAAAATGGCTTGGCGGCAGAACCGACTGCAAAAACAAGCCCCTGAATATTTACGAGGTACATATGGGTTCATGGCGCAGGAAAGAGGATAATTCATGGTACAGCTACAGCGAGCTTGCCGACATACTTATCCCCTACGTCAAGGAGATGGGCTATAATTATATCGAATTTATGCCCCTGAGCGAGCACCCATGCGACGAGTCATGGGGATACCAGAACACGGGATTTTTCAGTCCCACCTCGCGGTACGGCGAGGCTGCGCAGCTTATGGAGCTTATCGACAAGTGCCATCAAAACGGCGTCGGCGTTATCATGGACTTTGTTCCCGTACATTTTGCGGTGGACAGCTACGGCATAGGCAATTATGACGGCACGGCGCTATACGAGTACCCCCACAGCGACGTCGGCGTAAGCGAATGGGGCAGCAGCAATTTCATGCATTCGCGGGGAGAGATACGCAGCTTTTTGCAGTCCTGCGCACATTACTGGCTTAAAGAATTTCACTTCGACGGCATAAGAATGGACGCCATAAGCAGGATACTGTACTGGCAGGGCGAGGAAAGGCGCGGCGTAAACGGTCGGGGCGCAGAATTTATAAAGGTCATGAACAAGGGTCTGAAAGAGCGTATTCCCGGCTGTATCCTTATCGCCGAGGATTCAACAAATTATCCGAATGTTACAAAGTCTGTTGACAGCGGCGGTCTCGGTTTTGACTACAAGTGGGACATGGGCTTCATGAACGATACCCTCAATTATTTCAGGACAGCTCCCGAATACCGCACAAAGGATTATCACAAGCTGACTTTTTCAATGATGTATTACTACGGCGAGAACTATCTGCTGCCCTTTTCCCACGACGAGAACGTCCACGGAAAGGCAACCGTCCTGCAAAAGATGAACGGACAGTATGATGACAAATTTCCGCAGGCGCGCGCGCTTTATCTTTATATGTACACCCACCCCGGCAAAAAGCTGAACTTTATGGGCGGCGAAATGGGTCAGCTCCGCGAGTGGGACGAAAGCCGCGAGCAGGACTGGGATATACTGAAATACCCCCTGCACGACAGCTTCCGTGAATTTATGAAGCTGCTGAACAAGCTGTACCTGTCCCACAGTGCGCTGTACGAAAGAGACCACGAGGAAAGCGGCTTTCGGTGGATAGACTGCAACAACACCGAAAACTGCATATACGCCATTGAGCGGAAAAGCGGCAGCGAGACGCTGGTCGGCGTGTTCAATTTCAGCGACACCGAAAAGAAGTATGCACTGAGCGGCATTTCCGACGCAAAGGTGCTGATAAACACCGACTGGGATATTTTCAGCGGCGGCTCGTCTCGGGACGAAAAAATCGACACGGAGAATATGCTCCTGCCGAAATATTCGGGTATTTTGATTCAGATATTGTAAAGATTGACCGCGTGGACAGCCTTGAATAGCCATCCGCGCGGTTTGTGCAATGTTGATACAGAAGCCTTTTCATGTCTCGGAAACAAAATTGCAAGTCTACGCCATAGACGGCGGCAAGGGTAAAGGCTCAGCCTTTTTTTGTTCCCGTGACCACTCTGTCCCTGCCCGCATAATCCTGACAGACCGAGACGTTTTCATATCCGTTTTTCTCCAGAATATCCCGCACAGCTTCGCCCTGCTCAAAGCCTATCTCAAAGGCAAGCAAGCCGCCGTCCTTCAGTATCTCACGCCAAAGGCACGATATTACCCGATAGAATTTAAGCCCGTCCGCACCGCCGCGAAGAGCCATTTCGGGCTCGCGCCGCACCTCGCGGGAAAGCTCGGTCATCTCCTTGTCGGTGATATAGGGCGGGTTTGAGACTATGCAGTCGATTTTACGAAATTCTCCCACATCGTCGGGATCAGAAAAATTTTCAAGCAGTTTGCCGTCAGTAATGTCCCCCTTGATTATTTTAACGTCAGCCTTGTTCAGGGCGACATTTTTTATCAGGTAGGGCATTGCTTCCGAGGATAGCTCAACGGCGTGTACAGTGGCTTTGGGCAGTTCCTTTTTAAGGGTAACGGCAATGCAACCGCTGCCGCTGCAAAGGTCGCATATTTCGGGGGAAGTGTTTCCCTCCGCAGCAAAATGCTCCAGAACCTTTTCGACAAGGACTTCGGTATCGGGACGGGGGATCAAAACTCCCTCGCCCACATAAAAGGGTCTGCCGAAAAATTCCCATTTGCCGAGAATGTATTGCAGAGGAATGCCGCCGCACCGTTTTTCCGCGGCGAGCATAAGCCTGTCCGCGTCGGGTTCGGGGACTTCGGTTTCTCTCCGCAGGACAAGAGCGGTCTTGTCCGCGTCCAGAATGTCCTCGAAAAGACAGTCGGTGTCGAAGCGGCTGTCCTCAACTCCCGCGGCGGAGAGCATATTTACGGTCAGATCGTACAGTTCGTTTAAAGTCATAATAATATCCTTTCTCAATAAGGATATTATAGCATAGCTTTGGGGAAAAGTCCATATGTACGGAGTTGTTTTGATGGCATAAATTTTGAGCGGGGAGCCCCCGCGGGCACTTGCACACCGTGCAAGAAAGTCACACCACTGCGTAGAATGTTCAGACTATTAATTATGTTTTGCCCCCAAGGGGGCGGGTAGATTTGTCGGTTGCCCGATTTATTTTATTTTTGTAAAGTGAGACTTGCTCCCGCCCTACAAAACCGTACCACGCTGAATTAAAATTTCCCACATTAAAAATTAATTATCCCCAGATGTTCAAGCAGTATTTTCAGACCTATGAGAATAAGTATCACGCCGCCAGCGATCTCCGCTTTGCTCTTATATTTCGCCCCGAAGCGGTTTCCCAACATCACCCCGCCCAAGGAAAGCGCAAATGTGGTCACCCCGATAAGCAAAACCGACGGCAGAATATTAACTTTCAGAAAAGCAAAGGTTATACCCACCGCAAGAGCGTCAATGCTCGTCGCGATCGCAAGAACAGTCAGTTCTCCCATGCTCAGAGTATCGGTTTTTTCCTCGGCTTCGCCGTCCTTTTCACGTATGGCTTCAATTGCCATTTTTCCGCCGATAAACGCAAGCAGTGCAAAGGCTATCCAGTGATCGAATTTCTCGATATAGCTCGAAAAGCCCGTACCCAGAAGATACCCCAGCAGCGGCATTACCGCCTGAAATACGCCGAAAAACAGGGCAATGATATAGGCGTGCTTAAGGTTCAGCTTACGCATATTAAGTCCCTTACAGACAGAGACCGAAAAGGCGTCGGCGGAAAGTCCCACCGCAATTAAGAACAACTCCAGAAAGCCCATTTTACACAAATCCTTTCGCATTTTGATAAATAAAAAGACTCACAGGCAGCGAAAAAGCTGCCCATGAGTCTCGTCGATTAAGGCGTTACCGGACGAAAACAATTCCGTCATTATGTCGATAATGCCGCATATTTATGCCGACTACTCCCCCAATGGGATTTCCGTAATTATATCATAAATCCGGAAGCTTGTCAAGCCCTTTTATGGTATATGCGGAAAATTATGAAATTATGCTTCAGCGGGGAACGCCCCGCGGCGAATGTCACCCCCGCAGGTAATTACAGTATACTATAACTTTGTATAGTCCCATAAAGGGGGGCTTTTTAGTTCTCGTAAACTTTGATTATCTCACCCATAAACTGCTTGTGGATAGGGTCGCTGCCGTTTGCGGGACGAACGTCATCGGCAATAAGGGAAACGTCCAAGTCCTGCGCGTAGATTTTTCTGCACACAAAGACCAGCTTTGCTTCCTTGAAAGCAGTGGTGCCGTCGATAAATTCGGGAGTGATACCCGCTTCCTTAGCCTTGTCGCAGTCCCGTCCCGAATGTGAGCCGCAGAAGCCCAGAGCCTTTTTGTACTGCTCGTCAAAAAAGCATACAGTGAAAAGGTCGTTTTTCTCCATAAATTCATAGGTGTAACGGTTGGGACGAACCATTGCCGTGATAACGTTTCTGTTCCACATAATGCCCATGTTTGCCCAGCCCACGGTCATTGTGTTGAAGCCGTTTTCGTCTCCGCTGGTGAGCAGGAACCAGTCCTTGCCGATTTTTGTCCAAGGGTTAATGCTGAGAGTTTCGATTGCGATTTCTTTCATAAAATCAAATCCTTTCAAATTATATTTTGTAAGGCAGGGACTTACCCCTGCTTATAGGGATACAAATTCTTTGAATTGTTTTTCAATTTTCTTTTACTTGCAATTCTTTGTTTGACTTTCTGAGCAATGATATTCCCATTAACAAAATAATCAATCCAATTACTTGTCCTTGTAAAATATTAGATAGAAGTAAGGCATTATCTTCTCCCCATTCATATAAGACGATCAAATTTGTAAATAAGAGAGAAAAGGCAATCAAATTTTCTGCCCATGAATAACGGCGGCGAAAAGCTCCTAACCAATATGCCGAACAATCCGGCTTATCAAAAGACTTTTTTTGAGGAACGATCTTAAGAACAGGCTGGATAAGTAACCGCACAATTAGAATTATTCCATTCAAAATATAAATGGAATGCGGCAAACTTAAAACCTTTTCCATTTTTATGTACTGGTATGTTCTGCCCATTGCAAAGATTCCCGTTAGCATAAGAAATATGCCGGACACTTTGCAGGCAGTAATCAAATTTTTTTCAGTTCTTCTCCCCCAAAAAAGGCTTACTTTTCCCACTAATAAAAGCAGGTAATAAATTGAATTGGTAAATTTCCATAAACCTCCCTCAAAATTAAATGTTTGAAGAAAATAAAAAGCTGCCAGTACAACATCAGTCATACAGGAGATTGCCAAACCATAAAAAAACCTGTCGTCTTTGTTTTTTAATTTCTGTATATGGTATTTAAAACTCCATATATTCAATTCAATTCATTTCCTTTCCACAACGCATTATAAATTTAAACACTGAAGCCGTTTTCGTCCCCGCTGGTGAGCAGGAACCAGTCCTTGCCGATTTTCGTCCAAGGGTTAATGCTAAATGTTTCGATTGCGATTTCTTTCATAAAATCAAATCCTTTCATATTTTATATAATTATATTTTTATTGCATAGCTTATATGATTTTACGGAGCTTCAAGTACGTTGGCAACGACCCATTCGCCGTTTAATTTTTCAAGCGTCCACCTTGATTTGTGCATTCCGCACCCTGTTGTGACTTCGCCTGATGCGTCATATCCATTTTGCCAAGAATTTACCCATAAATACCCGCTGTCACCGTCAAGCTTTGCGGTAAGAAAATCAATACCGTGCTTTTCTGAAACAACATCACTATAATTGTTATAGCAATACCGCCCAAGCTTGCCGAAAAGCTCGTATTTATCGCCGTCGCCAAGATACGAAAACGCTTCGTCGGCAAAATCAAGAACAGGCTGAATTGCTTCTCTGTCCTCTGCGGTACATTCAATTTGAAGCTCGGAAAGCTTTTCTCCGAAAAACACTTCCTCACAGCTTATGTTTATTTTTTTGTCGTATTCGTCCGCGGCGATACAAAGCAAAACAAGCAGTATGATAATTATTCCAACAAATATTATTATGGAAATCGTTTTGCGTTTCATATGATTTTTCCTCCGCCCACAACAATATCCCCGTCGTAGACAACAAGAGCCTGCCCCTTTGTTACCGCTCTTTGAGGCGCGTCAAACGTCACCTTTATTCTGCTGTCCCCGACACGTTCGAGAGTTCCCGCCGCGTCGGTCATATTGTACCTTGTTTTTGCGGTGATACGCATTGGTTCTGAAATATCGGGGACAGATATCAGATTAACGTCCTCGGCAACCGCAGTTGTTGTCAGTAAGTCCTCGCCGTCTCCGAGTGTAACGGTGTTCCTCTCAACGTCCTTTCCGCAGACGTAAACGGGCTTTCCGAACGTCACACCCAGACCCTTTCTCTGTCCGATAGTATAGCGGATAATCCCGCCGTGCCTGCCGATAACATTCCCCTCGGTGTCGATAAAATCACCCTCCGGGAAATCCTTGCCCGTATGTTCTAAAATAAATTTCGCATAGTCTCCGTCAGGGACAAAGCATATGTCCTGACTGTCGGGCTTGCGGGCGTTGACAAGTCCGTGCTGCTCCGCGAGGATACGGTTCTGCTCCTTGTCTCTGTCCCAAAGCGGGAAAACCGTTCGTTCAAGCTGGAACTGGGTCATATTATAGAGAACATAGGTCTGGTCTTTTCTGCGGTCGGCGGGACGGATAAGCAGCGTCCGCCCGGACTTTTCGTCCCGCTGGGTTTTGGCGTAGTGTCCCGTAGCAATGCCGTCAAAGCCAAGCAGGAGCGCGCGTTCAAGCATTTTGTCAAATTTAATGTAGCGGTTGCAGAAAATGCAGGGGTTGGGGGTCTCGCCGCTCATATAGCCCTCCGCAAATCTGTCCATGACATGACTGCGGAATAAGTCCTTGAAATTGAAAACATGGTGTTCGATACCAAGCCTATAACAAACGCTGCGGGCGTCCTCAACGTCGGAAAGGGAGCAGCAGGTGCGTGTCTCGGTATCCTCATCTCTGCTGTCGAAAAGCTTCAGAGTACAGCCGCTTACGTCGTAACCCTGCTCCTTTAAAAGCAGGGCGGCAACGGAGCTGTCAACGCCTCCGCTCATTCCCACAAGAATTTTTTTCATTTTGTATGCTCCTTTAAAAGCTCCGTAAAGGACTTTACCGTCCTGTCTGCGGACTTTTCTATCTCTGCAAACTCTTCGGGACACAGCGGGTCGTATACGCCGACAACCTTGAACCCCGCTTTCTTTGCAGACAAAACCGCGTGTATGGAATCCTCAAAAACAACGGTTTCCTCCGGTATCGCCCCCAGCCTTTCAGCGGCTCTCAGAAAAATTTCGGGAGTTTCCTTTCCAACCCCCACCTCGTCGGAGGTTATGACAAATTCCAGACAGTCCATAATTCCTTTGGCTTTCAGAGAAGCCTCCGCAAGAGCTTTTTTGTTGGACGTGGCAACGCACATTTTTATTCCCGCGTTTTTGGCGGCGGCGAGAAATTCCTCCGCGCCGTCTTTAAGTGGTATTTCGTTTATGTAATGCTCCTCAACTATCTCCAGTATTTTTTTGCCTGTTTCGACAGCGGTCAGGGGCAGGGAAAATTCCCGCACAAGATACTCGCAGGCGGAATCGAAGTGCATGGTTTTCATGGCAAGGGAATGCTTAGGGTCGTACTCAAAACCCAGTCCCGCAAGAAATTCACGGTCGGAATCCGCCCATACGGAAAGGCTGTCCAGCAGAGTGCCGTCCATGTCAAATATTATCGCTTTCGGTTTCACAGCATTCACTCCCTTGCTTCAAGCATAGTTAGATTATAGCAATTTTCGGCGGTATTGTCAAGGGAGGAGAGCCGTCCCGCAAAACGGTAAAAGCCGATCGAACTGAACACAGCCCGACCGGCAAAGTTTTCCATATCGCTATTTCTCTTTCGGCTTGAAAATAAGAGACGCAAGCAGTCCGAACAGTATCGCCGCGGTGATTCCTCCCGCCGCGCCTGTGAGACCTCCCGTAAGCACGCCTATAAAGCCGCGTTCGTCCACTGCCTGCTTTACGCCCTCAACAAGAATATTTCCGAAGCCCGTAAGCGGCACGGAAGCTCCCGCGCCCGCTAAGTCTACGATAGGCTTATACAAGCCGAATGCGCCGAGTACAACTCCCGCAACCACATAGGACACAAGTATCCTTGCGGGGGTAAGCTTTGTGTAGTCGATAAGGGTCTGTCCTATGGCGCACAGAAGTCCGCCGATAAGAAATGCCCAAAGATAATCCATAAACATTGACAGTTCTCCTTTCCTGAATCAGTTTCCGCTCATGCGGCTTTCCGCCGAGATATAGACCGCGTGGGATACCGACGGAATGCTCTCTCCCTGCTGCGAAGCGGTGGTGGACATAAGCGCTCCAGTCGCGCAGAAGAGTATGTTTTTCATCTCCCCCGCCCGTATCTTCGGCAGGAAGTATCCGCACAGCACCGAAGCCGAGCAGCCGCAGCCCGAGCCTCCTGCGTGAACGTCCTGAGTTTCGGGGTCGAACATCATTACGCCGCAGTCACGGTGACAGCTTGAAATATCGTAGCCGTCCCCGCGGAGAAGCTCTACAAGAAGCTTGCTTCCCACCGTTCCCAGATCGCCCGTTATTATCGCGTCAAAATCCGAGGGCTCCATTGCGGTATCCTGCAAAAACGTCTTTATCACATACGCCGCCGCGGGAGCCATTGCCGCTCCCATATTGTTTGCGTCGGCTACACCCAAGTCTACGATCTTGCCGATGGTGACAGCTCGTATGAAAGGGGATACAGTCTTGGGGGACACCACCACCGCTCCCGAAGCGGTACAGGTCCACTGGGCTGTGGGAGTTCGTACAGCTCCGTATGAAAGGGGAAACCGAAACTGTCTCTCCGCGGTACAGAAGTGTGAGGACGTGACCGCGATAACATTCCCGCCGATGCCGCTGTCGGTAAGCAGGGAGGCGAGAAGCAGTCCCTCGGACATGGTGGAACAGGCTCCGTAGATGCCCAGAAAGGGAATGTTAAGATCCCGCAGACCGTAGGTAGAGGTTATACATTGGTTGAGCAGGTCTCCCGCAAACATATAGTCTATGTCGTCGGGGACAAGTCCGCCCTTTGATATTGCGCGGAGGACTGTCCGCTTCATAAGCTCGCTTTCGCCCTGCTCCCATGTTTTCTGACCGAAATACGCGTCCTCGCACACCTCGTCGAAAAACGTGCCGAGAGGACCTTCCCCCTCCTTTTTTCCTGTAGTAGAGGAAAAGCTGTGTATAGTTGGAGGATTTTCCATAAGGAAAGTATTTCGGGATATTTTTTTTGCCATAGCAAGCGCTCCTTTCCGTGAACTTTACGCTTGCAATAGTTTTCCCATTAGAGCGCGGGATATGCAGGATTTTGAAAAATCAAGAAAAATAAAATAAGCGTTAGTGACACAGGAGCATCTTTCGTCTCGGAAGCAAAACCTGCCGCCATCACTATAGACGGCGGCAAGGGTAAAGGCTCAGCCTTTGCATATCTTTGCAAAAACCGGAATATAATTAACCGATAACTTTTTCCTGAAAGGTCGGCTGAAAATGAATCACGATAATTACTATCCCTTTGAAACCACTCCCCTGCCCTATTCCATTGACGCGCTCAACCCCTACATAAGCGAGTATACCCTTTATTTCCACCACGACAAGCACTACAAGGGCTATGTGGATAAGCTTAACGCTCTGCTCAAAAAAAGTCCCACAATGCAGAACGTCCCCCTTGAAGCGCTGACGAAGATGTCCGACAAGGACGTAAGCACAAACGCGGGCGGCGTCTATAACCACGAGCTGTACTTTTCCTCCCTGACCCCGGACTACAAAGCACCCTCGGAGAAAATGAGCGGGCTTATCCAGAACAGCTTCGGCTCCGAAAAGGAAATGTGGAACGAGCTTGTAAGCGCGGGCATGGATCTTACCGGTTCGGGCTTTGTGTGGCTTGGAGCAAATCCAAACGGAGAGCTGGAGGTGGTCGTTACCGAAAATCAGGATACTCCCGATCTCGACAAATTCTCACCGCTGCTGAATATCGACGTCTGGGAGCACGCCTACTACCTTGACCGCCAGAACCTCCGCAGAGACTATCTTACGGCAGTGCAAAACATCATAAACTGGGAAAACGCCGAGAAAATGCTTAACGCCTCCTCGGATCGTATCTCAGGCTGAAAAGCGCAAATGTAAAAGGGGAGACGAACTGCCGTCTCCCCTTTGGTATTCTGTTACCGGTCATCTTCCGCGGCGGTTTCCGCTGCTTGGCTTGTAGGAGTAGTACTCCTCGATATCCTTGTTGGTGAAAAGTCTTATGAACGTGACCGCGCACATTGCAATTGCGGCAACGTAAATAATAAGCTGTATAACATAGTTCTTTGCGAGCTGATTTTCCGTCTTGAACGCGTAGCTAAACAGCCCTGGATAGATCAGCAGCACCGTACTTGCGGTAAAAAACAGCGTGGACATTATCTTCGCAAATTTGGACTTTACCATCATAAACAGTGCGAAAACTATCGCGCCCACAGGCAGATAGTCTAAAAGCGGCTGATCTCCGCCCGCGTTGGGCTTTGCGAGATATATCAGCACCGCCGAGGCAAATCCCATTGCCGCCGTGACAAGCAGCATTATAAAGCCCCGCTTGGCAGCCTTGGCTTTCTGCTCGTCCATGAGCTTTTTGTACATCGCAAGGCTTTTTTTCTTGTCGAAGTTCTCGGGCTTTTTCTCCATCTCGGTTTTCAGACGGTTCTTGATAAGCTCCTTTTCGTCCTTGTCCAGCTGCTCCTTGGACATTATATCCACGCTCTTCCTGCTGGACGGAAAATACTCGTCCGACATCTCGTCGATCTTCGGACGGTTCGCCACCGACATAGCAAGGTCGTCCGCCTGCATCTGGTTTTTCAGGGAGCTTATCATGGAGCTTTTGTCGGTACGCATTTCCTCAAGCTTTACGTCGATGCTGTCCAGCGCAATGCTTTCCACGGAGATATCTTCAAGGCGTCCCGTGTATTGATAGTCCTCGTCGTAGATAAAGTCGATATCCGCTTCGTCGGGGGAAGTATCTGCGGCTTCTTCTTCGCTGCCGTCGTACTCGTCGGCTACCTCTATCTCGATCTCGGAGGAATCGTCCAACGTCTCAGCTTCTTCCTCGAAGCTCGACCTGAGAGAGCTTACGTCGATCTCCATATCTATGCTGTCCGCGTTTTCGGCAGCTTTTTCCTTTGCAAGAGCGGAAAAGTTTCCTCCCGCGTTTTGCAGCTCCCTTTCAAATCTGGGGACGTATCCGCCCTCGCTGCTGTCGGACAAGTCGCTGTTAAAAAAATCGTTTTCATTCGGAGACATACGCTCAGTCCTTTCCCATTATCGGTCGGAATATCAAAGGCAAGGGGGTGTTCGATAAGGGAGCGTGTCCCTCCGCCGCAAGTCCCCTTGCCTCGGAATTTCGGTTTTATTCGGTTACCGCAATTGTTTCGGGGAATATATTCGCCGTGCTTTCCTGGAGGAAAGTGGTGTTGACATAACCCTGAATGGTAGCTCCGTCCAGAACCGTGATAGTGGACGCCGTTATATTTCCCAGCACCACCGCGTCGGTTTTGAACTCAGCTTTGCCGCCGATGTCAACATTTCCCTTTATCTTGCCGTTCATGTCAAGGTACTGCGCCGCAATATCGCCCAGCAGTATGCTGTCGCGGTCAAGCTGCACCTGACCCTTTGAAGAGATGTTTCCCTGCATTGACGCGCCCGACATCACGGAGTTGTTGCACTCTATATCGCCGACAACCTTGCCCGTAACGTTTATATTCTTGGTGATACGCACGTCGCCCTTTACGCTTCCGTCGATATTGATGTTTGCAAAGGAGCGGATATTTCCGTCGATTATGGTATTTCTGGAAATGATGGTAGTCTCCTCGGTCTCATAGTAGGGCGTATCGTTTCCGCCGCCGAATCTCGGGGGAGGATTGTTTGGAACTCTCGGAGGTGTGGGAGGCATACCTCCGCCATAGTTCTGCGTACCGCTTCCGTACAGACCCTGCGGCTCTGTAAAGTTGCGGGGACTCTGTGACTGAGAGCCCATTCCGAACGGGTCGGGAGCGAAAGGCTGGGAGGGTCTTGCGCCGAAATCCGCCGCCGACTGAGCGTTTTTCAGATACGGGTTATCGCTGTAGCTTGGCTCGGGAGCGGGCTCAGGTTCGCGTACAGGCTCCTGCTGTATGGGCTCATAGTTCTGCTCCGCGTAGCTGTCCGCCCCGGAGACCGACGCGTCAGCCATGATATCGGGCGAATCACCGTAGGACTGATCCGCAGAATAGGGCTGCTCCGCCTTTCTGGGAGGGTCGATGTATCTGTCCAGCTCGGACTTCTTTTTTGATTCCTTTGACAGGTCGTCTCCCACAAGACCGTCTTTTTTGAGGATCTCCTTTACCGCCTGGTTAAAATTGTCCTTAAGGCTCATTTTTAATACTCCTTATCCGTAGTTTCGTACACATTGTTTATATTTTTAATTCCCGCTCCGGGGAAAATTTTACGGTTTCCGCGCCGAACGGCGGAGGTCAGTCTCTGTATGTAAACGTTGCGGGGTTTACGGTGTTGTCCAGCTTGTCGAACTTGTAGCCGTCCTCAAGCAGCTCGTCTATAACGTCCTCCAGAACGTAGACGGTATTCTCCTTGCTCTGGCTGTCGTGGAGCAGGACTATCGACCTGTCCGCGGTATTGCGCTGTATTCCCGACATTATGTTGTTGTAAATGCTCGTCCAGTCCGCACCCTTTACCGCGTCCTCTCCGCTTACGTTCCAGTCGTAGTAAACGAAGCCGCGCCTTGTCATTTCGGCGATTATCTGCATATAGGTGAAGCGGTTGTAATTATTTATCGACCCGCCGGGGAATCTGAATATCTGAGGCTTGACGCCCGTGGCATTGTAGACCGACATATATGTCTCATAGAAATCGTCCAGATAGCTTTCCACGCTTGCGTAAATCTTCTCATAGTCGTGGGATATCGAATGTATGCCTATAGTATGTCCCGCCTCGGCGACCTGGCGCATAAGCTCCTGCTCTTTTTCGCCGTTTCCTCCGCAGACAAAGAAGGTTGCCTTTATGTCGTATCTGTCAAGTATTTCCAGAATGTCGGGTGTTCTGTCCGACGGACCGTCGTCAAAGGTGAGGTAAATCGTGCCGCTGTCCTCCTTGAAGGCTGCGGGAGGGTTTTCGGCGTAAAGCTCCGGATAAAGCTCCATGTACGGCTCGTCCGAAGAAGCGAAGGGAGTACCCGCGCCGCTTAAAGCATTGTCGCCGTCGGCAAAAAGATCGGGATTTTCGGCGATATAGTCCTTGACATACTCGGCAAAGATCTCCTCATCGCCGCTTTTGATAACGTCCAGCATATCCCCGGAGGAATATCTTTTTGTCGCCATGACCAGAAATATCTGTTCAACGCTTGCGCCGTCGGGGATAACGATCTGACCGGGGAAGCTGCTTGCAGCCACCGCTTCGGCGTTTTTCTTTTCGGAGAAATATTTAAACCCGAAGAACACCGCAAGGAATGTAGCCGCGGCGATCCACGTAAAAAACACGGTATAAATAAGGTGTTTAAAGAATTTAACGCTGCCGAAATACATATGCTCCTGCCCATCTCCGCAGAAAATCGGATTCGCTTCCCCCTCTGCGGCGGGGTTATGCAGCGGAAGCGACGTTAAGAAATACCTATACCCTATTATAATACACCTTTTTTTCACTGATGTCAACAGAATAACGTTAATTTTTCATGTTTTGAAAATTTATCTATGTAATATAGTATATTTATTTCCGCGAAAAATGCCTGATGTTGGTATTTTTCACAATATACTATTAAAACAGTAAAGCAAAGCGGCTGCACCGTCTTAGACCTTGCGCAGAACTACAATTTGCACAGCGTCCTTTTTGGATATACATTATATAGTATATCCGTCCGCGGCTTTGAAAACGATCGGCGTTTTTAATAGCGGTCTTTGCATGGAACATTTGAAAATACTGCACAAAAAATAAGGTCGAATTTTGTACAAAACCGTGCATATTGGCAGTGTATATCGTCAAAAATATTAATTTATCCTTGAAAATTGTCAATCTATATTCCTGCAAATACCATAAATGACTTTTTTTGACTTTTTTGCCGCCCGACCCAAAAGCCGATTTAGTTAAGCTGCACAAAATATTAAGGCAAAATTTGGCTTGTCAGCGGATAAAATGGAATATAATTCCTTTTGACGACAAATAATTTCCAAATGATTTGTAAAAAATGCACAAAAACGCCCCTCAAAAATTCCTTGACAAACAGCGGTTTGTTGATTATAATTGATAAAGTTGCTGAACGGTTACATTAGCTTTCGTTCTGTAATGATTTTGTAACCGATTTTGAAAGGAGTCTTTATGAGTAATAACGCAAAGAACCGCTGCGGATATTCCTCCGCTGCTGCAAATTGTAAAAAAATCTTAAAGAACTTGAAAAAATCAAAGATGTTAAAAATAAGAGCTGCCGCTGTTTCCTCGGTCGCGCTGGCTGTTTCCGCCGCGGCTGTTATATCCGCTGTCGCTTTAAGTTCCGATGATACCGCTCTTTCCGCAGTTCCCGAAATCCCCGCCTCCGCTTCCGCTGTCGTGACCGTTATGCCCCCCAAGGAGTACGACGTGAAGATCAGCGTTGACGGAAAAAATCTGGGCGTTAAATGCTCCGGAACAGTATCGGACGCGCTTTCTGCGGCAGGCGTTACAGTCTACGATGACGACCTTATAAATATTGGTCTCGCCGAACCTCTCAACGACAGGACAAACATTGTTGTCAACCGCGTTGACATTATCGAAAATGTGGAGGTAAAGACCATAGAGTACGCCACAAAGTACCGTGAGGACGATTCTTACCTTATAGGCTACACCGAGACCGTTGTTGACGGCGAGGAGGGCGAGATCGAGACTACCAAGCGCCTTATTTATGTGGACGGCGAGCTTGTCTCCACAGCTGTTATAGACGAGGACATTACCGAGCCTGTTGACGAGGTTATCCTCGTGGGCACAAAGGAAGAAGAGCCTGAACCCGAGCCTGAGCCCGAGCCGGTTTACGAAGCTCCCGCCGCGGCTTATACTTCTGACGTTGCTCTTGACGCGAACGGAACTCCTATCAGCTATTCAAAGGTGCTGACAGGTTCGTCCTGCGCTTACACCGCTCCCGCAGGTTCGCTTACCTCTACGGGAAGAACCGCCGCTGTCGGACTTGTTGCGGTAGACCCCGACGTTATCCCCTACGGCACGGAGCTGTATATCACTTCCTCGGACGGTTCAAAGGTGTACGGCTACGCAATTGCAGCCGATACAGGCGGAGCGGTCATGAGGGGAAGCATTATCGTTGACCTTTTCATGAACTCCGAGAGCGACTGCTACAGCTGGGGCAGACAGGACGTTAACGTATATTTTTTAAATTGATTTCAGTCAGACTTTGGTGCTGAATAAGAGAGAACAAAAAACGGGAAAGCTTTGTCTTTCCCGTTTTTTGTTTTATAAGGTGAGCCGAAAGGCTGAGCCTTTATGCTTGCCGCCGTCTATAGTGACAGCGGCAAATTTTGTTTCCGAGACGAAAGTTCGGTTTGGAAATAAAGTTTGCACGAAAGGCTTAACCTTTTTTCTCTGCGGTTACCCTGTTTGCCGCAGCGTAGATTTTTTCTGCGTCAAGGGTTGGGAACTCGCCGTTCTCGTATACCACAACGCCGCCGCTCACGGTCATTTTAACGTTGTCCCTCGTTCCCGCAAAGGCGAGATTTTTTACAATATTATTCACAGGCTGCATATTGGGACGGTTCATATCAATTACCATCATATCCGCCTTTTTGCCCTCGGCAAGAACGTCGCAGTCCGTAAGACCCATTGCAAGCGCGCCGCCCGATACCGCCGCTTTCAATACGGCTTCGGCGGGCATTGCCGCAGCGTTGTTCTCCCGTACCTTCTGGAGGACTGAAGCAAGGTACATTTCGCGGAACATATCCAGCGCGTTGTTGCTTGCGGGACCGTCCGTACCTATGGCAAGATTTATTCCCATGTCGTTCATTTTGTCAAGAGGGGCAATGCCGCTTGCAAGCTTGCAGTTTGAGCAGGGATTTGTTACGGCCCAAAGTCCGCGGCGCTTGAAAATTTCCAGATCCCCGTCGGTCATGTGTACGCAGTGGAAACCGCCTCCGCCGTACTCGAACATACCCAGCTCCTCAAACAGAGCCGTGGGAGTTTTCCCGTGCCGCTCGATACAGCCCTGCACCTCGTTTGCGGTCTCGCTGTTGTGGGTGTAGAGGGGCTGCTTGTACTTTTGGGCAAGCTCTGCAATTCCTTTAAGTATGGAAATGTCGGTTGTGTACTCGGCGTGGAAGCCCATTTTAAAGGAAACAAGGGGACCCATGCTGTTAAAGCGTTTATGGTAGTCCTCCAGACGGGAGAGAGCGGAATCGTAGTCGGCAGCGTTGTTTCCGCCCGAAACAGCACCGCATATTACCATGCGCAGACCAGTTTCAACTGCCGCTTCGATTACACGGTCGGGGTGGAAGTACATATCGAACGCCGCGGTAGTTCCTCCCGAAAAATATTCAAGAGCGGCAAGCTTGGTAAGCTCGTAAACGTCGTCGGGAGTGAGCTTGTCCTCCATGGGAAAGACCTGCTTGAAAAGCCAGTCGTTCAGCGGCATATCGTCCGCGTAGGAGCGCAGGAATGTCATTGCCGAGTGAGTGTGAGCGTTTTTGAACGAGGGCATGATAAGGTTTCCGCAGAGATTTATTTCGCGGTCGAAGCTGCCATCGCGCTTTTCCTTTCCCACATATGTAACAGTATCGCCGTCGGTGTGGAGTTCCCCGCTGAAGATTTCGAGGTTTTCCATTGTAAGGATCTGAGCGTTGTAGAATCTGAGCTTCATATAAAAGCACCGTTCCTTTCAGAAGTAATAGTATCGTATTTGCTTATAAAATTATTATACATCTTTTTTACGGTTTTGGCAATATGATACAAAAGTAAATTCATGCGGCACACTTAGGCGGCTTTGCCGACTGAAGTTTTGTTATATGAATGTTTTGTGCAAATTTGTGCTTACCCTCTTGAAAAACAGACGATTTCGGTATATAATATACATATGCGATTTTTTACGAAAGGAGGGCGGCTTAGTGTTCTACTGCTGCGGCATCACGGACAAAGGCTCTGTCCGCGAAAATAACGAGGACGCGTTTCTCATAAACCGTATAGTAATGTCCTCGGCGGAAATGGAAAGCAACGTCTCCGCGCCGATGATCGCTGCCGTTGCGGACGGCGTTGGCGGCGAGGCTTCGGGCGAGGTTGCTTCGCGTATGGCTCTGGAGCTGCTCTCGGGTCTTAAACCGTCGCCAAAGACCGATTACGAAAAGAAAATTCTGTCTGTGCATAATTCCCTAAAACGATACGGAATAACACACAATACCGAAAATATGCAGACCACCCTATGCGCTCTCGCTGTTGACGACAAGGGCAACGCCGTGATGATAAATTCGGGCGACTCCAGAATGTACCGTTACCGCGGCGGAAAGATAAAGCAGCTTTCCCGCGACCAGTCTCTGGTGCAGATGCTGTACGATCAGGGCATAATTACAGGCGAGGAGAAGCGTACCCACGCGAAAAAGAATGTGATATTCCCCGTGCTGGGAAGTCTTTCCGACGACCCAAAGCCCCAGATAATGCCTGTGGAGGGGGGACTGCTCCACGGCGATGTGATACTGATGTGCAGCGACGGTCTGTCGGACAGCCTTACAAACGGCGAGTTCGAGGATATACTTGCTCAGCCGAAAAGCCTCCCGAAAAGACTTGCGGACATGGTAAAGCGCGCTATAGAAAACGGCAGCCGCGATAATATCACGGCTGTGGCTGTAACTTGTTTTTCGGACAAATGATGAATAGCTATCTTAAAAACAGATAGTAGACAAGTCCGTACAGTACCGACGCGGCTGTACCGTAAAGAATAACGGGTCCCGCGATGGCGAAGATTTTCGCTCCCACACCGAGAACAAAGCCCTCCGCTTTGAATTCCAGAGCGGGAGACGCCACCGCGTTGGCAAAGCCCGTTATGGGTACGAGAGTTCCCGCGCCGCCGTGCTTGGCAATCTTTTCATACAAGCCCAGACCCGTCAGCAGGGCGCTGAGAAAAACAAGGGTAATGGACGTCCACGCTGCGGCTGTCTTGTCGTCGAAGCCTGCGCGTCCGTACATATCGGTAAGCCCCTGACCTATGCAGCAAATAATACCGCCGATAACAAAGGCTTTCGGTATGTCGATCCAGCTTTTGGAATTAGGCGATATTTTTTTCACAAGAGTATCGTACTGCTGTTTTGAAACATTCATAATAATTCCTCCGTTTTGCGTTTTGGTATTATTGTCCCGCAAAGCGGAAAAAATATTCCCGAAAGGACACGAAAGGACAGGTTTTATGCTTAAAAATATTTTAAAGGGCGAGGACTGCGCGTCCTGCAAAATTTGCTGTATATTCGACAAATACGATATATGGGAGACCCCTATTCTGGAGGACGGTCTGAAAGCTCAGGTCGAGGAACGTTTCCCCGACGTTTCCTTTGTAAAAAAGGGAGACGGCTGGATATTCCGCATGGACGAAGCCGAGGACGAGCTTTACTACTGTCCCATGCTCGACCACAAAACAGGCTGCCGTCTGGGCGACGACAAGCCTTTCGACTGCCGCATATGGCCATACCGTGTTATGGACTTCGGCGGGAACAGGGTCATTTCAATGGCTTCAATATGTCCCACCATGTACTCAAAACCATTGTCGGAGCTTTGCGGGGAGCTGGCTAATAACGGTCTGGCGGAGAAAATTTTCGCATATGCGGATTCCCACCCCGATATAGTCAAGCCCTATGAAAGCGGGTATCCTATCCTGCTTGCGGAAAAGAAATCCTGACACAAAAAACAGATACTGCCAAAACAGCAGTATCTGTTTTTATTTGTACAGTTTATACGCTTGCCCTTACCCCAACGGAACGGCTGCGCATTTCCTCCAGCAGAGAGTTTGATACCGCGCCTCTGCTGCGGCTGCCCGACGAACTCGTTTCCACGTCGATCGAATTTAATATCTGGCTCATGGCATCACCGAATTTTCCCTTGCCGGTGAATGCGAAATACTTCAGCTGTTCGATAAATTCTCCGCTGACGTTTTGGTCGAGCCGCTGATACTTTATTGTGCTTGGGTCGTTTACGCCGACGGCGCAGTTTTTAAGGTAATCCAGATACTCCCAGATAGTCTCCGCGCCATATTCTTTTGCGGCGACCCAATCCATCGACTCGTCCACCCAGTTCATAATGTCTCCGCCTACGCCGCACTCGTACATCTCGTTCGCCATTTTATAAAAGTTGCCCAGCGTGATATTTCTGCCGTCTGTGTATTTATCGATAATTGCCTGACGGACTTCATATTTATCGGTCGTGCCGTAAAGAGCTTCGCAGCGTATCTCCATTGATTTTGTACGGCTGCCGAAATTTTCTTTCAGCTCATCGTAAAACTTCAGAACGGTAAGATGACAGCCGTCCTCCGAAGCGGGAGGTCTGGAAAAGCCGATAGCCTCCGTGTCAAGAAAATTCTCGCCGAAGCAGTACTGATATTTTTCATAGATCGCCCTGTACTTTTCGGCGTCGGACATACCCGTATAGTCGGCTGCTTTTGTAAGAGCGTCAAGCTCTGTCCAGTGTGCGTCGTCCCAACAGGATTTTCTGTACTTGCCGCCTATGCTGATAAGATAATCCTTTTTACTGTCGCCTGTGGAATAAGGCTGTTTTTGAGAGAAATCCGCAACAGGCAGTTCCGAAGCGTTTATGCTTTGCGCGCTCTTATCTTCGCTTTTTTCTGCATAGGGTGTGTTTGACATTACCCCAACAGAACGGCTGCGCATTTCCTCCAGCAGAGAGTTTGATATTGCGCTTCTGCCGCGCTCGTTCGCAGAACTGCTCCTGTACGCCGCCATAAGCTCGTTCAGAACCGTACCGAAATCGGGGTGCATTGAAATACCGGATGAAAGTCTTCCGTTATAGCTTTTCTGCATAAACCTGAGATGGTCGAAAGTCACCTTTGTGTCCATCATATTTTCCCTGAGATCGTATCCTCCCGAACCGTTGGAGTAGTATCCGCCAACGCTGCTGAATATCTCGCCTATCCAATTGTTAACGTGTCCGCCTACTCCGCACATTTCCATTTCGTTTGTCATTTTGTAAAAATCGCGGAAAGTTATTTCTCCCATTGGGGGATATTTTTCTGTTATCATCTGACGGACTTCCTCTTTCGAGGCTTTCTCTCCGTACAAGGCTTCACGCCTTAACTGCCGAAGCTGTTCCGCTCTTTCCGAATATTCCCCGCTCAGACCGCAGACGTTTGCGATCTCGGTCTCAAACTTTTCGCAAAGCTCTGTATAGGGGTCGTTCTGCATGGGAGCCGTATAGTTTATTGCCAGCGCGTCAAGGAAATTTCTGCCGTAGCAGTGCTGATATTTTTCATAGATCGCTCTGTACTTTTCCGCAGCGGTCATGCCCGTATAGTCTGCGCTTTTTGTAAGAGCAAGGTAATCATTTTGATTGGTAAAATCAAAGCAGGAGCTTTTATACCTCATGCCGTAGTTTACAGCGCGGTTCTGGGCGGCAATCATGGGATCGCTCGGATCCCCCTGAACGCAGCTTGTATAACCCTCGTTTCCGGTGTAGTATTCATAGTCGGGAATATTTATAACAGCAATATTCGACCTGTCGGAATTTTGCGCGTTCCGCTCCATTCTTTTGCAGTATTCCTCATAGGTCTCGCTGTGTATGCTTCCGTTGGGATAAAAATCCCCGCTTCCCTCAACATAGGGTACGCTTGTTCTCTTTATGTATTCCGAAAGCTCCTCTCTGGAGGAAAACATTCCGCTTTCCACCAGAAAATCCGCAAAGTCTATAACGGGCATATCGCTGTTTTTAAGGTCAAGACCCAGCTTGTTCAGATAAGGGTCTGTGCTTACCATTTTTTGAAGCTGAATATCCATACCGGTTTCCTCCCCTACAAAATTTATTCTCCGAAAATCTGAAAAATAACATCTTTGGTCTTTTCGAGATTTTCCGAAACCTTGTCAAAGTGCCATTGGGACGTAATATCCCTGCCGTCCGAGTTTTCTTTCAGATAGCGTTCAAAGTCAATGCTTTCCTGCACCGCGTCCTCCCATGTGATTATTTCGCGGTCATACTCCGACTTGAAGCGTTCCCATTCGCGCTTGTAGGCGTTCTCGTCAGTGCGGCTTACGTCCTTGATAAATACTCTGCCGCCTATCTGCCTTGTTTTTACGTGAACAGGCGCACAGCCCGGAACAGAAATATAATCGTTAAGATTTGCAGGTCGCCCGTCGGGACCCAGTATCTCTATTGGTATCACCGCAAAAGTGCCAGAAGCATAGCCCGCGTCGTTTTCCGAAATGATACCCTTGTCCGCAAGTTCGTAGTAAAACTCGTCAGCCATGCTTTCGTTATAGGTATCCCCGTACTTTTCGCGAAAATACTCCGCCTCCTCGTCGGTAACGGAATAGCTGGGCTCGTTCGCCGCGGTTTTTCCCGTCATGGACTCCATTGCGCTTACAGGGTCAACGTCGGGAGCGTTCCGAACGACAGTCGTGTCGGTCGTCTGCTCAGTGCTCCAAGGTATTGTAAACGCGGGAGTATCCGGTGAAATTTTTTCGGGATAGTTTATATGCGGATTGTTTGCAGGTGCAGTCGCGGTTTGTACGTTCATAAATTATTCCTCCGTTCTGATTGCCGTATCGCGTATCAGCCGAAAATTTGGAAAATGACTTCTTTGGTCTTTTCAAGATTTTCGACCACGTTGTCAAAATGCCATTGGGACGGCAAATCTCTGCTGTCCGAGTTTTCTTTCAAGTAGCGTTCAAAGTCAATGCTTTCCTGCAC
>JAIEDQ010000094.1 GCA_029067895.1 Oscillospiraceae bacterium | reverse complement strand
CAGTTAAGCCACATCAAAATTCGTCCGCCTATAAGCAGACCTATGACTATCGCCGCAAGCTTGTATCTGCTTTGTTCGCCGAGTACAAGCTCTACCACATATTTATCCGTAAACATGGACGCTATATCCAAGCCCTTATCAAGCAGAAAGCCCGTTAGCATCATTATTACCAAGAGCTTATCGGCTGCCCATGCCTGCGAAAAAACATACCGAAGATTTTCCCATAAGCCGTATTTTCTTTCGGCTATTTCCGCATTGTATTTTGCCCATGCGGCTTTATTTTTCTCTTTGGTGTATTTCGCTATCTTAACACGTTTCACTATACCTCACCTCAATCCTTAGTATAACACAAAAAAGACCGTTCGTGCAAAATTCGGAACGAACGGTCAAAATACGGAATGAATAACAAGAATTATCCATTTAATGGCACAAGAAGCTCGGTGGCAAATATCCCTTCCTCATACTGACGGTTGACATATCCGCCGTATTTCTTTGCAATACGGTCGATACGGAACAGCCCGAAGCCGTGAGAGCCTGCTTTTGTGGTACGGTAAGTCCCTCTGTCACGCCTGACAGGCGGAGAGGAATTCTGCACAGAAAGATAAAATTGTCCCTTGAATTCATCAATATATACACGCATGAAGCGCTGATCGTATGATAATTTTTCGCAAGCCTCCATAGCATTATCGATTAGATTTCCCAATATCGAACACAGCTCCACATCGGTCATAGCCACGCCCTGCGGGATATATGCCTTGATATTGAGCCGGATCCCTTTCTGCTCCGCAACCGACAGCTTGCTGTTAAGTACAGCGTCCGCCATAACATTTCCTGTTTGGATAGAGGTATCTGCCTGCGTGAGATCGTCAGCTAAATCGTCGAGATACTGTTCAAGCTCGCCCTGATCTCCGCCAAGACGGTTTTTCATATTCTGAATATGATTGCGGTAATCGTGCCGCCATGCTTGCATCTGACGGTACATATTCTGAACTTCCTCAGTCTGCTTGTTGATAAGGTCATTTTGAAACTCAGCAATACGCCTATCCACAAGATAGTAGAATATTTTTCTGATAAGGAAAAATACAGCTATCAGCAATGCGATGCAGAAAATGATGAAAATAACAATGACAGCTGTGTTCATTTTCGAGCCTCCTTGTAATATTCAATAAATGCTCTGTTTACGCTGTCATATGATCTGCGGGAAATCGGTATTTTTTTGCCGCTGTCCATTGTGATCTCACTTCTGGAAATTTTTCTGATCGCTCCGATGTTCACCACATATGAGCGGTGACAGGAAACAAAGCCTTGCCCCAGCTTTTCGGAAGCTTCACTCAATCCGCAGGTGCAGACGATCTCTTTTCCATCGTTCAATGTGACCTGTGTTTTCTTTCCGAATGCTTCAAGATACACAATATCATCAGAAGCTACAAGCACCGATTCATTTCCGATGGGCAAAATTACTCTGCTGTCCGATTTATGACGGAATGCATATCGGTCAAGCACCTGAAACAGCTTTTTCTTGTCCACGGGTTTCATAAGATAGTGCAGCGCTTCCACATCATAGCCGTCACCGATGTACTGCGAAAATCCGGTGATGAATATTATCGGCAGCATATCGCCCTTGGCTCTTAGCTCCTTGGCAAGCTCCATTCCGTTCATATCACCCATTTCAATATCAAGCAGGAGCAGATCACAAGAAACATCGGGATAATTAAATAGAAATTGTTCTGCCGAGTTGTATTCGCTTATAATAGTATTACTGTTCCATTCAGTCAGCATTTTTTTCAGAGCATTAATTTGACTGTTATCATCATCGCATATTGCTATAGTTATCATCTGCCCTCACCTCCGTTTTTGCGTGATTACTGCTAATTATAGCAGATAGCCTCAAAAAAGTCAATCATCATAAAAACTCTGATCTCAGAATGGGGGATAGCTCTCATATTGGATATACCTAAATAAATTTATTTATAAAGACTTTCTTGTCCATATCAATTCTTTTTCTAAGCTGCGACCAACGTTCTATCCAATTCACTCCTTTTTAAATGTCATTCTTTAGCTTTACTGGAGCATAAAAATTCAGTTGATGATAACAGTATCTTATTGCCGCTTTCGTCATGCGGATATGCTTTATTGAACTTATCTAAAGAAAAAAGAATAAACGGCTATGGAACTTAATCCACAGCCGTTTAACATAATCCGCTGTATTTGTTTTTATAACGATATTTTTAAAAATTCTATATCGCTACCTGCCTAAAGGCTGAGCCTTTACCCTTGCTGTCATACTTTGACGGTAAGGGTAATTCTCTGCCGAGACGAAAAATACTTTTGTATCGTTATTCGCTTAAAATGTACAGGGGATAATTTTTGTTTCAGCAAATCTTCGTTCCGCCGAGAGGACGGATATACAGGCAGTAGCAGCTTCCCGCGCCGAAAAGCTTTTCCATGCCCGAAACAAAGCCGTCCAGCATATCATTCGGGACAAACGCTTGAATAGTACCCGCAAATCCGCCGCCGTGTACGCGGCACGCGCCCCTGCCGTCCAGAAGCTTTTCGGCGTTGTAGAGTCCCAGAACCATGCCCTGACTGTGTGAGTCGGAAACGGCGAAGATGTTCTGCAAATACTTAAAGGAGCTGTTTCCGCTGGCTGTAACTTCATGCAGGAACGTCTTGAAATCTCCGCTGTCAAGCGCGGAAGCCTCGCGGTCCACCCTTGCGTTCTCATCAAAGAAATGCAATGCGCGGGAAACGGCTCTGTCCCCGCAGCTTTGGCGGACAGCTTCCATGTTCTCCCAAAGCTGTTCAGGAGTAATATCCCTCAGTTCGGATTTGCCGAAAAATTCCGCAACCGACTTCATTTCCTTGGGAATAGCCGCGTATTCGGGAGTAAGGTCGGCGTGGTTGCCCTTTGTGTCCACAATGCAAAGACTGTGTCCGCTTGCGGCAAAATCGTAGTCAATGGAGCGGATAACAGGATTTTCGGGACTTTCAAAATCTATCTCGATGAAGCCGCCCACCGAGGACGCCATCTGATCCATAAGACCGCTTGGCTTGCCGAAGTGTACGTTTTCCGCGTACTGCGCGATCTGGGCTATCTTTACTGCGCTCACGTTTCCGCCGTTATAGAGGTGGGAAAGGATAGTCCCGATAAGTACCTCAAACGCCGCCGAGGAGGAAATTCCGCTGCCTTTAAGCACGCTTGAAGTGGTGTACGCCTTAAAGCCTCCAACAGCAAAACCGTTACGGCTCATGCCGTCCGCAACGCCCCTTATCAAAGCCGCTGAGGTGTTTTTGTCCCCGTCATGTACGGACAGGTCTGCGGTATCCACAACGTCCTGCGGGAAACCCTCGGATTTCACGGTAATAACGCCGTCGTCGGTGGGAACAACAAAAGCGATAACGTCAAGGCTTACCGCCGCCGCAAGAACTTTTCCGCGGTTGTGGTCGGTGTGGTTTCCGCCTATTTCAGTACGTCCCGAAGCGGAGAATATCATGGCGTTAGCCGCGTCCCCGAACAGCTCCTCAAAAGCCTTTTCGGCATTCTGATAACGTTCCCTCTGGGCGGTCAGAGCGTTTTTTCCGTACAGCTTTTCAAGTGTGGCGTCAATGTTTTTCATATGTAATTCTCCTTTTGGATTTATTTTACAGCAATAAATGCAGCCTGACAGCAGGACAGCGCAAACACTTCCGATTCCGCAAATCCGCACCCGCGAAGCAGGTCAAGGCTTTCGTAAATTGTTATCGGGAAATAGCTTTTGCCGTGTCTTTCCAGATGCTTGCGGCAGGCTTCGGGAGCTTTTCCCTGTTCAAGCTGAAAGCTTTCCCAGCGTTTGAGGTACAGCTTTTCGAGTATAGTTCCGGACGGTGCAAAATTTTCCGCCGTAATAAGTATCCCGCCCTTTTTCAGAGCGCGGAAACAGTTTTCCAAAGCGGCTTTCCTTTCGGGAATTTTCAGGTAGTGACTGACTAAAACAGCGGTAACAACGTCAAATTCCTCGCAAAAGCTTAAACCTGAAATGTCGGAAACAATAAATTCCGCTTCGGAAAAATGAAAACGGCTTTTGGAAATCCCGATCATTTCCTCGGAAATGTCCGCAAAAACAAATCTTTCAAGCGGTATCTTCCCAAACACGGATTCCGCGGTTTTTCCCGTTCCGCAGCCAATATCAAGCCATGACAGAGGTTTATTTCCCAAAGCTTTCGCCGTTTCCGCGATCTGCTTGTACAGCTCCTCATAAAACGGAACTGTGCGGAGTATCTCACTGTCGTAGTCGCTTGCGGCAAAAGCCGAAGTATTATTCATTTCGGACATTTCCTTTCTGTTTGCGGAATTTTCCGTCCGTTCAGTTTGCGTCATAGAAAAGACGGTAATTTTTTTCCGAATGGGAGTACACGCTCATGACAAGTCCGATACATACGAACATACTCGCCATGCTTGTACCGCCCTGACTTACAAAGGGCAGGGGAACGCCGATAACGGGCATTACTCCCAGCACCATTCCCAGATTGAGAATGCAGTGAATAAAAATCATGGAAAACACGCCTATGCACATGAATTTTCCCAGATCGTCCTTGGCTATCCTGCTGTCGATAACGATTTTCAGACATATAAACGACAGCACCGCTAAAAGCGCAACGCACCCCAAAAAGCCGAAGCACTGTCCCACATAGGTGAAAATAAAGTCGTTCTGGACGTATGGTACGGCGACGTATTCGTCTGCGAAAAGACCCTTGCCGAAAAGCTGTCCAGAACCCAGCGCAAGCTTTCCCCAGTACTGCTGATAGGCAATGGCGGCAAATTCAGGGTCGTTCATGGGGTCCTCCTGAAACAGCACCAAGAACCGCATTTTCTGGTGCGGGAGCATTATTTCCTCCCACAGCACCCATATTGCCACAGGCGCGGCGATAAGGCAGGGAAGTATGTACTTCCACGAAATTCCCGCCGCGAACATCATGCACACGAACATGAAAAAGAACACCAGAGCCGTTCCGTCGTCACCTTGAGCCACAACTATAAGCGTGGGGACAGCTCCGTGCAGGCACAGCATTATCACATGACCTATATGGTTGATCTTGTCCCCCACCTTTGACAGGTGCAGGGCAAAGGACATTATAAAAGCTATTTTGAGAACCTCCGAGGGCTGAAGCGTTGTGGGACCGAATTTTATCCAGCCTATATCGTCCGCGCTCTCGCTTGGTCTGTAGCCAAGCGAGGTAAATGTAAGCAGGGTAAGCCCCACCGCGGCGGGTACGTACAGAAACCACAGCTTTGTGAATTTATGGTAATCAAGCGCTGACATGATCAGCGCGATAACCGCCCCGCCGCATAAGCAGATAAATTGCAGTTTATACATACTCCCGTGATGCTGGAGGCTTACTATTTCATTTTGTACCAGAGAGTACATAAGCGTCACCGAAAACATGGACACGCCGCAGACTGCGATAAACAGCGGCTTGTCAAGCTTGCGGAAATACTGGAGCAAAGCCCCGAAAACGGTTTTTATCATTGAAATTCCTTTCCTGCCGCCGACCGAATGCCGGCTTCACGTTGTCTACTGAATATTATACCTTATAAAAAAACGCTTTTCAAGGGGTTTTGAGTATTTATACCAAATTGTAATCATTCGCTGACATAGTAATCGTCGGGGTCGAAGTATTTATCGCTGATATTTTTTTCCAGCACCTCGAAAATATAGTCGTAACCGAAGCGGCTCATGCTTTTTACTCCGTGGGACTCCGCAAGCTCGCGGCTGTAGCCAGACAGGGGATAGAGCCTTACGTCCTTATAGCTTCCGTCGTAGTGAGTGATTATGGGTACAAATTCGATATTGCCGATAATTGGCTGCTGATCTTCCTCCGCTTCCTCGTCAATTCGTATGGAAACGTTGAATTTAAGCGCACCGCCGATAAGATTTTTTCCCACACTCTGGGCGGAAATAAAGTTACCCAGCGAGTATGCGCAAAGGGCGGTTGAGCCGTCCTCGCACTGTATCTCTTCAATATCGCGGAGAACGTGAGGGTGGTTGCCGATAATGATATCCGCGCCCGCGTCCGCAAGAATTTTCGCGGTACTGCGCTGATAGTCGCTGATAATGTCGGAGTCCTCAACTCCCCAGTGGAGAGCCACCACGCACACGTCGGAAATTTCCCGCGCCGCGGCTATCTCGGACTTCATAGTCTCCAGATCGTAAGCGTCCCCTATTGAAAGCTCGCTTCCTGCGGGCAGGCTGAGACCGTTCAGGGACTCGGTATAGGACAGGAACGAGAACGTAATGCCTCCAAATTCGGCTGTGCGGATATTTGCTCTGTCCTCGGCGTTGCGGTACGCGCCGCAGACAACGGCGGCTTCGCGGCTGTCCCAGTAGTCGAGACAGGCGATAAGTCCCGCTTCGTCCTTGTCAAGAGTGTGATTGTTCGCTATGGTGAACACGTCGAAGCCGATGTCAAGCATATGGTCTCCCAAAGCGGAGGGACTGTTGAACCGCGGATATGTGGACGGCTCAAACACATCATTGCAGATAAGGGTCTCCTGATTGATTATCGCCATATCCGCGCGGCGGATAAGACTTTCCACGTTTTTGTAGGCGTACTCAAAGTCGTAGCCGCCGTTTCCGTCGCGGGCGGCAGCCTGCTTGTAGATGCTGGAGTGGATAAGGTTGTCCCCAACGGCGACAACGCTTACGGTGGCAAATTCGGGTACGGGCTTTTCGGTCGTAGTTTCCGCAGCGGACACGGTTTCCGTTGGAACTGTTGTTACGGTATCGGAAGCCGCTTTTGTCTCGAAAACGGTCTCCGCTGCCGACAGTTTTTCCTCCAACGGTATCTCGTGACTTACGCTCGAACAGCCCGACAGCAGCAGCGCCGCCGTCATAACTATAGTGATTAACTTTTTCATATATTGTCAATACTTTAACCAAAAGAGGGAAAAAGTACAGCTCCTTTCACATATTTGTCAATAACATTATAAAATATTTTACGGGAAAATGCAATCATTTTAAAAAAATATATTGAAATGATAGGGATTTTGCTATATAATGTAAGTATATATTCCGAAATTTGCTATGACGTGTTGTTGTCACAAATTAATGAAAAAGGAGCGCGGTCAGAATGAGAAAATTTTCCACCCAAACCCCCGATATGTGCAGGGAAACTGTGTGCGGACTGATATCCGAGATCAAAGGGCTTTCTTCCATGGACTTTTCAGAGCTTGTTCCCGAAAAAACGGCATTGATCGCGGTCGATGTTGTAAACGGATTTATCCGCGAGGGAGCGATGTCGTCGCCCATTATCGAGGGGATAATCCCGAACGTTGCAAGCATTATGAAAAAATGCAAAGGCTCGGGTATCCCGATCGCGGCGCTTGCGGACTGCCACAGCGAAAACTGCGCGGAGTTTGCGTCATTTCCGCCCCATTGTATTGACGGAACAAGCGAAAGCGAGCTTGTGGACGAGCTGAAAGCGGTGGGAGGATACTTCCTGATAAAGAAAAATTCCACAAACGGATTTCACGAAAAGGACTTCATGCACGAGCTTGTGCGCAATCCCAAGGTAAACACCTTTGTCGTAGTGGGGGACTGCACCGATATATGCGTTATGCAGCTATGTCTTACCCTTAAAACCTGGTTTACGGCGCAGGACAGAACGTCCGAGATAATCATTCCGCTAAACTGCGTGGAGACATACGACAGTCCAGACCATAACGCGGACTTTATGAACATAGCCGCCTACAAGATAATGAAGGACAGCGGCATAAAATTTGTTTCCGAAATTATATGACAAGGACGTGTTTGCTATGAATAAAACTGCAAGAAACCTTACACTGCTCACCGACTTCTACGAGCTGACAATGGCTAATGGTTATTTCGAGAACGGCATGGGCGATATGATATCCTATTTTGATATGTTTTTCAGAAGCGTTCCCGACGATGGCGGCTTTGCAATAATGTGCGGTCTCGATCAGATGATAGACTACATGAACAATCTCAGCTTCGATGATGACGATATCGAATATCTGCGCGCAAAGGGAATTTTCAGCGAGAAATTTTTAGAGTACCTGCGGGATTTCCGCTTCTGCTGCGACGTTTGGGCGATACCGGAGGGTACTCCCATTTTCCCCGGAGAGCCTGTTGTTACCGTCCGCGGACCCGCTATTCAGGCGCAGTTTGTGGAAACTATGGTACTCATCTGCATTAACCACCAGAGCCTTATCGCAACAAAGGCAAACAGGATAGTCCGTGCCGCCGAGGGCAGACCCGTTATGGAGTTCGGTTCGAGACGGGCGCAGGGCTTCGACGGAGCTATCTACGGCGCGAGAGCCGCCTATATCGCGGGCTGCTGCGGTACTGCCTGTACTATTTCCGACAAGGAAATGGGCGTTACCGCGCTGGGTACAATGGCTCACTCCTGGATACAGATGTTTGACAGTGAGCTTGAAGCTTTCAGGGCATACGCAAAGTGTTACCCAAACGGCACTACGCTTCTGGTGGACACCTATAACGTGCTTAAATCGGGCGTTCCCAACGCTATAACGGTGTTCAAGGAAATGCGTGCAAGGGGCGAAAAGCCTGCGGGAATACGCATTGACAGTGGCGATATAACCTATCTGTCCAAGCGTGCAAGACAAATGCTGGACGACGAGGGCTTCCCCGATGTGAAGATAGTTGCGTCCAATTCGCTGGACGAATACATCATTCGCGACATTCTCGTTCAGGGCGCAAAGGTTGACAGCTTCGGCGTAGGCGAGAGAATGATAACCTCCAAGTCCGAGCCGGTTTTCGGCGGGGTCTATAAGCTTGTGGCTGTGGAAAAGGACAATAAGATCGTACCCAAGATAAAGCTTTCGGAAAACAGCACAAAGATAACAAATCCCGATTTCAAGGAGGTCTGGAGACTTTTCGATACCTCAACGGGAATGGCTATCGCGGACGTGCTTACCTGCCGCGGCGAGATAATCGACGACACAAAGCCCTATGAGATCTTCGACCCCGACCACACCTACAAGCGCAAGGTTCTGGAGCATTTCAGCGCGGTAAGACTTCTCGAACCCATCTTCGTGGACGGCGGCTGCGTGTACGAAAGACCCTCCGCATACGATATCCGCGAATACTGCGCCGCACAGCTTGACACTATCTGGGACGAGGTAAAGCGTTTTGAGCATCCCCACAAATACTATGTTGACCTTTCGCAGCAGCTCTGGGACAAGAAAAACGAGCTGCTCCACAAGGAATACAAGGGCTAAGCGGGAAACGCCTTGCGGGCGCTGCAAAATTTTACGAAAGAACAAGCAGAATGTGATTTTTTTCACGGAATTTGGGCATTATACTTGACAGGAAGAGGCAGTTATGATATAATCAAAACTGCACCAACTTAGTATACTTTAACAAAGGAGTGTTTGTTATGGATAAGTATGAGTGCCCCTGCTCTTACGTTTACGATGAGGCAAAAGGCGATCCCGACGGAGGAATTGCTCCCGGAACAAAGTGGGAGGATATTCCCGAGGACTGGGTATGTCCCGTTTGCGGTCTGAGCAAAAGCGAATTTACAAAGCTGTAACAGCTTCAGCTGTTTACAGGCGGCAGCCCGTTTTGATGGACTGCCGCCTATTGTACGTACATTATAAAAGGAAAGGAACATTTTTATGCTTAAACTGAAAGAGAATATCTACTATGTGGGCGCGATAAATCCCAATCTCCGCGTTTTCGATATCATCATGAAAACCGAGTACGGCACGACCTACAACGCGTACCTTATCAGAGGCGACAAGACTGCGTTGGTGGAGACGGTACACGACCGTTTCAGAGGCGTTATGATGGACAATATCCGTCAGATATGCGACCCCTCCGAGATCGACTATGTGGTGTTCAACCACACCGAGCCCGACCACAGCGGTTCTGTGGACGAGATAATCGGCATTAATCCCGACGTGACTATAGTTGGTTCGGCGGCGGCGATAAAGAACGTTTCCAACGTTGCAAACACACAGTTTAAGAGCATGACCGTCAAGAACGGCGATACCCTTGATCTGGGTCAGGGAATAGTTCTGGAGTTCATTTCCGCACCAAATCTCCACTGGCCCGACAGTATTTTTACCTATGTTCCCTCGAAAAAGACCGTATTTACCTGCGATTTCCTCGGAGCGCACTACTGCGAGCCGCTTATCACTGACGACGAGATAACATATCCCGACGCTTACGATGAGGCTTTCGCGTACTACTACGCGGCGATATTCGGACCTTTCCCCAAGTTTGTAAGGGACGGTCTTGCAAAGCTTGAACCGCTGGATTTCGACATGGTGTGCTGTTCCCACGGTCCCGTGCTGAAAAAGGGTATCAAGCAGGCTATGGACAAGTACGCTGAGTTTGCCGCTCCGAAAGAGACAGGCAGGACTGCGGCTATCTTCTACGTTTCCGCATACGGCTACACTGGAACAGCTGCGGAGCGTTACGCCAAAAAGCTTAACGAGCTGGGAGTTTCCGCAAAGTGCTATAACGTTATCGATCATGACATGAGCGAGATTTCCGCGGCTATCGGCAATGCGGGAGGACTTATCTTCGGTTCTCCCACAATAAACCGCGACGCGCTCAAACCCGTCTGGGACGTGCTTTCCGTTGTGGACGCAATAACAAACCGCGGCAAGCCCTACGGAGTATTCGGTTCATACGGCTGGAGCGGCGAAGCCTGTGCTATGCTTGAAGCAAGAGCCGATGGTCTGGGACTTAAAAAGGCTCACGACGCCTATAAATGGCTTCTGAAGCCAACCGAGGACGACCTGAACCGGATCGACAAGCTTGCGGAGGAATTTGCCGCGGCGCTGAAATAAATAAAAAAATCCCGCGAAAAAGACTTCGCGGGAATTTTTTGTTGCAGCGTTACAGAACCAAAACCCATCTGCCCTTTTCACGGGCAAGCGCTATCGAGGCGTTTTCAATTTCTTGGTGTTCGTTATCGTTGTACACCGTTAAATTAAAGGTCACACTGTATAAGTT
>JAIEDQ010000093.1 GCA_029067895.1 Oscillospiraceae bacterium | reverse complement strand
ACTCCGGGTTTCAGGGTCCTTGTATGGTCTTCATTCGTTTCCTGTTGTTCAATTTTCAAGATTCCGGTCTCCATATTATGGAGTGTTCACATCGGGTCGCCTTGACCTCTCAGCGGAACTTTTTAAGTATATCACACATTCCCAAGTTTGTCAAGTACCTTTTTAAAATTTCTTTTGGAAATTTTTATCGTCCCCGAAGCGACTTAAATATAATAACACATTAATCGAGGTTTGTCAACAGATTTTTTCAGTTTCAGCGATTTATCCACATAACCCGAAATAAAACGCCCAAATTTACAGCAACATGCACATTTAACCGTCCTAATCCGCTTCCAAACGCACGATAAATGATTATTCCGCCTGCAATATAAGATTCAGATAATCAAGCTGTTCATCGCGCACGTCCTTGACCTGATTGTCAACGTCGCTTACAACAATGTAAAAATTCTTTACAATAGTGTTGCCCGACTCGCTGTCAACATAGTGATACCTGTACACATAGGTGGAGGTATTCGACGTGCTTTCTTTTATTATAGTATATGGTTTAAGACCGATCGAACGTTCCGCGCTTTTGAGGGAATCGCCAAAGCTGACAGCGCTTGTCTCGATCTCGGAAGCCATTTTGCTGCCCATCCAGTTGTGTTTGATGACCGAGAAATTGTACAGAACAGCCTCGTTTACCGAGCCGCTGCCGTCCTTTCTTAACAGCACTGCCCATTCGGGAACCTCGATACCGCCCACGTTCACGCTTTTTTCCGATTCGCAGATGTAGTCATAGTCCGCAATATGGTTCAGCGCGCCGTAAGCCGAGCTTTCGCCGCCTATAAACGCCGTGCCCGTAGTGGACTCGATAATGTCGATATCTCTGCCGAGAGGTACGCTGTCAAAAATTTTGCGTCCCTCGGAGGCTTTTATCGAAGCCGCCACAGATACTATTACAATAATGATCACGGCGACAACGATCACAGCCGCGATAATTTTCGCCGCAAGCTTAAAGCTTTTCATTTTATCGGCATTTTGATTTTTGGACGAACGCCTGCTCTTTTTACTGCGCGAAGCCGTTTCATCGGTTTGAACAGGTATGTCAATATTTATAATTTCCGCGCCGCAGTTGCCGCAGAAAATATCGTTATCGTTGGTTTCCTTTCCGCATTCGGGACAGATCATCGGTTTTGGCTCCTTTCAAAGCATTTTCCTCAGTATACCACGTTTCCCGAATTTTGTCAACCTCGGACGCAAAAGCTTTCCTTTTGGCAAAGGTGTACCGTTTGTACGGACTACTTCATCATAAATTCCCGTATAATAAGCAGTACTATAATGTGTAGCGGATAAAACCCGTAGCAGAAGTATTGAAACATTTTATTGTGTATCCCCTGTCTCCCGCGGTACAGCCAAATGGGTATCAGCGCAAGCAAAGCAAGTCCCTGCTGAACGAATTCCACGTCATGACCGAACAGCTTGAATGCGTAATAATATCCTCCCAGCAGCTCCACATTTAAAAAATACAAACACAAAAGCTGACCTATCCTGCTTTTCCAGTTCTGTCCGCGAAAAAAATAAAACGTCAGAACCGTCAGGACTCCCGCACCGTAGTAATCCGCCATTACCGCGTAGCCGAGAAGAAATCCCACCAAAGCAAGTCCCGCTGACAACAGCGCCGCCGTCACAGCCTTAAAGCGCGACCTGCATTTTTCGATACCAAAGATAAGCAGCAAGCTTATGAGGAAAGTCCACAGCACATTTTGGTGATACGGAAAAACTACAGTGCCGCCGTATATCAAATTAAACGGTATTTCCGACAGACACGCCCATAAAAGCATACGCAGCATATACCTCCGCAGATCGTGGGTGCGGCGGTAGCCTTCCGCGATCATAAACGCAAAAATCGGAAATGCCATACGTCCGATACAGGTCAGCCACTCCTCCGCAGGAAAAAGCGCTGCCCACATATGATCACACAGCATGAAGCCCATTGCCATAATATGGAGCGCGGACGAACTGATATCGGGTTTTGATTTTTGCTCCATCACGTATTCCTCCGCATACTTTTTGTTATGTACTTTATAGTATACTTTCCCGCTGCAATTTTATAAAATATTAAAATCTATATCAAGCAGCTCCGTCAGTTCATTTATCTCACGATCGGCAAAGCAGTCGCTTTCGGCTTTCTGAACCGAATACAGTCCCTGAACGATACGCACCGTTTTCATACCGATGCTTTTTGCGGGAGAAATGTCGTTGTCCAATCGGTCGCCGATCATCACACATTCGTACGGCTCATAGCCCGCTTCCGATACCGCGCGTTCAAAGAACCGTCTGTCCGGCTTGAACAGATCAACGCACTCGGACAGCAGGCATATCCCGAAATAGTCGGACAAGCCATCGCTTTTCAGACGTTCCGCCGTATTCGGAGGCTGATTTGCAATAATGCCAAGGCTGTACGACTTTGAAAGCTTTTTTATCACATCAAGAGCGTTGGGGTACAAAATCTCCTTTTGATTTGAGTAAGGCTCGTTTTCGGCAATACCCAGACTTTTCCGTGCAGCGGCAAAAGGCGACGGAGCATAAAGCTTCGCCGCTTTCTGCATTTCGGAATATAAATCCTCGTATGTGATCTGCAAATGCGCCTTTTCTATGAGGTTATCTATCCGCTGCTTATCGGACAGAGTTTCGTCGTAAACAGTTCCGCCCAAATCGAAAAACAACCACTTTACTTTCATTCCCCGCTCCTTACGACGCAGTCCGCCTTATCGCAAGGTGAACAGACTTCGACATAATGACGCTCCGCAGGAAAATAACGGTTGTTATATTTGGCTTTTATCTGCTCCTTATCGCCGATATAGCCGTCCCTTTCAAGAACCCGTTCAAGTCTGACTTCTTCGGGAATGTCAATGTATATCATAAAGTCAAACGCGTCCCGAAGCTCCTCTCTTTGCAGAAAGATACCCTCTATGATAACAATGCTTCCGGACGGGATATCGGTATCACTTAAATAGTATGTATCGTTGTCCTTGTCGTAAAGCTCTATCTTTGAGTTAAATTCGCCGCGCTTTATGGGCGTAATGACCTCGCTTATCAGATAGTCGTACCGCCATTGCAGGTTATAGTAGCACTCCCATTCGGCGTAGCTGTCATTGTACCTTACCGCTTTCGGGTGGATAAAGTCGTCTATATGAAGTATCGTAACGCTGTAATTTTCCTCACCGAGCAGTTTGTACAGCTTCTCCGAAACAGTGCTTTTTCCTGCGCCGCCCAAGCCGTCTATCCCGACGATGACCGTGCGGTTCGGGTCATGCAGTTTTTTTATTTGTTCATGAATTTTTGCGGCTTCCATAGTGTCCTCCTGTAAAAATTAGTGTTTTATTATACCATGAAAAGCCGCAAATGTCAAATGCCTTTATTTCCGTATCATCTTGACGATCCTGCCTACCACGGGACATAACAGTCCTGCCACAGCCCAGATAACCAGACCGTTTACCCCAAACTCACTCCAGCTGCCCTTATCAAAGAAATGCGCGCGGGAGTAAAATACATAACCGATATAGACCGCTGTAACAATCAGCCAGTAAATTACCATAATATCCCTGCGTTTCTTTTTGTCGGACTTTCTTTCGCGGCTGTAGCTGTCCTCCTCCAAAAGCATATTGTAGCCGTCGTTGATTATGGAGGTTTTTACCAGAATGTAAGCTCCAACGGAGCACATCGCCAGAAGCATAACAAATCCCATTATCGCGGTAAGATCGTCGTCGGTAATGGCTGCAAGAAACAGAGGTATTACCGAAAGTATGCAGATTACCGTTCCGAGAATAAGGCTTTTGGTATGCTTTGAAGAGTACGCCTCCCGCCGTTCCTTTGCCATGCCGCTTACGCCGTAGTTTGTGTCTATGAACTCGTTTTCAAGATATTCAAAGTCCCTTAGCTCCCTGCCCGACATTATAAAGATGATCACCGCAAAGGCAATTAATGCCAGCAGTACCGCAACTCCTATGCCGCCCGCAAGATTTTCGCTTATGGTAAAGCTTCCGAAAAAGTCGGGTGGGAATTCGCTGAGTCCTGCAAGAATAATAAGCACTATAGGAGAAATTATGCACAGCGACACACCGAGAGCGGTATGGGGAGCCCGCTTTTCGTTTATGCGCAGGAAACGGTTTGCCTCCTCCATAGAAACCTTGCGCAAAGGACTGCCGTCACTGTCACTGTCGGTTTCGGACACCGATTCCTCGGTTTCCATCTCGTCCTTTAAAAGATAGTCGGTGCTTACGCCGAAAACCTTTCCGAGCTGCAATATCCTCTCCAGGTCGGGCACGGACTGCGCGCCCTCCCATTTTGATACCGACTGCCTTGTTACTCCCAGCTTTTCGGCAAGCTCCTCCTGGGACCAGCCGCTCTTTTTTCTTAAATAAATGATTTTGTCCGCTAAGATCATAAGTATTCAACCTTTCCAAATGAAATTTTTTCCATTTCAGACGAGTAGTGATACAGAGGTATCTTTCGTCTCGGCAGAGTATTACCCTTACCGTCAAAGTATGGCGGCATGGGTAAAGGCTCAGCCTTTAACGGAATAACTTAACAGCTTTTGTATTTGACCTTGCAAGGATTTTTCTGTGCTTCCGTTATTTATATTAAACACTATTTTTCCCCGAAAATCAATAAAGCGGGGCGTACAATTTGTCAACCGAGGGGTGGAAATTGCCGTATCCGACGGTTGCGCACGTCGCTTATACGCGATTTTCGCACCTCAAAATGAAATTAAAAATGTAATAATCGCCAAAAATATATTATTTTTCACCTTTATTCATAGAATATTTACTCAATTTTGCAAGTTTCTATAAATAATCCTGCAAATCGCTATTGACATATGTTTTTTTATGTGATAAAATAGTATTCAGTTAATTTTATCCCATATTTTTTTCAGGAGAGTGAGCATATGCTTTTAAAAGAAGGCGAGATAAGAATTCCCTCCGGCTGCGCCATCACAGGCTTTATCAGCAGAGACGGAAACCGGCTTAACGGCAGCGACGCCGTGAAGTCCATTTCATATATGCACGACCGTTCAAACGGTCTGGGCGGCGGCTTTGCAGGCTACGGCATCTATCCGGAATACAAGGATCTGTACGCGTTCCACGTTTTTTACAACTCAACCGAGTCCCGCGAACAGACCGAGCGTTTCCTCGACCGTCATTTCGACGTTGTGAACCTGAGCCGTATCCCCACTAAAAAGATACCCGCCATTACCAACGAGCCCCTTATCTGGCGGTATTTCGTAAATCCCCTGCCGACAAAAATAGCGTCCTCACAGCTTGACGAGAAAGAGTTCGTGGCGCAGTGCGTTATCCGTATCAACAACGATATCGACGGCGCATACGTTTTTTCCAGCGGCAAAAACATGGGCGTTTTCAAGGCTGTAGGCTACCCCGAAGACGTGGGCGAGTTCTACCGTCTGGACGAATACAGCGGCTACGCATGGACGGCTCACGGACGTTACCCCACAAACACCCCCGGCTGGTGGGGCGGCGCGCACCCGTTCTCACTGCTTGACTATACTATAGTACATAACGGAGAAATTTCCTCCTACGACGCCAACAGACGCTTCATTGAGATGTTCGGCTATAAATGTACGCTTCTGACGGACACCGAGGTAATCACCTATATTTTCGACTACCTCAACAGAAAGCAGCAGCTTGACTTTGAGGACATTGCCAACATTATCGCCGCGCCTTTCTGGAGCGAGATAGACGTGCTTGAAAAGACCGATCCCGCCAAGGCGGCAAAACTGAAATATTTCCGCAATTCCCTGTCCAGCCTGCTCATCACAGGACCGTTCTCCATTATTCTGGGCTATACGGGCGGTCTTATGGCTCTTAACGACAGGCTGAAGCTCCGCTCAATGGTAGTCGCCGAAAAGGGCGATATGCTCTATATCGCCAGCGAGGAATGCGCCATAAGGGCAATCTGTCCCGACGCGGAAAACGTAAGAAGTCCCCGCGGCGGCGAGCCTGTGATTGCAAATCTTAGCGAGGAGGGTAAAAGAAAATGCCTGTAAACTTTTTTCCCGCACGGTTTGAAGTGCTGAGAAATCCCGATAAATGTATCAAATGCCGCGCCTGCGAACGCCAGTGTTCAAACGAGGTGCATTACTACGACAGCGATTATGACAAAATGCTTGCCAACGAGTCCAAGTGCGTGGACTGCCAGAGGTGCGTATGCATATGCCCTACGGGCGCGCTGAAGATACGCAAGAACGAAAATTCTTTCAACGAAAGCGTAAACTACACCCAGCAGGTAATGATCGAAAACTACCGTCAGGCGGAAAGCGGCGGCGTGCTGCTGTCCTCTATGGGTACGCCCAAGGATTATCCCGTTTACTGGGATAAGATGCTGATAAATGCGTCTCAGGTAACAAACCCGCCTATCGACCCGCTCCGCGAGCCTATGGAGACAAAGGTTTTCCTCGGCAAAAAGCCCACCGCCATTGAAAAAAATCCCGACGGTTCGATAAAGACGGAGCTTCCTCCCCACCTTGAACTTAACGTGCCGATCATGTTCTCGGCAATGTCCTACGGCTCTATCTCCAAGAACGCTCACGAAAGCCTTGCCAGAGCCGCAGAGGAGCTGGGTACATACTACAACACGGGTGAGGGCGGTCTCCACAAGGACTTTTACCAATACGGCGCAAACACCATTGTTCAAGTAGCTTCGGGACGTTTCGGCGTTTTCAAGGGATACCTTGACGCAGGCGCGGCTATCGAGATCAAAATGGGACAGGGCGCAAAGCCGGGTATCGGCGGACACCTCCCCGGCGCGAAGATTCGCGAGGACGTTTCCAGAACCCGTATGATACCCATGGGAACGGACGCTATCTCCCCTGCTCCCCACCACGACATTTACTCCATTGAGGATCTGCGGCAGCTTATTTTCTCTCTTAAAGAAGCCACGGATTACTCAAAGCCAGTTATCGTAAAGATCGCGGCGGTACATAACGTTGCGGCTATCGCTTCGGGTATAGCACGTTCGGGCGCGGACGTTATCGCAATAGACGGTTTCCGCGGCGGTACGGGAGCTGCTCCCACAAGAATACGCGACAACGTGGGCATTCCCATTGAGCTTGCCCTTGCTTCGGTTGACCAGCGTCTCAGGGACGAGGGCATCAGAAACGAAGTATCCATTGTTGTGGGCGGCTCGGTACGTTCCTCCTCGGACGCGGTAAAGGCTTTCGCTCTCGGCGCGGACGCTATCTACATCGGAACACCCGCTCTGCTTGCGCTTGGCTGTCACCTTTGCAGAAGCTGCCACGAAGGCAAGTGCAACTGGGGTATCGCCACACAGCGTCCCGACCTTGTAAAGCGTCTTAATCCCGATCTGGGTTACAAGCGGCTTGTAAATCTTGTTCACGCATGGGATCACGAGATCAAGGAAATGATGGGCGGCATGGGTATCAACTCTATCGAAGCATTAAAAGGAAACAGGCTTATGCTCCGCGGTGTCGGTCTGACCCAGAAAGAACTTGATATCCTCGGTATCCAGCACGCAGGCGAATAGCGGGGAGCCCCCGCGGGCTGAGTCACCCCCACGGTTAAATACCGTAATATTTGACTGCACAAAGCCCCCTCAAGGGGGCGGCGGGGAGCCCCCGCAGGCTGAGTCACCCCCACAGTTAAATACCGTAATATTTGACTGTACAAAGCCCCCTCAAGGGGGCGGGTAAAAAAGTCTTACATCTTCTCTAATTTATAATCTCAAAAAGGAGAATTAAAATGCTGACCCACGTTGGTACAAACACAATTGAAACGGAACGGCTGATACTCCGCAGGTTTACATATGATGACAACCAATCAATGCGGAACAACTGGATAGCCGACGAGAAAGTCCAGTCCATGTACAGCGAACCCGTATATTCCACAGCCGAGGAAGTAAAAGGACTGCTTGACAAATATATCGGCTCTTACGAAAGGGACGATTACTACCGCTGGGCGGTTATTGAAAAAGCGAGCGGTGAATGTATAGGTCAGATCGCGTATTTCCTTGTGGACAGCAAAAATCACTTTGCCGAGATAGAGTACTGTATCGGCGCGGCTTTTCAGTGCAAGGGCTACGCCACCGAAGCGGCAAAGGCGGTCATTGCGTACGGCTTTGACAGCATAAACCTGCACAAGGTACAGATATGCACCAAAACGATCAACAAGCCGTCCAAACGTGTTATAGAAAAATGCGGGCTTACATACGAGGGAACTCTCCGCGACTACTTTTATATGAACGGCGAATATGTGGGAAGACTGTATTTTTCCATTCTGAGAGACGAATACAAAAACCTCTGATCTTTTAAAAAGGAGCTTTTTATGAAAAGAGTTTACGTAAACGAGGACAGATGCCTTGGGTGTCACCTCTGCGAATATTACTGCGCTTTTGCAAACAGCGGCGAAAGCGATATGGCAAAAACCTTTAAGCTGGACAAAAACCCCGTCCCCCGCATTACCGTGGAGGAGCTTGACGGAGTAAGCTTTGCGGTACAGTGCAGACAGTGTACCGCTCACCCCTGCGTAAAGGGCTGTATCACAGGCGCGCTTTCCTTTGACGACGGAATTATCCGTATCGACGACAGCCGCTGCGTAGGCTGCTACACCTGCGTTCTGTCCTGTCCCTACGGCTGTATCGTCATTGACGAGAAAAACGGCGGCAAGACCATTACCAAATGCGAACTTTGCACAAGAAACGCTGCCGGCGAACCCGCCTGCGTAAGCGGCTGCATAAACGGAGCGATAGTCTTTGAGGAAAGGGGCGAGGATTGATGAAATACGTTATTATCGGCAATTCTGCCGCGGCTATCGGTACTATTCAGGGCATACGCCTTGTTGACAAAGAGGGACAGATAGTTGTCATTTCGGACGAAAATTACCATACATATTCCCGTCCTCTTATCTCCTACTGGCTGAAAGGCGCGGTCACGGAGGAAAATATGCGCTACCGTGACGAGGACTTCTACGAGAAAAATGACGTGGACACCCTTTTCGGCACGAGAGTTACAAAGATAAATCCTGCCGCAAAAACCGTCACCATAGAAAACGGAAACGAGATTTCATACGACAAGCTTATGATAGCAGCGGGTTCAAAGCCTTTTATCCCGCCTATGGAGGGTCTCGACAAGGTGGCGAAAAAGTTCACGTTCATGACCTTTGACAGCGCGAAAGCCGTTAAGGAAGCCGTTACTGAGGGTGCAAAGGTGCTTATCGTGGGAGCGGGTCTTATCGGACTGAAAGCCGCCGAGGCTCTGGAGCATTACGGCGCGGACATGACAGTTATCGACCTTGCGGACAGGATACTCCCCTCCATTCTGGACGAGGACGCCTCCGCAATAATGCAGAAGCACATCGAAAGCAAGGGCGTTAAGTTCATTCTAGGAACAAGCGTTAAGGAGTTCTCCGAAAATTCCGCACTGCTGAACAACGGCGAAACCGTTGAGTTTGATATGGTAATCCTTGCGGTGGGAGTACGTCCCAACACCGAGCTTGCCGCCGAAGCGGGCGGAACGGTAAACCGAGGTATCGTCACCGACCAGAAGCAGGCTGTAAACGGTCTGAAGGACGTTTACGCCGCGGGTGACTGCACCGAGTCCTTGGATATCACCACGGGACAGCAGAAGATACTTGCGCTTCTCCCCAACGCCTTTATGCAGGGCGAAGTAGCGGGTCAGAACATGGCGGGCAAGGAGACCTACTACCTTAACGCCATTCCCATGAACGCCATCGGCTTTTTCGGACTGCACATCATCACCGCGGGCAGCTACGACGGCGAAGCCTTTACCGAAACTGACGGCGTGAAAAATTACAAAAAGCTTGTCACAAAGGACAATGAACTTAAAGGCTTTATCCTTATGGGAGACGTGAAGCGCGCGGGTATCTATACCTCGCTCATCAAGCACCATATTTCCATTGACGAATGCGACTTTGAGCTTCTTAAGGAAAAGCCGCAAATGATAGCTTTCTCAAGAGGCTATCGGAACGAAAAACTTGCGGGAGGTTACGGAAATGTCGACTAAGATAAACGCGGACAATATGCACTACAAAGACCTTAATCACCTTGTAAGCTCCGCGGGAGACAAGGATATCGTTATAGAAAACACTCTGGGACAGCGCTATATCGGCACACGCACAAGCGGCAAGAATATCGAGGTACACGGTATTCCCGGAAACGCTCTTGGCGCGTATCTCAACAACTGCCGCATTACCGTTTTCGCCAACGCTCAGGACGCTGTGGGCGACACAATGAACTCGGGCGAGATAATCATTCACGGAAACTGCGGCGACGCGGCGGGCTACGGTATGCGCGACGGAAAAATATTTATCCGCGGCGGAGCAGGCTACCGTGCGGGTATCCACATGAAAGAGTACCAGTCACACGTTCCCGTTATCGTTATCGGCGAAAAGGTCGGCGATTTTCTGGGCGAGTATCAGGCGGGCGGACGTATCGTCGTGCTTGGCATAGGCTGTGAGGGAAGCTGTCCCGTGGGCGGCTTCTGCGGCACAGGTATGCACGGCGGAGCTGTCTATATCCGCTCGGAGCACGCTCCTGCGGGACTTCCCGTTCAGGTAAAGTGCGAGGACGCTTCCGCCGAGGATATCGAAGCTATCCGCGCCGACGTTGAGGAGTTTGCCTCCGAGTTCGGTCTTAACGCCGCCGAGCTTCTGAGTTCTCACTTCTTCAAGCTCAGTCCCAATACAGCAAATCCTTACAAGCAGCTTTATGTAAATAACTAAGTTTAGTCTTTACCTTTCCGAAAAAATATGCTATACTATATACAGCCAACTGCAAGGGAGGACGCCGCATGAACGGAGAAAACGGAATAGTTATTTTTTCCCACAGCGGCGAGAGCCTTGAAAACATTTCCCTTGCCGCTTCGGAGTACGGCTTCGGTCACATAGCCGTCTCGGACGGAAACGGCGGCAGGGACTTACTTTCCCGCAACAGCTATGACATGGCGTTTGTGAACGCTCCCCTTGAAACTGAGTTCGGACTTGATCTTGCGGTCTATGCCGCGGGACGGGGCTGCGGCGTGATAATCGCGGCGGCTGCTAAGCACTGCGGAGAAATAGCAAAAAAGATCGGCGGCACGGATATTTTTATCCTGCCGAAGCCTCTGAACAAGGCTCTGCTTTTGCAGACGTTTCGCTATGTAACGATAGCACGCTCCCAAAAGCTTGGTCTGCGGGAGGAAAATCTCGCTCTCGAAAACAGGCTCAGGGACGCAAAGCTTATCGACCGCGCAAAATGCGTGCTTGTGGAGTACCTGAGAATATCCGAGGCTGACGCTCACAGACAAATACAGAAGCGCGCCATGGACATGAGAGTACCCCTTACCGCGATAGCGAAAGACATACTTAAAACCTATGAAATGTGAGGATATTTGCAATGAAATTCACCAAAATGCAGGGTATCGGCAACGATTACGTATACGTAAACTGCTTCAAGGAAACTGTTGAAAATCCCGAAGCACTTTCCGTACGCATAAGCGACAGGCACTTCGGCATAGGCTCGGACGGTCTGATACTGATAATGCCATCGGATAAAGCGGACTTCCGCATGAGAATGTTCAACGCCGACGGCAGCGAGGGCATGATGTGCGGAAACGGTACGCGCTGTATCGGAAAATATGTGTACGACTACGGTCTTACCGACAAGACCGAGATAAGCCTTGAAACCAAAAGCGGAATAAAATATCTTAAGCTTTTCGTCAAGGACGGTCTTGTGGAGACAGTCGAGGTGGATATGGGTCAGGCGGTGACAAAGCCTGCGGACATTCCCATGAAAGCGGAGGGCGATTCGTTCATTAACAAGCCCATCGAGGTAAACGGAAAAATGTACAACATCACAGCCGTTTCCATGGGCAACCCTCACTGCGTTATCTTCACGTCCGGCGTTGACGGTCTCGATCTTGAAAAGATAGGTCCCGCGTTTGAAAATCACGCGCTTTTCCCCGAAAAGGTGAACACAGAGTTCTGCGAAATTCTTTCCGACGGCACGATCAAAATGCGCGTCTGGGAGCGTGGCAGCGGCGAGACTTGGGCGTGCGGCACGGGTGCCTGCGCTACGGCGGTGGCGGCGGTCCTGTGCGGATACTCAAAATGCGGCGAGGAGATTACCGTCAGACTTCGCGGCGGAGACCTTGCGATCACCTATAGAAGCGACGGAAGCGTACTCATGCGCGGCGGAGCGGAAAAGGTTTTCGACGGCGAGATCGAATTGCAGTAACAAAACTTTACGCATAAACGGGACGGCAGACACGTCCACAACAGAGAAAGGACAGTCGCACAATGGCATTTATAAACGAAAATTTTTTGAGCTTAAAGGAAAATTACCTTTTTATCGACATTGCCAAAAGGCTTGAAGCCTACAGGACGGCAAATCCCGACAAGACCCTGATACGCATGGGTATAGGCGACGTTACCCTGCCTATCGCTCCTGCCGCCGTTGAGGCAATGAAAAAGGGCGCGGAGGAAATGGCTCACAAGGAGACCTTCCGCGGCTACGAGGACAGCGGACGGGGTTATCCTTTCATGCGTGAAGCAGTCGCGGGATACTACAAAAGCTTCGGCGTTGATATCGACCCCGACGAAATTCTCATAAGCGACGGCGCGAAAAGCGACTGCGGCAATATCGTTGACATTTTCGGCGAGAACAACACCGTTCTGATAACCGACCCCGCCTACCCTGTTTATGTGGACTCCAACGTTATGAGCGGAAAAAATATCCTGTACGCCGCCTCCAACGAGGAAAACGGCTTCGCGGCAATGCCCGACCCGAACGTTGACTGCGATATCATCTATCTCTGCTCCCCCAACAATCCCACGGGTTCGGTCTACACAAAGGAACAGCTTAAAGTCTGGGTGGACTACGCAAAAAGCAAAAATGCCGTGATAATTTTCGACTCGGCTTACGAAGCCTTTATCCGCGACGAGTCCCTTCCCAGAAGCATTTTCGCCGTAGAGGGCGCAAGAGAGTGCGCGATAGAGATATGCTCACTTTCCAAAACGGCGGGCTTTACGGGTATGAGATGCGGCTACACGGTCATTCCAAACGAGCTTAACGCCTACACCGCGGACGGAACTGCGGTAAGCGTGTCAAAGATATGGAGGAGACGTCAGGGCAGCAAGTTCAACGGCGTGTCCTATCCAGTGCAGTGCGCGGCGGCGGCGGTGTTTACCGAGGAGGGACTGCGCCAGACCCGCAGCAGCATTGACTATTACATGGAAAACGCCCGTCTTATGGCGGAGACCTGCGACGAGCTGGGTATCAGCTACACAGGCGGAAAGAATTCTCCATACATCTGGCTGAAGTGCCCGAACGGCATGGGAAGCTGGGAATTTTTCGATTACCTGCTGAACGAGATACAGGTGGTGGGAACTCCCGGAGAG
>JAIEDQ010000092.1 GCA_029067895.1 Oscillospiraceae bacterium | reverse complement strand
GGGTCAACAAGGAAATGATCGTTCAGCAGGTAAACGGCGTCATCAGAAAGCGTGTCAATCAGTCAAAAAGCAGGGAATGGACGGAGATACGGACGTTCCAGAAGCAAATGCGGAGCAACCCCGATTCCTACAGAAAACCAAGGGAATACAAAGCTGAGATCGGCATTATTTCCTATCTGGCGGCAAATCCCGAAGACGCGGACTATATCGCTTCAAAAATCGCTCCCGAGCAGTTTGCGACAGATCTCAACAAAAAAATCTACGCGGTTATGCTCGAAAAAATAAAAAATTCGGAGTTTTCGGATATTCTTTCGCTGCAAAGTGAATTTACCGCTGACGAAATGGGTAAAATAACCGAGATCGAAGTCAATAGAAAAGATGTAAATATTAATAAAACTGCAATTGATGATTTTATTAATATTCTTATACATTCCGCTGACAATCCCGCGGACGCTAAGGATATGTCCGATGATGAATTTATAAAATTTACACAGAATCTCAAAAGCAAGAAGTAGAAAGGATGACCCTTATGGCAAACACTAAACGGACTATAGAAAGTCTCATGGAACAGGGAAAGGCAAGCGGCAAGCTGTCGGCAAAGGAAATAACCGACGTGCTGGAGGAGCTTGAGTACGACGTTGACCAGATGGAGGCGTTCTACGACAGCTGTTCAAACCTCAACATTGAGGTCATCGAGGATTTCAGCATTGACAGCGATCTGTCTATCCCTCTGGACGCTACGGCGGACGATCTGGAGCTTTCCCTCTCAACCGAGGGTATCGCTATCGACGACCCTGTTAAAATTTACCTGAAAGAGATAGGACGCGTTCCCCTGCTCACCGCCGAGGAGGAGATCGAGCTTGCTGAGCGTATGGCTCAGGGCGATATCAAGGCGAGAAAGCGTCTTGCCGAAGCTAACCTCCGTCTGGTAGTTTCCATTGCAAAGCGTTATGTAGGACGCGGTATGCAGTTCCTTGACCTTATTCAGGAGGGAAATCTGGGTCTTATCAAGGCTGTTGAAAAGTTTGACCACACCAAGGGCTTCAAGTTTTCCACATATGCAACATGGTGGATAAGGCAGGCTATCACAAGGGCGATAGCCGATCAGGCAAGGACTATCCGTATTCCCGTGCATATGGTGGAAACTATTACCAAGGTTAAAAAGGCGTCCAGCCAGCTTCTGCACCAGAACGGTCACGACCCCTCCCCCGAAGAGATCGCGGAGTTTACCGAGATGCCCGTAGAGCGCGTACGCGAGATAATGCGTATCGCGCAGGACCCCGTTTCTCTTGAAACTCCTATCGGCGAGGAGGAGGACAGCCACTTGGGCGACTTTATCCCCGACGACGACGCGCCCGCTCCTGCGGAAGCCGCTTCGCTGATACTTCTCAAGGAACAGCTTGGAGAGGTGCTTTCCACCCTTACCGAGCGCGAGGAAAAGGTTCTCAGACTGCGCTTCGGTCTTGAGGACGGCAGAAGCCGCACCCTGGAGGAAGTGGGCAAGGAATTTAACGTTACCCGTGAACGTATCCGCCAGATCGAAGCAAAGGCTCTCAGAAAGCTGAGACACCCCAGCAGAAGCAAAAAGGTCAAGGACTTCCTTGACTGACATGCGTCATAAAATAACGTGAAAGGAGTATTTCCGCCGCACCTTGCACTGTGGCTGAAAGGATTTTATGCAGATTACTTTGGAATCCGACTATGCAGTCAGGATAGTAGGCTGTCTTGCCGAGGCGGGACGGCGCATGGACGCGAAAACAATTTCCGAGCAGACCTGCGTTACGCTCAGATTTGCGCTGAAAATACTGCGGAAGCTTGTTGCAAGCGGTATCATAAGATCCTTTAAGGGTACTCAGGGCGGATATGAGCTTGCAAAAAAGCCGTCGGAAATTTCGCTGAAGGACGTTATTGAAACGGTTGAGGGCAGATACTGCCTGAGCAAATGCCTTACTGAGGATCACAATTGCAGCCGCGGTATGTCCGGAGTATGCCGCTTTCAAAAGGTATACGGCGAAATATCCTCGGAGGTTGAAAAAAAGCTTGCTTCCTACACATTTGATATGCTTATCGATACATAATCTAAACACAAAAAAGAGGATAGAACCGCGGTTCTATCCTCTTTCTTTTTGCTCGTTATCCGTAAATGGCGGTAATTGTAATATCGCTCGTTATGTTGTCAAGGCTCTTGTCCCAGCCGAGAAAACGGTTTCCGTTGCTGTCGGAAATGGGCCAGTAAGGAGGCTCAGCGGTCGCACCGTCAGCAGTTCTTACGGTATGGAACTGTCCGTCGATAATAAACGTAACAACATGGTAATCGCCTTCGGCAAATACCGCCGTGATCGTTGTATCAAGCACAATATTGTCGAGAGACTTATCCCAGCCGATAAAGCGGTTTCCGTTTCTGTCAGCGGTTGGTATATAGGGAGGAATTACCGAACCGCCATGTTCAGCCTGAATAGTATAGGTCTCGCCCTCTACAACGAACGTAACGGTATGAGTTCCAGCCGCTTCAAGAATGGCGGTGATAACGGTATCCTCGGTAATGTTTGTGAAATCCTTGTCCCAGCCCTTGAAAACGTAGCCCTCAACATTCATCGTCGACGGAAGATTTGCCGACTTGCCGTGCTCGACCTGAATGGTATTGGAGCGGTTTCCTATCACAACGGTAACGCTGTGCATATTGGAATCATTCGACGCAAACTCGTTGAACAGCGCGGTTATGATCCTGTCCTCGGTAATATTGTCAAAAGAACCGTCCCAGCCGAGGAATGTCAGACCGTCTATAACCGGATCCTCAGGCTTGACCGCGTTTCCTCCGTGAGCGATCTCCTGAATGGTCTCCTCGCCGTCTATGATGATAGTTACGGTGTGGGTCACGCCGCCGTCATTAGCCGAGGTCTCCACGGGCGCAGGGGTGGTAACGGGAGCAGCCGTGGTTGCCACGGGAGCTGCGGTAGTTACAACAACTGGAGCAGCCGTGGTATGTCCGGGAAGAGTTGTCTCGATAGGCGACGTAGTTGTTACGATAGGATCTGCGACCTGTATTACATCGGAGCTGTCGGTAACTGTCTCTGTAGGCTGCTGCTCCTCAACGGGCGGCAGATCTTCGCTGTCCTCGTCCTCTGCTTTTTTATTGTAAGCAGCCTTTAATTCTTCAGGAGTATAGGGAAACTCCTCGCCGATAATGGCGGCTATGGTGATCAGGTTTTTCAGATCGGAGGCGGAAAGACTTTCCAGATCAAAGTCAAGATTAAGAGCCTCGAAAGAGGGTCCTTCTTCGGAGACGATGCGTCCCCATTTCTTTTCTATCTGAAGCTCCGCATTGTTTACGGTATTTCCCGCAGAATCGTAAAGCTGGATACTGTTGTCACCCATAAAGGTGTACAGATCTGTGTAAGACATAAACTCGTTGGTGCTGTAGGATATCTTCGACACGCTTTTATTCGTCGTGATCATCGAGTCCGCTGTTCTGATGTTTATAGAGTAACGGTCATCATCGGCAAAATTGCCGATCACCGAACCGCTTCTCAGGAAGAGCTCGCCGTTATCCTTGCCGTTGAAATCTCCCGAAACAACGATCTGGGAATCCGAACCCAGAACGATATAGTTCTTGTCGGAATTTTTCTTTCCCTTGTAGGTCAGCACGCAGGAGGAGTTTGCTCCAAGCGTTACGATATCTCCGTTTTTCAGCATATCTCCGCTTGAGGTGCTTGTGACGGTATCGGCATTTGTCACGCTCACACTTCCCGAAGCGGACGATATGTACAACCCGTATGAGGAGCCTCCGCCGCCTGTCACAACGATCAGGGTTATAACTATCGCGATCAGCGCGCAGCCCCCAAGAATAAGCGGAATTTTAAAATTATTTATAAAATCTTTCATAAAGCTTTTGTCCGGTCAGATCGGCGCAGCAACCGCCCGAACCGTCTCCTTTCAATTAATTATCGGGTACTGAGGTACCTGCGGTAACAGGATCATCGTCAGGTTCAGAGAACCAGTCCTCATAATCGTCTGTACCCGTATTTGAATTTCCTGTGATCTCCCACCATTTTACTCCGGAATACGTGGTGTACGAATGGGTTTGCAGCGTTGTACCCAGTGTTCCGTAGGACGTATCGTCCCTGCTGTCAGTTTCAGTAGGAGACGTTGTAACCGTCGTAGTCTCCGAGGAAGCCTCAGTTACCGAAACCGTAGTTGTTGTCTCGGCGGTATCGTCGGAAGTTTCCGTAGCAGCCTCCCGCTTAAGACACTCGTCCCTTACGATCTTGTAGGCGCGGTTAAGCTCCTCGGGAGAGAACGCAAGCTCTTTTTCCGCGCTTGCCCGTATAAGCTCACCGAGAACGGAATCGTTGAGAGTAAGCAGATCGAAGCTGTAATTGAGATAGCCGTACTTGCACATCTCCTCGGAAGTAAGCATCTGAGCCGCGGTACGCTCTATAAGCACCATAGGCAGATCATAGGGCTGCTTATCCTTGTCGTAAAGCTGGAGCGAAACAGTACCCTCAAAATTCTGCACCTGAGTGATCATAACGTCCTTATAGCTCATATATTCCTTTACATAGTCAAATTCCGCGCGAAAAGCCGTACCCTTTACCGATACGGAGCTGTTAGGCGTTTTAAGCGAGAAAGTAGCATTTTTCCTCAGCTTGTTGTTAAGGCGGCAGACTACCGCGCCTCTGGTAAGATTGACCGAAATATCGCCTTTTGAGTCCACATCTGTAAAATATATGTACACCGTCGAGTTGGGTTCAACCCAGACAAATTTGTCTCTGTCAACGCTTATCCGCAGGAAGCTGTCCTCGTCGGTGGTGATAACGTCTCCGCTTTGCAGCACAGCCTGCTTGCCCGCGCCGATACGCTTGCCGTCGCGTGAAATATAAGCCGAGCCTTTTATATCGGTGACAACGAGCCGTCTTGCCACGTCGCCGCCGAAATACAGGCTTAAAACTATAGCTCCGGCGATGACCATAAGTATGCTTATCACGCCGATCATTATGAGCTTTAAATTTTCAGAAAGGATTTTTACCAAATCACAGCCGCCTTTCAATGCCGCAGACGAAAATACTCCGCAGCGCCGGTACAAACGATTGCTCTTGCGGCACAGCCGCAGTTCACGCAGGAACGCCGCAAAATCAGAAACGTTTTTGCAGCCGCTCCCAAGCATAAACATAACTACGTTTTATTATACCACACATCTGTTTTTTTGTCAAAGCATTTTCGACATTTTGTCGATTTTCAGAATTTTATCACATTTTGTACAAAAACCGTATGACAATTGCAGTTCGGGCAGGAATAGTCCACCATTTGAACAGCAAAAAAACACCAAAAGACGAAAAAGCCGCCCAAAAGGCAAAAAAACGCCCAAAGGCGGAAAAACCGCCCAAGGGCGGTAAACCCGCTAAAAGCGGGCTGCGACTAAGCCGATAAGCCGGGTTTTGTCGTGTGCGGAAATCTATCTGGGCGAATCGTCGCCGAAACGCTCGAGCCGTCGTTGCAATGCGCCTGCCGAGCAGACAATAACGCATTGTTCCAAAATGACGTTGCATCGGACAGGGTTTACATGGCAGCGCGGTCTCCCGCGCTCCGGTGAGCTCTTACCTCGCCTTTCCACCCTTGCCGGAAAAACCGGCGGTATATCTCTGTTGCACTTTCCCTAAGGTCGCCCTCGGCTGCCGTTAGCAGCTGCCCTGCTCTGTGATGCCCGGACTTTCCTAACGCGGACGCGCAATACGCGTGACGCGTTCAACCGCATAGCTTACTCGCATTTATAAGTATATCAGATTTTGTCCTAAATGTCAAACAGAAAAGAAATTTTTCCCTTTTACCTTTGCAGATTTATTCTGCCAACCGAAATTTACCGCTCTGTCTGTTCAGTCATAATTCCCCAACGGATTCCAAATTTATCGACAAAAACTACCCGACAAGAACTATAAGGTGTAGCTTCCATTCGATATATTGTTTTACTTCCTTCTTTCATGATTTCATATGCCTGTTGGACTTCCTCCTTCGTATCAAACATAACGGTAAGGAAATTTGAATAACACGTTTGAAATTCAATATCCACATGGTCACTCATAATAATTCTTTGATCGTTCAATACAAGTTCCGAATGATATATATACTCTTTCTGATTTTCTTTAAGCAATGGATTATATTCAGGATCATTTGCTTCTCCATATGTAATCAGGCAGCTGATTTTTCCGTTAAACGCCTTTTCATACATATGAATCGCTTCCCGACAATTTCCTCCAAAATTTAGTGTGGGAACAATCTGCATTTTTGCTCTCCTTTTTCATAAATATCGATTTGTATGTAACTATACCGCAGGGCATACAATTTCAAAAGCAAGCGATATTTACCGTTAATTTACGGTAAATATTACGCTTGCTTCATAAACTCTTTATCAGAACAGATCGCCGTTTTCAGCCCACAGATCCATAGAGTTCGGCGTTCCCGCCGCAGCCGCTCTGAGAACCATTTTCGTATCTTTCATGGACGGTGATGCGCACTTGCTTCCGAGACTGATATCGCCGTCCGCCGTTTTGAGACTTCCGCGCTCAAAGCTCATATGGGAAACGCTGCTGCCTGCGGACTTATCCGAAACAACACGCTTTATTACCGAGGAAAGCGACTTTGCAGGGAAACCGTATCTGCTCCGCGCGTCGAAGCTTCTGTCGGTCATCTCGGAGGTTACGGCATCTCTCAGCTTTCTGTTCATACCGAGGATATTGCCCCTTCTGTCCACCGAAAGATCGGAGATATCCTGTCCGAAGCATTTTTCCAGAGCCTCCGCCACCTGGGGATAGTACGCCTCCGCCATTTTTCCGTTCAGAATCTTGGAGCCGTTCGCCACGGTGTCAAGGCTTACCGTTTTCATTGTCTTTTTCAAGGCGGACTGAACACCATCGAGATATGTTTCATCGGAAATTTCCGTGATCTTCGCTTCTCCGCTGCTTACGTCGTAATCAAACTTGAAGCTGATATTTTCGGGTACGCCCTCGTCCGCAAGATTTTTCTTCATGGCGGTATCAAAATTTCCGCAGGTCTTTGAAAGAGTTATCATTGACTGCGCCGCCTTAACGCGGTAATCGCTCATGCTCGCGGAAGCGCTCAGCTCCTTCAGATAGCTTTCCGTTTTATTTGAGTAATGATCAGTCTTAACGCTGTCCAGACCATCAAGCTTTGTGCTCGACGACTTATATTTCGCACGCATTGACATAGCCGAAGAAATCCTGCTTGAGTAGTTTCTCGACGCCAGACCTGTCGCGCTCATACGGAGACGTATACTGCTTAAATTTCTTATCATATAATGATCCCCTCTTTGACATATATCCATATATAATATATATCGGCGCAAATCCGAAAAACTTTAGGAAAAATCCGAATTTTTCCGTATTATTTTATTATTTTACGATATCCTCTATTCTGACGCTGCTGCCCGCAAGTCCGAGAGCGCTGTCAACGGGCAGAGAAAAGCATATGCCGCGGTTTTCGGTCAGTATCCCGGCAGCGTCGAGGATATTCTGCATGACCCGCTCTCTGTCCTCTTTGCTGACCACGATCAGGACAACGTCCTTTTCGGGCTGAATGGATATTCCAAGAAACTTCGCCGCTTCCTCGCCGCCCAGTCCCAGACCGTGCAAAAGCGTTCCTCCCCGCGCTCCCGCGGCTTTGGAAGCTTCCTTGACCGCCTCGAAGCCGCCGCGGTTCACAATGGTTATTATAAGTTCGTACTTGACCTCGGACATTCCGTTCTCTCCCTCCGTTTCGGGTTTTGTACCGTTTATCGCAAACGCTGTTCCCGACGCGCCGTTCAGGGGTACCGTAAAGGCTATTCCCGTGCCCGCTTCGCTCAGACGCAGCTTTTTATTGAACACGTCATAAAGCTCCATGACACGTCCGTTTGGGACGAACACCGCGGCGATCACTTTCTTGTTGTCGCCCAGACCCAGATAATCCAGCATAGCCGAGTCCGCAGAGCCGTGTCCGTGAAGCAGGAAGCGGCACGGCAGGCTTTCCGCCGACAGGATATTATGCACTTCCTGCGCACGTCTGTAGTCCGCTATCAGAAACATTGCTTTCACTGCTTGCCGCTCCTTTCAAAATTATCCGTAAACACCGCTCTGTCGCAGCTTTCGTCCAGAACGATAGGGAAAAGCTGTCCGCTCTCCACCGCCTTGACCGAGGGTTCGGCAGCGCGATTTGATTACTAAAAGCTGATTATAAGTCCCAGTATCTGGATAGTCAGAAGCTGGGTCATAGCTACCATTGCCACTATTCCGAACGCGTCGGTGGAAATTACTCCTCCACGCGCCGCGCAGGCTCCCGTAGCAAGCGGAAGCAGGAACGTTGCCGTGAGAGGTCCCGAAGCAACTCCGCCCGCGTCGAACGCCACCGATGTGAAGATCGGCGGTACAAAAAGACTGATGATAAGCGCAAGCGCATATCCGGGGATCAAAAACCAGAGAATGGATATTCCCGTCAGAACGCGTATCATGGATATACCCACTGAGACCGCAACGCCCAGCGCAAGGCTTATTCCCAGCGAACGCCCCGATATGCCGCCCTCCGTTATGGTCTCAACCTGCTGCTTGAGGACGTGTACAGCAGGCTCGGCGGATACGATAAAGTAGCCTATCAGCATTCCTATCGGGATAAGCAGCCATGAGACCTTTCCTCCAGCCAGACTTTCGCCTATGTGCTGACCGATGGGCATAAAGCCCACGTTTGCGCCCGTGAGGAACAGAACCAGTCCCACGTATGTAAAGCCAAGTCCCACAAAAATTTTCAGCATGGTCTTTCTGTCAAGCCTCAGGAAGATAAGATCAAAAACGATAAAAAACGCTACCGTCGGCACAAACGCCGAAGCCACGTCCTCTATGTAGTGAGGAAACGCCCTCAGGAACTGACGGAACGCCTCCGAAATTGTATCGAAGCTTTCGGGGTGACTGAGGGTCTGCTCCGCAGTTTCGGTATCGTTCAGCGCACCGAGAATAAGCACGGTAAGGATAGGTCCGATAGAGCACATTGCAACCAGACCGAAGCTGTCCTCCGCGGAGGTCTTGTCACCACGAATGGAGGAAAGTCCCAGACCGAGAGCCATTATAAACGGAACTGTGATGGGTCCCGTGGTAACTCCGCCCGAATCGAACGCCGCGGGTATAAAGCTGGGAGTGATAAGCGGCGAGCAAGTGAAAATGAATATAAACGCGTAAAAAGCTATGAACACTGTTGATATTTTAAATTGCAGGAAAATACGCAGGAACGCAAGCGTAAGGAAGAGTCCCACGCCTATGCCCACCGCCCATATCATGACCTGCGTATCCACAATGGGAGTCTGCTCCGCAAGAACCTTTAGATCGGGTTCGGCGACGGTAACAAGCACTCCTATCAGAAAACACACCGGCAGTATAAGGGCGATACTTCGGGACTTGGTAAGCCGCGCTCCGACCTTTTCGCCGATAATTATCATGGACGTATCCGCGCCCAGCGTGAACATTCCTATACCGACTATGAGAAAGACCGTCCCCACAAAGAACGAAAAAAACATCTCTCCGCTCAAAGGCACGATCGTTACCGACAGCAGAAAAACCACTGCCGCCACGGGAAGCACCGCTCCCAGCGACTCCTTGATCTTTTCAACAAGGTTCTTTTGCATGAGACAACTCCTTTCTCGTTACTTTGCCAATAAATAAAAATCCGCGCATCTGTCTGCGGACAACTTTCAAAAAGGCAAGCCAATATTTGATGTTTGCCCGCATACGCAAAGCTTCCCCCAAACTCAGCTTCCCTTATCTGAAATTATAGTCCCAATAACAGCGCACGGTTTTATCTGTGAGGTCTTGAACTTACCGTATTGATCGCTTTTGTTACAGCTACATCAATATCTATCGTATTCTGATATTTGGTAGTGTCAAGTCTGCTGAAAAGCTCTCCCTTATGCGAGTTCACATACTTAGGCTTAAGCGTGTTAAGAGCCATTGCCATCATGTCGTCAATGCATTTGTCGCATTTGCAGCAATCCATATCCTGCAGCAAAAATTCAAGACGCTCTCTTACAACACTTTCCATAACATTAACAACAGCCATTGCCAACATCCTTTCTATATCGTCAGAATCCCGCGGACATTATACCGCAGCGCTTCTGGTGATAGCCTCAATGCACATTCTTCCATTGTGATACGGACATTTCCACGGGTTTACCATATCGACCGTCCGCATGGGTTCGCCGTTATAATCGACCTCTCCCCACCATTCGGAACCGTCCCGCTTATCTGTCTGCTTTGTCTCGATCCAGTCGAAAACGGTATCGGCAGCGTCAAGAAACTTTTTGTCACCGCTCTGCTGAAAGGCGTTCACAAAACCGACAACGCTTTCCGCCTGTACCCACCATATGCGCTTTTTGTCGATCTTGTCGTTTTCCCTCTCGTTGTTGACCGCGCCGTTTTCAAAGGCAATATTGTAAATATTTTCCGCAATACGCAGATCAATGAAACGCCATTTTGTCATGAACCGTCTGTCCCCAATGACCTTGCAGGCTCTGTCGATAAGCCATGAAGCTTCAATATCGTGACCGTAGGAGTGGATATCCCCTATCTCGTTAAGTTCGCGGTCAAAGAACACCCGCAGGCAGTTTTTGTCGCTGTTAAATATTTTGTCCTCGGTGATCTGTAGCAGGAACAGCAGACGTTCCTCAATGTGAGCGCTTTCGCTGCTGTCGCAGGCTTCCAGAAGCACAGTGTAGGCTTCGATAAGGTGCAGGACTGTATTCATGGTCTTGTCAGCCATCAAGCCGTTTTCCGAAAGAGCGTCGTTGGGAATGACTTTCCAGTCCGCCGACATAGCTTCAAGGTACGCAATATCGTCCCTGCATTTGTCCTCAACCGTATGGAAAAGCTCCAGCGCAAGGTCGAAAGCGGTTCTGTCACCCGAAGCAAGGAAGTAGGTGGAAAGCGCATAGATCGCAAACGCCTGATTGTAGGTATGCTTCATTGTGTCGGAGGGCTTGCCGTCGTAAGTCATCATCCACCAAACGCCGCCGTTCTCAGTATCCACGCATTTTTTCAAAAACTCATAGGCGTGCTTTGCGTTGTCCAGCAGGTAGTCCTCGTTCAACACCCTGTAGCAGGAGGAATAAAACCACAGTATCCGCGACGTGAGTATCACGCCCTTGTCGGCGGTCTTATCCACTTGCAGGTCGTTGTCCATAAAGCCGTAGAACCCGCCGTTTTCGTCGTCCCGAAGCTTGTTCCAGAAAGGTATTATCCGCTCCGTAAGTTCTTTTCTGCATTTGTCAGCCAGCATACAAAATCTTCCTTTTTAGATGTTATTTATCTTTCGCCGAACTTATTCATGACAAGTCCCGTTATAAGCTTTGGATAGAAATACGTGGATTTCTGGGGCATTTTTTCCGAAGCCGCAGCAACGTCCCGTATCTCGGAAACCTTTGTGGGATTCAGGATAAAGGAGCAGTCCGCACCCTCAATATCCACAGCTTGGAGAGCCTCCTCACGGGAACGGGTGTAGCTCAGATTTTTCTGATTTGCCATATTTTCCTTGTCGATACCGAAAATTCTCTCCAGCACAAGACTATGCAAAACTGTAACGTCCAGACCGCAGTACGCGTCCGACATATCGGGAAGCAGTCTCTTGACCGCGTTCTCGTCCTTTAGCGTCATCACGTAGCACTTGCCTGCGCCAACGTACATGGCAAAGGCTTTTTTGCCGTCGTCGTAAGCCTTGTTAAGAGCCGCCTGCATACGTCCCTCGTCGGGAGCTTCGGCAATCACAAAATAATTTTTGCACTCGCCGAGAATTTTTTCAGCGTCAAATTCGCTGAGGCTGTGTACTATTCTGTGTGTGGGGAAAACCACCAGTCCGGGATTTTCCATATTTACCAGCATCATCATGATGTAGTCGCTTTGGTCGCCGGGAACAGCTTTTCCGTTGACGCAAAGGCTCTTGTGGAAATTCAAAGCCGTCTCGTAGCGGTGATGACCGTCGGCAATATAAAGCTTCTTGTCGGCAAAAGCCGCCGTAAGCTTTGAAATTATCTCACTGTCGGAGATCTTCCACATTCTGTGAACGGTGCCGTCCCCGTCGGTGACCTCCATATCGGGGACACCCGCGGAACAGCCGTCTACCATACTGTAGACCGATTTATCCTCGTCCATGTAGAGTGAATATATCTGACTGAAATTGCAGAAGGTCTCGCTCATAAGGTCGAATCTGTCCTGCTTAGCCTTTGAAAGGGTCTCCTCGTGGGGGAGAACTATCCCCTCGGAAAAATCCGTAAGCTTCACAAGGGACACAAACCCTTTCAGCGAACGCCTTGCGCCGTTTGCGGTGAACTGCATTTCGTAGACATAAAGGCTGTCCTCGCCGTCGCAGGCAAGAATTTCCTTTTCAAGCCACCCGTCAAGCGTGTCTCCCGCCTGACTGTAGCGTTCGTCCCCGCCCTTAGGCAGCTCCAGACGGATTATATTGTAAGGGTTTTTAGCGATATAGTCCTCCCGCTGAGCGTCGGAAATAATATCGTAGGGCGGACACACAAGCGTGTTAAGCTCGCCGCCCTCCGCGGTATAGCGCATACCCTTGAAAGCTTTAAGTTCAGCCATCTTCGGACTCCATTTCTTAGTTACTTAAGATCCATTCCGCAGCATTTCTTGTACTTTTTGCCGCTTCCGCAGGGACAGGGGTCATTTCTGCCCACCTTGCCCTTTACTCTTCTGGGAGAGCTTGCCACTGTGCCGTCTCCGCCCGTATCCTCAGGCTTCATGACCTGCTCGCGCTGGGGAGCCTGCTCATTGGGCTTAAGCTGAATTGTGAACAGCAGACGGATAGTTTCCTCGCGGATAGACTCTACCATAGCGTCGAACATCTCGAAGCCCTCGAAGCGGTACTCTACAACAGGATTCTTCTGACCGTAGGAACGCAGACCGATACCGCGCTTCAGCTCCTCCATGTCGTCGATATGAGCCATCCACTTGATATCCACGATCTTCAGCAGGATAACCCGCTCCAGTTCTCTGAGAACTTCAGAGCCGATCTTTTCCTCTTTCTGCGTGTAGAAGTCCATAGCCCTGCCTACAAGCTTATCGATAATGTCCTGCTTGGACGTATTTTCCAGTTCCTCAGTGGTATAGCGGAAATCCTCGTTGACCGTGAACAGACCCATAAACCTGTCACGCAGACCCGCAAGATTCCAGTCGTCCTTGATGCTGTCGTCCATAAGGTACTGGTCAACGGTCTCTGTGATCATATCCTGTATCATTTTAAGGATATAGTCGTGAATATCCTCGCCGTCCAGAACCTTGGCTCTCTGGCTGTAGATGATCTGTCTCTGTGCGGACATAACGTCGTCGTAGTTGAGGACGTTTTTACGTATAGCAAAGTTCCTGCCC
>JAIEDQ010000091.1 GCA_029067895.1 Oscillospiraceae bacterium | reverse complement strand
AAGTACTAATATGAACGATAAATGAATTTTACCATACAGAAATGTTAAAAAATTTAGTATATATTTAACATAAAAGGGTGTGGAAAATTGTTGATAGGTAATAAATTTCGTTATTATTACCAAAAGTTTGATGTGTTGGTATCCCCGAATTAATTAAAAAGCAGAAATTTTGCCATAGAGGCATTTTCGTAACATTTTTACGTTGACTAACTTAAAATTGCAGGGTATAATAATAGCATAGAAAGAACACATATAAACCCGTGCAAAAGAAACTAAGTTAGGAGAGAGTATTATGTTCGTAAAAGATGTAATGGTTCAGAATCAGGTTGGTCTTCACGCGCGTCCCGCTACATTCTTCATTCAGAAGGCAAATGAGTTCAAGTCTTCCATCTGGATCGAAAAGGAAGAGCGCCGCGTAAATGCCAAGTCGCTTCTCGGTATCCTTTCCCTCGGCATTGTCGGCGGCACACAGATCAGAATTATCGCTGACGGCGCAGATGAGGAAGCTGCTGTAACAGGTCTTATCGAGCTTGTTGAGAGCGGTTTTGCAGAGGAGACCAGATAAGTCTTTTTATTACTATGAATCGGAGCGCAGCGTATTTTGCCGCGCTCCTTTTATTTTTCTGGGGGACAAGCGGTTTGTCCCGACGTTCGGCAGACAAATATGCTTATAGTTTGCATTTTTTTATTGTCAAAATTGCAAATTTACTTGAAAAAAGCATTGAAAAATGATATAATAAGTCGAATATACAAATAACGCGAAAGGATCGGTAGCAAATGGAGTTTATAGAACAGCTTATAAACGGACTCAATCTGGGCAGTATTTACGCCCTTATGGCGCTGGGCTACACAATGGTTTACGGCATTGCAAAGATGCTGAACTTTGCCCACGGCGATATTATTATGGTGGGAGCCTATACGCTTTCGGTAGCGATGGCAACACTGAAATTTCCCCCTGCGCTGGCGATAATCGTCAGCATGGCGGTATGCTCGCTGCTGGGTATCGTGGTGGAGAAGATCGCATACAAGCCTCTGAGAAACGCTTCGCCGCTGACGGTGCTTATCACCGCGATTGGCGTGAGCTATTTCCTGCAAAGCCTTGCGCTTCTGATATTCGGTTCCAACCAGAGAAAGGTTGATTCCGTTATTAATATGAACCCGATAAAGCTTGGTTCTATCGAGCTTACGGGAGAATCCGCGGTGACTATCGGCGTTACGGTAATCATCATGATATGCCTGACGCTGTTCATAAATAAGACCAAAACGGGCAGGGCTATGCTTGCGGTCTCCGAGGACAAGGGCGCGGCGCAGCTTATGGGCGTAAACGTAAACAAGACAATTTCCATCACCTTTGCAATAGGCTCGGCTCTTGCGGCGGTGGCAGGAGTTCTGTTCACTTCATCATACGGCTTTGTGGGACCCTATACAGGCTCTCTCCCCGGAATAAAGGCGTTCGTTGCGGCGGTTCTGGGCGGAATCGGCTCTGTACCGGGCGCAATGCTGGGAGGCATACTTTTAGGAATAATCGAAAGTCTTTCAAAGGCGTATATATCCACACAGCTTGCCGACGCGATAGTGTTCGGCGTACTTATCGTTGTGCTGCTTGTAAAGCCTACGGGACTTCTGGGCAAGAAGCGCATGGAAAAAGTATAATCGGAGGAGGATACGGAAATGAAGAAACATTTAAAGAAAATAATTTCGGTCGGTATCGTCCTTGCGGTATATGCTTTGGTGATAATACTCGTCCAGACGGGGGCGCTTTCAAGACACTATCAGTCCCTGCTTGTACCTATCGGAATAAACGTTATTCTTGCGGTATCCCTTAACCTTACGGTGGGATTTCTGGGAGAGCTTACCCTTGGTCACGCGGGCTTTATGTCGGTGGGAGCTTATGCGGGCTGTCTTTTTTCCATATACTGCGATCTGCCTACGGTTATCGAGTTCCCTCTTGCACTTATTATAGGCGGAGTTACGGCGGCAGTATTCGGCGTAATTATTGGTATCCCCGCACTTAGGTTAAAGGGCGACTATCTTGCAATCGTTACACTTGCTTTCGGCGAGATCATACGCTCGGTCATCACTAACCTTGATTTCCTGGGCGGCGCGGGAGGTCTTAAAGGCATTGCAAAATACAAAAGCACGGCAAGCGCCTTTACAACGGTTTTCGTTGTGCTGGTAATAACAGTTGTAGTTATCCGCAACCTTGTGAAGTCGCGGCACGGCAGAGCCATATGCTCTATCCGCGACAATGTTATCGCTTCGGAATCTGTGGGTATCAATGTTGTTTTCTACAAGCTTCTCGCCTTTGTAATGGCGGCGTTCTTTGCTGGCGTTGCGGGAGTTCTTTACGGTCACAATCTGGGTATCCTGAAGCCTAATACTTTCGATTTCAACAAGTCCATAGAAATTCTGGTTATCGTTGTTCTGGGCGGCATGGGAAGCATTACGGGCTCGATAATTTCGGCTATCGTAATTACACTGCTCCCCGAAGTTCTCCGTGGTCTGGACGATTACCGCCTGCTTATCTACGCGGTGGTGCTTATTGCAATGATGCTTCTGAACAACAATCCTAAGTTTACTGCGTTCAAGGAAAATATAAAAGCAAAGCTCAGACCCGGCAAAAAGTCCGCGGCTGAAAGCGTAAACGCTACCGTAAACGTTTCTGAAACCGCTGCCGAAAAGGAGGCTGAATGATATGGCGCTTCTCGAAGTAAAAAATCTTGGCATAACTTTCGGCGGACTTCACGCTGTTGACGATTTCTCCTTTAATGTTGAAAAGGGACAGCTTTACGGACTTATCGGTCCAAACGGAGCGGGAAAGACTACGGTGTTCAATATGCTGACGGGCGTCTACAAGCCCACGGCGGGAGGCTTTACCCTTGACGGCGAGAACCTTACGGGCAGACCTCCCATTGAGATAAACCGCAAGGGAATTGCCCGTACCTTTCAGAATATCCGTCTTTTCAAGGATATGTCGGTCATCGACAACGTTAAGGTGGGTCTGCACAACGGCAAGAACTACACCATTGCGGAGGGAATATTCCGTCTGCCGAGATTTTTCAAGGAGGAAAAGGAGCTTGACCAAAGGGCAATGGAGCTGCTGAGCGTTTTCGGTCTGGAGGGCGAGCGGGACGTGCTTGCGTCAAATCTGCCCTACGGAAAGCAGAGAAAGCTTGAGATCGCCCGTGCGCTTGCAACAAATCCAAAGCTTCTGCTGCTTGACGAGCCTGCGGCGGGAATGAACCCCAACGAGACCGCGGAGCTTATGGATACGATACGGTTTGTCCGTGATAAATTTGATATGACTATCCTGCTGATAGAGCATGATATGAAGCTTGTTTCGGGTATATGCGAGGAGGTCTCCGTGCTTAACTTCGGGCAGGAGCTTGCTCACGGCGTGACGACCGAGGTTTTGAATGACCCGAAAGTTATTACCGCGTATTTGGGCGAATGACCGGCGGGGAGCCCCCGCTGGCAATAAAAATCCTCGGCAAGCCTCGGATTTTGCGTGCTGTAGTTTGCTGGGGTGTGGGGGATTATTCCGCGACGTGGATTTTGTTTATAATCCGATTGGTTTGCTTTGCAGATTTTGCGGCAGAAAGGAACGAATGCAATGGCAATGCTTGAAATAAAAGATTTACAGGTTTCCTACGGTATGATAAACGCTGTCAAGGGTGTGTCCTTTGAGGTACAAGAAGGGGAGATCATCGCTCTTATCGGCGCGAACGGCGCGGGAAAGACTACTATCCTGCACACAATAACGGGTCTTGTTCCCGCAAAGAGCGGGTCGATAACCTTTGACGGCGCGGACTTGGTAAAAACTCCCGCGCATAAGATAGTGTCAATGGGAATGGCGCACGTTCCCGAGGGACGGCGTATTTTTCAGGAGCTTACAGTCCTTGAAAATCTGAAAATGGGAGCCTATACCCGAAAGGACAAAAAGGAAATTTCCGACACGCTGGAAATGGTCTACAAACGTTTTCCACGTCTGGAGGAGAGAAAGAGCCAGATAGCGGGTACTCTTTCGGGCGGCGAGCAGCAGATGCTTGCAATGGGCAGGGCGCTGATGTCCCACCCGAAAATTATTCTTATGGACGAACCCTCGATGGGACTTTCTCCGCTGTATGTAAGCGAGATTTTCGATATTATCAAAGAGGTAAACGCGGGCGGCACTACTGTCCTGCTGGTTGAGCAGAACGCGAAAAAAGCTCTGTCCATAGCCAACAGAGCCTACGTTCTCGAAACGGGAAATATCGCGCTTTCGGGCGACGCTAAGGAGCTTATGAATAACGACTCCGTTAAGAAAGCGTATTTGGGTGAGTAAAATGAAATGGGCTTGGATATTGGTACTTGCTGTAATGATATTTGCCGTGTCGTTTCTGACGGTTCGGGAGACCGAAAGCGTCAGCGCCGAAATGTGGTTTGACTTCTCACAGGAGGGGTATCCGCATGACGAGCGCCAGATAGTTCTTCCAGAGTATCCCGACACTGTTTTTCATTGTGACGAGCTGAGCCTTTGGGCTGAAAGGGCGGGAGAGGAGATACCTCTTTACGGCGGCTGGCCTGTATGGAGCGTTTATTTCTGCGACCTGAACGGCGACGGTCTGCGTGAGCTTTGCTCTCAGGTGAGCTATGGATTCGGCATGATCGATGAGCATATTGAAGTGTACGACTACGCTGCGGGTGAAAACTACTCTCTTTGGGAAAGAGGAGAGTACGACTATTTCCTGAGATTTGAAAGCGGAGAGTTGAAAGCTTTGAAAAGTCCATATAATCTTTACTATACAGACGGTCAGATCACCGCGGATGGAAAACTGTCTCTTGCCAAAGACGAAAGCGGACAGGTGCAGCTGATTATGGAGCAATAACCAATAAATCGGAGAATATATTTATGAACAACAAGTTTTATACGGTATGCGGAATTACCGAAATAGACGGAAAGATACTGCTTGTGCGGCATACCTACGGTGCGGCAAAGGACAGGATACTGCTGCCGGGTGGATTTGTGGCGGAAAACGAGCTTCCCACCGCCGCGGCGGAACGTGAGATTCTGGAGGAAACGGGTGTACAGACAAAAGCGCGGTCTCTTATGGCAGTCCAGTTCAAGGCGGAGCAGTGGTGCGCGGTCTTTATCATGGACTATATTTCGGGCACTCCCAGATCGGACGGCTATGAAAACAGCGAGGTGTTGCTGCTTTCTGCCGAGGAGGCGGTAAAGCGTGATGATATCACAAATTTAAGCAGGGAGATACTTTCCGCCTACAAGGACAAAAAATATTCCGCTTTGGCTAAGAGCGGGTATGTTCCGCAATCTTCAAGTGCGGATAATTATGTGATCTTCGGGATATGACAAGGAGGGATTTTTATGAAAATTGGAGAGGCAAGCCGCATATATTCCGCGCGGGTGAACAAGCTGAACTGTCAGAAAGACTGGCTGACGGCAAAGAAAAAGGCTTATGAAAAGGGCGAGATCAAGATGTCGGAGAAAGAAGCCGATCAGCTTGCCAAGTCAATTGACCGCATCAAGCTTCAGTGCCAGAAGGCTTCCGAGTTTATGGATGGCTTCGGTACGTACAAGGAGCTGCTCCGGAACGTTGAGTCGTCAAAACAGCAGAGGGACTTTATGGCTGAAAAAGCGGAGGAGGACGCAAAGTGCATTGAAATAATGCGCAGGATATCTCGCGGCGACAAGGTGCCGCCTTATGACGAGCTGAAGCTGCTGAACTACAATGCGGAAATGTACCAGATGGCGAAAAACATGGCATTGCTTGCGGAGAACGAAAAGCGCAAGGAGCACGACAGTCTTTGGGACGAGGACGATGAAAAGCCGGCAAATGAGATGACTCCCGACGAGGTTGTGGACAATACGGAGTGTTCAATGGTGATGCCTGCGGAGATCATGGCGGAAGATTTTGATTTTTCTGCCGAATAAACAGGTCAGGCAGCAGAATGCGGCAAGGTGCGGATAATTATGCGATCTTCGGAATCTGATAAAGGAGGATAATTATGGATAACTATGTAATAACCATTGCCCGCGGCTTCGGCAGCGGAGGAAGGACTATCGGCAAAATGCTGAGCGAAAGCCTTGGTATCCCCTACTACGACAAGGAGCTTATAAAGCTTGCCTCCGAGGAGAGCGGCATTAACGAGGCTCTTTTCGGCAAGTCGGACGAAAAGGTCAGGGGCGGCATTTTCGGCAAGCCGAAAAAATACAGCGGCGAGCTTGCAAAGCCCGACAGCTCCGAGTTTGTTTCGGAGGAAAATCTTTTCGGCTATCAGGCGGAGATAATAAAAAATCTTGCGGACAAGGGAAACTGTATAATCATCGGCAGGTGCGCGGATTTCGTCCTCAAAGACCGCAAGGACGTCATTAAGGTATTTATCTGGGCGGATATGCCTACCTGTGTTGTGAATGCGAAAAACGTATGCGGTCTCAGCGAGCGTGAAGCCGAGAAGCAGATCGAGCGCACCGACAAGGAGCGTTCGGCGTACTACAAGGCTCACACGGGCAAGGATTGGGACGACGTGCGGAATTACGATCTGTGTCTGAACACGAGCCGTCTCAGCTTTGAGAAGTGCGTGGAGATCATTAAAAATTATATCGGGATCATGTGACTTGACCCAACAAAAAATCCCCTCGGATTACTGTAAATCCGAGGGGATTTTTGAGCCTATACGGCTAAAAACTCAATTTTAAAAATCGTGTGTATCTTCGGCTTTTTCTGCTTCGACTTCGGAATTTTCCGCGGTATTTTCCGCAACTGAGATTTCTTCCGCAACAGAAGTTTCTTCCGCAGCGGGAGCGTCATTCGCCCCGGTATCTTCTTCCGCTTCGGAGGCTTCTTTTTCTTTGGCAATATCTGCTTCAAGCTTCTTTTCATCGGCAAGCTTCAATATCTCTTCGGCACGTGAGAACATAAACTCCGTGCAGGGGGTTTCCATGGAAGCCCGCGCCGCAGTCTCTGCTTCCTCGTATCTTTCAAGAGCAAGGAGATTTCTCGCCTTGATAAGCTCCGAGAACGACCTGCCGCATTTCCTCATAGGACGGGGCAGACTGCGCCACTTTATTTTTTTTGCGGTCTCTATCGCGGAATTGCCCAGCCCGCCCTCGGTCTGATACAGAGCCAGAACAGCCATTACCATGTCGCTGTCCGAGAAAGCGTCCAAGTAGTATATTCCCTGATCGTAAGCCTCCGCCGCGCCGCTGCCGTCCTTGGCGACAATGCAGGAAGCCATTTTCACGCAGTAATAGTACGCCGCTGTCTGGAAATCTCCCGTTGACTGTGCCACGTCGAGAATACTGGTCAGGTCAGCCTGTGCAAGAGTTTTTGCGGCGGTATCGGTCTCGCCCCGTATACAGTATGCCGCGGCAGCTTCGATAAGCATGGGATTTTTATTGTCCCCGGTTGCGTTTGCGAACAGCATATCCAGATAGCTCTGGGAAAAGCCCTCCGCCTTGAAAATTTTCACAAGCTTGCGCCGTAGCCTTTTCATGGGAGCGCGTTTCAGCAGATTGGTTATAAAATATGTAAAGATCGCCAGCAGCAAAGAGCCGACGCACATAAACGGCGCAAACATCATTATTTTAAACGGCTTTACGTCCAGAAAAAGATCCTGTATCGTTTTTACCGCAAAGCCCGCGCAGCAGCCGAGTATGAGGTATATTCCCCACCATACGCTTATGCCCTTGGCAAGGACGAGCAGCTTGTTGTTCAGTTTCATTGGATTTCCTCCTGTAAGGGATTATCAGGGGACAGAATTATTTTGCAAGCTCCGCTTTCATGTCCTCTATGATCTTTTCCACGTCCTTGTCGTTGTAGGACGCGCCGCTCCATATCTCATGGGCGACGGCAGCCTGCCATACAAGCATTGCCATGCCGCCTATGGCGGGTATGCCGTTATTGGCGGCGATACTCATAAGCTTTGTAACGTTGGGGTTATAGATGACCTCGAACACGCATTTGCAGCTTTTCACCACGTCCTCGGTTACGGGACAGGCGTCCGTTTTGGGGTACATTCCCACGGGGCTTGCGTTCATGAGCAGGTCAAATTCCCCGCTTATCTTGTCGTGAGTGATAACGCTAATTTTCGCCGACGGATTAAGCTTTGCCGCTTCCTTTGCGACCTCCTCTGCGCCCGCGATAAATTCGGGCAGGGACACTATCGTCAAGTCCGCGCCGTGGAGAGCGGCTTCCGTAGCCATCATTCTGCCCACGCCGCCGCAGCCTATCTGGAGGACGCGTCCGCCCAGCTTTGCTCCTCCCGCTTCAAGGGAGCGGAGGAAGCCCGAGCAGTCGGTGTTGAAGCCGATGTTCCTGCCGCCGCGGTTCACAACGCAGTTTACCGAATTATAACGCTTTGCGGACTCGTCAAGTTCGTCCAGATGAGATATGATATCCACCTTATAGGGGATAGTGATATTGTAGCCGTTAAGGGAGTTAAGATACTTTACCCTTTCGTCAAGACGGTCTGGGGAAATCTCGCACACCTCATATTCAGCGGAGGGGTCTCCGTCAAGCTCGAAAAGACGTTTGTGAATTGGCGGGGACATGGTGTGTCCCAGAGGATATCCCGAAAGAGCGTATTTAGACATTTCCATCACTCCGTTTTCTTACTTCTTTTTACCTTTTTTGTTGGCTTTATCTGCAGCTTTGCTTTCCGCCTTGGCTTTGTTTTTCATGTAGGTGATCATTCTTTCAAGCTCCAGAGCCTTGTCGGTGCTGCCCTCAACTTTAAGCTTTCCCGAAAAGAAAGCGGCTACCGCTCCGAGAGAGCCGTCAGCGATCTTCAGGAAGTTTTCCGCAGTGGCGAAAAGAATAGCGTCCCGGTCGTGGTATTCGTAGGGAGCAACGTCAAGTGTGCCGTTTTTGTATGCGATATAGAACGCGCCCTCGCCCTCGCCGGTGATGTTCACCTGTATAGCGAAGTCGCCGTCAAAGCCCGTTGCGTCGCCCTTTGCAAACAGGGACTGAGCTGTAGAAAAAATTTCCTCATAAGTCATAAAAATATCCTCCTATGGTTTTTTAAGATTTCAGTAATTCAAGCGCTTTTTCAAGGGTCTTGGTGTTTTCAACGTTTACCGCGTTGACGCCTTTAAGGGTCTTTTTCACAAGTCCCGTCAAGACTTTGTTGGGACCCAGCTCCACAAAGTTTTCATATCCCGCAGCCTGCAATGCGGCAAGCTCCGAGGTGAATTTTACGGGGGACACAATGTGCTTTGCAAGCTTTGCGGGCATATCCTCAAAATCGGTCTGGACTGCTCCGGTAAGGTTGGAATAGAACTCTGCCGAGGGTTTAGTAAAGACGGGCTTCATCTCCCGCAGAGCCGCTTCAAACTCCTCTGCGGCAGGCTGCATAAGCTTTGAATGGAACGCCGAGGAAACCCCCAGCTTTACCGCTTTTGCGCCCATTTCCGCAAACTTCGCGGCAGCCTTTTCGGCGGCGGAGGTCTCCCCCGCTATTACCGTCTGTGCGGACGAGTTATAGTTTACGGGAACCACGTAGCCGTCTATTTCCGCGCACACCGCTTCGATCTCCTCGGCGGGCTTGCCGATTATTGCGTACATTGCACCGCTTGCGGCTTCGGAGGCTTTCTGCATGGCTTCGGCTCTGGCTTTGATAACGCGGAAGCCGTCCTCAAAGGAGAGCATTCCCGCCGCAACCATAGCCGCGTACTCGCCGAGGGAGTGTCCCGCAACCGCGGAGAACTCTATCCCCTCCAGCTTCATTATCTCGAACGCAGTCAGGGAGGTCGCCATGATAGCAGGCTGAGCGATGACCGTTTTCGCAAGCTCCTCCTCTGAGCCGCCGATCTTCTCCGCAAGGTCGAAGCCCAGTATTTCGCTTGCTTTTTCATATACCTTTACGCCGGGATAAGCTTCCGCAAGCTCCCTGCCCATGCCGGCATACTGGGAGCCCTGTCCCGAAAATAAGAATACTGTTTTTGACATTTTACGTTTCCTTTCGTTTGCAAGTTTAAGATGTCCGCGGAGTTTCGGCAGCGTACGCCGTGTTTTTCCGAAAAAATTTTCGCCGTGAGAAATTTTATTTTTTAAAATCGTTGACAACGGGGACGAAAAATATTACAATAGTATTGTATATATTTTAACTGCAAAAGTTCCGCTGTTAATACTATACCATATTAATCGAAAAATTACAAGCGTTTGCCGCAGTTTTTTTGATGTTTTGTGAAAACCTGCGGGAACGGCGGTCTGTCCGGAAACGCTGTATACGGAGGTAACTGCTTTGTTTGGAATTGAAATTTTGGGAATGGGCTCATACAGCCCGTCGCTTCGAGTGACAAACGACGACTTGGCGAAGATCGTCGAGACCAACGACGAGTGGATAAGCACAAGGACAGGCATAAAGTCAAGAGGTCTTTCAAACGGCGAGCCTACATGGGAAATGGGTCTTAAAGCTGCCGAGGAGGCAGTGAAGAACGCGGGGATAGACCCTGCGGACATAGGTCTGGTCATTGACACGACCATTACGAATGATTTTTACACACCCTCCGCTGCCTGCGTTATACAGAGCAAGATCGGAGCGGTCAACGCGGGCGCGTATGACCTTAACGCCGCCTGCTCGGGATTTGTTTACGCTGTGGACGCGGCTAAGCGGTATTTGCAGACCGATCCCGACATGAAGTACATTCTCATAGTTGCGAACGAAGCGCTGTCAAGGATAACCGACTATACCGACCGTTCCACCTGCGTTCTGTTCGGGGACGGCGCGGCTGCGGCTGTAATAGGACGTTCCGAGAAGCTTTTCACAAGCTTTATCGGCGCGGACGGTTCGGGAGCGCATTTCCTTTACGCAAAAAGCCATAAGGTGGAACACCCTCTCAGAACGGAAAAGGATACCATAGACGAGGGAGAATTTGCCGCGGGAACCACTTATCTTGTTCAGGACGGCAAGGAGGTCTACAAGTTTGCGACGAAAGCTCTTCCGCTGGCGGCAAAGAAAGCGGCGGAGAAGATAGATCTCGATCTTAACACTGTGGACTGGTTCGTCCCCCATCAGGCTAACATAAGGATTATCGAAACGGCGGCTAAAAATCTTGGTGTTTCAATGGATAAATTTATTGTGAATATCGCAAACCACGGCAATACATCAAGTGCGTCCATACCTATTGCTCTGAGCGAAGCCATTGCCGACGGAACTGTCAAAAAGGGAGACAGGCTCTGTCTTGTGGGCTTCGGAGCGGGTCTTACAATGGGCTGCGTGATACTGGATTATTAAGCACGGTTTTACATTTGCGTAAGGAGGGCTGAGAATGCTTGACGATTATGTTGCCGCGGAAACGTGGGATATGCTTTGCCTTTATGCCGAGCGGGCATTTGAGGCTTTTACCCAGAAAAGCGTGATACTGCTCATCATACAGGGAGTATTGATACTGTTTTCTTTGTGGGACAGAAACGTACGCTTTTTTGCGCTTTTGTCCGCAATGAGCCTGTACTCGGTCTACGGCAGCGCGGCATGGATAAGCGTCCGCAGAATGGAGCTTGCCGCAAAGAGGCTCAGCGAGACAAGACGCAGACAGTTTATGCTTGCTCTTGACGTAAGGCATAAAAACACGTCTTACAGCGAGATGATATTTATTCCCGAAGAAAGCGGCAGCGAGGATAATTACGGAATGACGAACAGATTTTACGGTTCGGGATATGCATTTAACTGAAAGAAATTTGAAAGGAACTAAGGTTATGTCTGATACATCAAAAACAGCGATAATTACAGGCTCGTCCAGAGGAATAGGCGCGGCTATCGCGCTTCGTCTTGCAAAGGACGGCTTTAACATAGCGCTCAACGACCTTAACGAGGGTATGTTTGAGAATAACAGCATTGCAGAGGATATCCGCGCTCTGGGCGTGGAAGCTGAAATATTCTGCGCGGACGTTTCCAACTACAGCCAGTGCGAGGAAATGGTCAAGGCGGTAAAGGAACGCTTCGGCACTATCGACGTGCTTATCAACAACGCGGGAATAACCCGCGACGGTCTTATGGCAAGAATGCCCGAGGAGCAGTACGACATGGTCATCGCGGTGAACCAGAAAAGCGTTTTCAACATGATGAAGCTTGCGGGAAATGTTATGATACGCCAGAAGCACGGCAGGATAGTCAATCTTGCTTCCGTGGCGGGTCTGTACGGAAATCCCGGACAGATAAACTATTCCGCTTCAAAGGCGGCTATAATCGGCATGACAAAGACTGCCGCAAAGGAGCTTGGTTCGAGAAACATCAACGTAAACGCCGTTGCTCCCGGTTTTATCAAGACACCTATGACGGATAAGCTTACCGATGAGCAGAGAGCGAAAATGCTTGAAGCTATCGCAATGAAGCGTTACGGCGAGGTTGAGGAGATCGCGGGCGTGGTGTCCTTCCTCTGCTCGGAGGATTCCTCTTACGTGACGGGTCAGACGATTGAGATTTCGGGCGGACTCTCCATGTAGTGGGGAGCCCCCACGGGCAATGTCACCCCCGATGTAAGATACGACAAAAATTTATTTTGCATAGCCCCCTCAAGGGGGCGGGTAAGGAATGCGGAAGATGTTATCTTCTATTCTCTAACATGAAAGGATTTGTTTAAATATATGAAAAGAGTTGTTATAACAGGAATGGGCGTGGTTTCCCCCGTGGGAAACACCATTGAGGACTTCTGGAACAGTCTTAAAGCGGGAAAGCACGGCTTCAGCTTTGTAAACGACGTTACGGGCGACGACTTCGACGTTAAGATCGCCGCAAGGGTAAAGGATTTTTCCTGCGAAAAATACGTGGATAAAAAGGAAGCCCGCCGTATGGACAGATTTACCCAGTTCTCGGTAACGGCGGCTATGGACGCTCTTGAGGACAGCGGTTCGGATTTCAAGGATCTTGATCCTTTCCGCGCGGGAGTTATCTTCGGCGTTGGAATCGGCGGTCTCAACCTTACTCTTCAGGAGCATGAAAAATTCCTTGAAAAGGGTGCGGACAGGATATCCGTTTTCTATGTGCCCATGATGATCGGCAACATGGCTGCGGGAACTATTTCCATGCGCACAGGCTTCAAGGGGGACAACTTCTGCTCCACAACAGCATGCGCTTCGTCGGCTCACGCTATCGGCGAGGCTTTCAGAAAGATCAAGGACGGTTACCTTGACGTTTGTATCGCGGGCGGAGCGGAGTCCTGCGTGGGTACTTTTGCGCTGGGCGGCTTCAACAACATGAAAGCCCTGACACGCTCCGACGACCTTGACAGATGCTCCATACCCTTTGACGCGGAAAGAAACGGCTTTGTTCTCGGCGAGGGCAGCGGCGCGCTTGTCCTTGAAGAGCTTGAACACGCAAAGGCACGCGGCGCAAAGATCTACGCCGAGATTGCGGGATACGGTGCTACCTGCGACGCTTACCATATGACTTCCCCGTCCCCCGAGGGAGACGCTGCCGCAAGAGGCATGGTAAACGCCTTTAGCGAAGCGGGTCTTAAAGCGGAGGATATCGACTACGTAAACGCTCATGGAACGTCAACAGGTCTTAACGACAAATACGAGACCAAGGCTGTCAAAAAGGCTCTTGGCGAGGACCTTGCCCATAAGGTGTCAATAAACTCCACCAAGTCCATGACGGGACATCTTCTGGGCGCGGCGGGAGCTGTTGAAGCGATAGTTACCGCTCTGACCGTAAAGAACGACTATGTACACCAGACCATCGGCTATAAAGTCCCCGACCCCGAATGCGACCTTGACTACTGTACCGAGGGCGGACGGAATATGACCGTAAACGCCGCGCTGTCAAACAGTCTCGGCTTCGGCGGACACAACGCTACCCTTTGCATTGTTAAATATAAGGAATAAAAAATTGAAGATCAAGGATTTTCAATTTGAAAGGAGATAAATATGGTTAAGATAGAATTTATAGAGCAGCTTGCCGAGCTTGTCAAGGCAAAGGATTTAGGCGAGATAACCGTTGCGGACGGCGAGGAGGTCGTTACGATAAAGGGCAAAAAATGTCCTCCGTCCCCGCCGATGGCAGGCGCGCCCATGCCGCCTATGGGTATTCCTGCGGGAATGCCCGCAGCAGCTCCCGTAATGCAGCAGACCGCTCAGGCGGAAGCCCCCGCGGTTTCGGGAAATGTGGTAAAGTCCCCGATAGTTGGAACTTTCTACGCCGCCTCCGCTCCCGACAAGCCCCCGTTTGTAACGGTTGGTCAGCAGGTGAAAAAGGGCGACGTTATCATGATAATCGAGTCCATGAAGCTTATGAACGAAGTCCAGAGCGAGTTTGACGGAACTGTTGCGGAGATACTTGTCAAGAACGGTGAAGCCGTTGAATTTGACCAGCCTATTATGATCATTAAATAAAGGGAGATACCGATATGCCTTTAATGAACAAAGAACAAATTATGGAAATAATCCCCCACCGCGACCCGTTCCTGCTGATAGACACCATTGAGGAAATGGAAGTGGGCAAGAAAGTTGTGGCGACCAAATATATGAGCCCCGACGAATTATGGTTCAAGGGACACTTCCCCGATTACCCCGTTGTTCCCGGAGTGCTTATGCTGGAAATGTGCGCTCAGGCGGGAGCTGTTGCAATGCTCTCGATGCCCGAAAACAAGGGCAAGATAGGCTTTTTCGGCGGCGTTAAGGAAGCTAAGTTCCGCCGTCAGGTAGTGCCCGGAGATACCCTCAGGATTGAGGTAGAGATAATCAAGGTAAAGGGTCCCGTGGGCGTGGGCAAGGCTCTTGCCACGGTAAACGGCGAGAAAGCCGTTGCGGCGGAGATATCTTTCGCCATTAAGTAATAAGTAATCCCGAAAGGATACATCAGTATTATGTTTAAAAAGGTACTTATCGCCAACCGCGGCGAAATAGCGGTCCGCATTATAAGAGCGTGCAGAGAGCTGGGTCTTAAAACCGTTGCGGTATTTTCCACAGCCGACAGGAACGCTCTCCACGCAAAAATTGCCGACGAGGCGGTCTGCATAGGCGCTCCCGCCGCAAAGGACAGCTACCTGAACGAAAAAGCCATTCTTGCCGCCTGTGAGATTACAGGCGCGGACGCCGTTCACCCAGGCTTCGGATTTCTTTCCGAGAACGCTTCCTTTGCGAGAAACTGCGGGAAGTGCGGGATAACCTTTATAGGTCCCGCACCCGAATCAATTGAAATGCTGGGAGACAAGGCTGCCGCAAAGTCCGCAATGAAAAAAGCGGGAGTACCCGTTATTCCCGGCAGTGACGGAGCGGTGGAATCTGTTGCGGAGGCGAAAAAGCTTGCGGAGGAAATAGGCTTTCCCCTTATGGTAAAGGCTTCGGCAGGCGGAGGCGGACGTGGCATACGTCTCGTTGAGCGCATGGAGGATCTGGAAGCACAGATCACAGCCGCCCGAACCGAGGCTCTGAATTATTTCGGGGACGGCAGCATATACATGGAGAAATTCATCGTCAACCCCAAGCACATAGAATTTCAGATACTTGCCGACAAGCACGGGAACGTGGTCCATCTGGGAGAGCGTGACTGTTCCATGCAGAGGCGCAACCAGAAGGTTCTGGAGGAAAGTCCGTCTACCATTATGACCCCCCAGCTCCGCGACAGAATGGGCAGGGCAGCCGTTGCTGCGGCTAAGGTATGCGGCTACTACAACGCGGGAACTATCGAGTTTTTGGTGGACGATAAAAACAATTTCTACTTTATGGAGATGAACACCCGTATTCAGGTGGAGCATCCCATAACCGAATTTGTTACGGGAATAGACCTTGTAAAGGCGCAGCTCAAAATTGCGGCGGGCAAGGAGCTTCCCTACAGTCAGGAGGATATCCGAGTAAAGGGACATTCCATCGAGTGCAGGATCAATGCGGAAAGTCCCGAAAAGGGCTTTAGACCCAGTCCCGGAAAGATTAAGGCTCTGCATATCCCCGGAGGTCCGGGAATACGCATAGACAGCTCGGTTTATTCGGGATACGAGATAACCCCCTACTACGACAGCATGATCGCGAAGCTTATCGTTTACGCTCCCACACGTAAAGAGGCAATTGCAAAAATGAACTGGGCGCTTGCCGAGTTCATTGTGGAGGGCGTGGACACCAACATAGATTTTCAGCTTTCCCTTATCCGCGACCCTGTGTTTGAGGAGGGAAGCTACGACATAGGCTATCTGGGCAGAAAAATGAAGGATAAATAAGGTCGGCTTACTATAAGCCGTTATGCCGTGAATGAGGGAACGGGGGTAAGGTACGATGGCGGAAACATGTCCTATCTGCGGAGAAGAGGTTGTTCTCGGAGAGTGTCCGGCTTGCGGCTTTGTGCCTCCAGACTACAGCGAGATTGCCGCGCCCTACGACCTTGATCCGTCCAACGACCACTTCGGCGAAGCGGATTCCCTGGAGGGTATGTTTCCCTATATCGACAACTCGGGTATTACAAGCGAGCCTGAGCCGGAGTATGACATACCGTCTATTGCTCTGCCGAGTATTCAGTCCTTAAATCCGGCGGGAAAGCTTGCTTCGGCAAGCGGCCAGCCTGCGCCCAATATCAAGGTGAGACCTGCCGTTCAGTCGATGCAGTCCTTTCAGTCAATATCTGCGTCTAACGTCCATACTCCGCCGCCTGTGCAGACCTTTCAGCCGTCCCATAATGCGACGCCGATGCAATCTGCACATCGGGCATATCAGGCAAAGCCGGCACAGCCCGTACAGTCTGCGCAGCAGACACAATCCGCGCAGCCCGCTCCGTTCGTGCCCTATAACGCTCAGACGGCGGCAAGCCTGCCTGTGCGAATTGTAAAGGGTACGGTAAATTTCGTTATCGCCCACTGGTGGAAATTTCTGATAATGGCTGCCGCTCCCTCTGCGGGACTGCTTTTCGCGGGGTTCTATGTTTTGATGTACAAAACAGACAGGCACACGTCCGATATTCTGAAAGCGATAATGTTCGGCGTTCTGACGGGGGTAATGGTTTTCAACCGCTGGGATCCGTTCGGGCTTGACATTATACTGCGGGAGATCCTCGATGCATTTTTCAGCAGCAGACGGCGCAGAAGATATTATTGATATTTTTACATAATTATTTTTTCGGTAAGGAGCGTATTGCGCGTTATGCCAAATAAAACTTGTCCCCTGTGCGGGGGAAAGCTTAAAAACAATTACTGCGAAAGCTGCGGATACGACGTTCCCAACGACGATGAGGGTCTGAGTGCAATCTATGATATGGATCCGGAGAACGACGCTTTCGGAGAGGTCGTCAGAGAGATAACTCCCGAAGTCCAGTCGGAGGAGATATATCCCAACCGTCCCGCGGGCTTTGATACCGCTTACGAGCAGCCAAAGTTCAAGGTCAGGGACAACGAGGGCAAGACCGTACACCAGAATTACCGGAATCAGTCTCCGCCGCCTCCGCCCTTTGCCGGACAAAATGCGGGCAACGGCGGCGCTTACGGTGCGCCTCCGAATACGGGCGCGCAGAATAACGGAGGGAATTATGTCCCGCCGCCGTCTCCCTTTGCAAATCAGGGAAACGGGTCGGGACAGTCGAAACAGTATGCGACCGCGGGAGATTTTGTCAAAGATTACTGGTGGATGCTTTTGCTTTCGTTTCTTGCTCCGATCGTTGGTATTATCCTGCTTGTAACTATTGGCAAACAGATAGATCAAAAATACAGAGGTATCGTTATAGCGGCTATAGTTCTGGGATTTATACTGCCGCCGTAACAGTGCGCGGCAGACGGAAAAAACGGGGAGTTGCTTTATGTTCTTACTGTGTCCTATTTGCGGAGCGTTGGCGGCGGGAGATATCTGCGGCAAATGCGGCTACGCTTTCCCCGACGAGGAGGAGCTTGTGGCTTTTTACAATTTTGACCCCTCCGATTACCCTCAGGAAGCCGCCGTTCGGGAGATAATCCCGAAGCATATTTCAGCCGAGATATATCCCGGCGCGCCGGATCTCCGCAAGCCCGCCGATGTAAAGGTACTCGGGGCAGCAGTCCAAACGGCGGCAAAGCCTCAGATCAATCCGAAGCCGCTTTCCGTTCCGATGAAATATAATGCCAATATGCCCGCCGCAGGTACGCGGTCAGTTCAAAACGTGCAAAATGCCTATAATATGCAGAATTTGCAGAGTCCCTCGGAATTTATATGGGACGTTTGCGAAAACTTCGCCGAGAACTTCAGAAAATGCTGGACGCTTCTGCCGCTGTGCTATTTTTTCCCGCCGTGCATACTGATATATTTCGTGGTTGCGGGCGTAAGACTTTTTTCGGGCGAAAAGGTAAGCGTTCCTTTCGGTTTGCTTACGGCGCTGGCTGCTGTTTTGGGGTGGCTGGGCGGTATTGAGTTTTTGTTTATGTAAAAACCCCAAGTAAGGAGTGATCAAAATGGGTCTCGAAGATCTGTTCAACGTGGTGAAAACCCGTTTAAACGTCCCCTCCTCGACCTCCGACAGCGAGGACAAGGATAAAGGCGACAGAAACGACAAAGCCGATACGGCAGTAAAGGTTCCCGTAAATATAGCGTTCAAGTGTCCGCGGTGTCTTAATATGGTGATGACGGACGAGCTGGAAAAAAATCTGCGGGTGTGTCCCGAATGCGGATACCACGCAAGACTGACCGCTCCCGACAGGATAAGGCTTATCGCCGACAAGGAAAGCTTCCGCGAGTTCGACGCGGATATGAAAAGCCTAAACCCTATTGACTTTCCCGACTACGAAGCAAAGCAGCAGAAGCTTCGGGAGAGTACGGGTCTTAAAGACGCGGTGGTAACGGGAGAGTGTACTATCCGCGGCGAAAAATGCGTGCTGGGCGTTATGGATTCCCGCTATATGATGGCTTCAATGGGAAGCGTTGTGGGCGAAAAGATAACCCGCGCTTTCGAGTATGCAACGGAGAAAAAGCTGCCTGTTATAATGTTTACCGCTTCGGGCGGAGCGCGTATGCAGGAGGGTATAGTTTCCCTTATGCAGATGGCTAAGACAAGCGGCGCGGTGGCACGTCACAGCGACGCGGGACTGCTCTATATAACCGTTCTCACCGACCCTACCACGGGCGGCGTAACGGCGTCCTTTGCTTCTTTGGGGGACATCATAATCGCCGAGCCGAAAGTCCTTGTGGGCTTTGCGGGCAGACGGGTTATCGAGGGTACTATAAAGCAAAGACTTCCCGACGATTTCCAGTCGGCGGAATTTATGCTGGAGCACGGCTTTGCCGACATGATAGTGGAGCGCAAATCCATGCGCAGGACTATTGCCCATATACTTAAACTGCACCCTATGAGGGAGTACTATAAGGGAGGACAAGAATGATGGAAAGACTTAACAAGCTGACTCCCTATGAACGTCTTGAAGTTGTCCGCCATAAGGGCAGACCTACCGTTCGGGACTATATTCCCATGATTTTTGACGAGTTTATCGAAATGCACGGAGACCGCTATTTCGGCGACGACGGCGCGATAATGGGCGGGATAGCGTCCATAAACGGCGTTCCGGTGACGGTGATCGCCGAGGTAAAGGGCAGGAACTTAAACGAGAACAAGGACAGCAACTTCGCAATGCCCCACCCCGAGGGCTACAGAAAGGCTCTGAGGCTTGCCAAGCAGGCGGAGAAGTTCCACCGTCCCGTGATATGCTTTATCGACACTCCCGGCGCGTTCTGCGGCGTGGAGGCGGAGAAGCGGGGTCAGGGCGAGGCTATCGCAAGGAATCTTCTGGAATTTATGCGGCTTAAAACTCCGATAATCAGCGTTGTTCTGGGAGAGGGCGGCAGCGGCGGCGCGCTTGCTCTGGGCGTGTGCGACGAGCTGGCTGTTCTGGAAAATTCCATTTATTCGGTAATTTCTCCCAGAGGTTTTGCTTCCATTCTCTGGAAAGACGCTGGAAAGGAAAAGGAAGCCTGCAATATCATGAGAGTTACCGCCGAAGATATGGTGGAACTGGGCGTTGCGGAGAAGATAATTGAGGAACCTTTAGGTGGCGCTCACAACGATATTGGTCAAACTGCCGAAAATATAGCTGAATTTTTATATAAAACTCTACACAAAAAAATGAAAATAGATATTGACGTTTTGCTAAATGAACGATATACTAAGTTTAGAAAGGTCGGTGAGTTTACGGAAGCATAAATTCCGCCGAATTTCATATGCATATAGGGACGTTTGTCTTTATAAAAATTACATGAACGGGAGGCAATATCCATGGTATTCGATAAGGTAAAGGAGATCATTGTTGATCAGCTGGACGTTGAAGCCGACAAGGTAACGACCGGCGCAAACATTCAGGACGATCTGGGCGCAGATTCTCTTGACGTTGTTGACCTTGTAATGAGTCTTGAAGAGGAATTCGACATCGAGATCCCCGACGAGGCAGTTGAGGGCATCAAGACTGTGGGCGATATCGTTAAGTATATCGAGGACAATCAGTAAGCGAGAGAAAAACGCGTCGGGCAAGTTGCCGCGGCGCGTTTTTTGTAATATCAGGCAAGCTCGTTAGGCGATTTTTCATTTTGCTGCGTTCAGCTTCACTCTTTAAACGAACTTCCGGAGAAAAGGTGATTTTTATGAATACTGATCCCATTATAAAAAAAATGACCGAGGACATTGTGAAAATATGCGACCCTCTGCAAATTTTTCTTGCTACGGCGAAAAAAAATTCAAAGGGCGAGATAACCCGCTTTAAGCTGTGCATTGTTGTTGACGATAAGTACGAAAGCCATTCCGATCTGGAAAGCGAGATACTCCTCAAGACCGACTGTCCCTTGCCCTGCGATATAATAGTGTATACAATAAGCGACTGGAACGAGTGTCTGGACGACGATTTCACATTTGCATACAGAATTGAAAACGAGGGGAATTTGCTTTATGAGCAGGGGAAGTAGTCATTCAACGGACAGCAAGCGTTATTACGACTGGCTTTATCACGCTTGCCTTGATATTATGTCGGCGCGGGCTTTGATAGACGATGACAGACTTGCAAAGCCTGCGGTGTTTCACTGTCAGCAGGCGATAGAAAAGGGTCTGAAGGCGTTCCTGCTCTATAAGCACCGCAAGCTTTTCGACGGTCACAACATCACATGGCTGTGCAAGCAGGCGGCTATGACCGATCAGACCTTTACACAATGGCTCGGCAAAAGCACCGTGCTTAACAGGTACTACATAGAAACGCGGTATCCCGCCGATATTCCCGAGGAAATAGGCAGAGACACCGCGGAGGATATTCTGACGTCGGCGGAAGAAATGATGGAGTTTATCTGCGACATCACGAAGTTCGATTACAGAAGCTATCGCAAGAGCGGAAAATACTGGCTGAAGAAAGGCTGAGCCTTTACCCATGCCGCCGTAATTTGACGGTAAGTGTAATTCTCTTCCGAGACGAGAAACGGTTGTGACATAAACGGAGTTCAGTGTGTCAGAAGCTCTATGACAGCCATTGCCGCCGTCCCCGGAAGTCCAAGGGTAAGGGAAACAAAAACAGTGAACAGATTGAGCGGCAGGGCAAGTCCGATACGGTCTCCGAAAAAATACAGGAGGGCAAGTCCCAGACCGCCGCTTGTCATGCTTTTCAGGGCTGTTGCGAAAGGCTTTCCCGACCGCATAATATGTATGAGCATGACCGCTCCCGCAAGGACGAACGCGCCGTAAAAGATAAGCTCCGCCAAGCCCGCGGAGGTCATGTCCTTTAATCCGAGATCGAAAGCCTGCATTTTAAACCCCGCTCCTTTGCAGTTCTGATAAGATAATCGTAGCGCGCCTGCATGGCAAGCTCCTCGTAGATGAGAGCGTCCACAAGCTCCGGCTCGTCGGTCATGTCGTAGCTTTCCCTTATTCGGGAAAGCCGCTCCGTCACAAAATCAAGCTCAGCCAAAAGCTGCTTTCGGAGCAGGGCTTCCTCCGCGGCGGCTTTGGCGCTGACCTTTTTAACGTCCTTAGCGGCGAACAGTTTCAAATTTATCCCTCCTAAAGAAGAAGATATCCAAGCGCAAGAATAAGCTTGATATCGGCTTTTTCTTTTATAAGCAGATACAGGATAAGCAGTATCATAAGCTTTTCGTTGTCAAACTGAAAGGCTGACCCGAACAGCTGCGGGTCTCTCCGCGGCTCGAGCTCTTTTGCGAGAGGCTCGGGCGCAGGCTGAGGGGCAGGCGCAGGAGTACCCGACGGTCTTTGAGGCGCGCCGTTTTGTTTCGGGGCATTCTGTCTGCCGCCGTATGTATTATTTTCGGGGACGACCCGTTCAAATCTGGTCTGATTGTTCTGCGGGTTCTGTGTTCTGGGCATTTGCTGCTGCATAAATCTGTTGCCCTGTTCGGCGTACTGACGGGTCACTCTGTTCATCTCCCTCACGCGCTGTTCCGCCTGTGCAAGTCCATGTTCGGACATGGTTCAACGCTCCTTTGGTCTGCCGTGCCGATTAGGTCACAGCATATTTTCAAGCTCGCTGAGCATACCGCTTTCACGCATTGTCATAAAGACATTGTAAAGCTTGATTAGCTTGACTGCCTTGTCAAGACGCTTTTGCTTTTCCTCGGAAAGGTGTGGGCGGAGAGCGAGCAGAAGTCCGCAGTCTTTGTCGTCCGAGGAGAGCGCTCCGAGAAGCTGCATTATCGCTGCGGGATCAATGCCGCCTAAGCTCGGCAGGGCTGTATCGCCGGGGGCGTCCGTCCCCGCGGAAAAGCCCTCGGACGGATCGTTCATTCCGCCCGAAAGCATGGCGGCAAGCTCTTTTATCTGGTTCATGCTCTCCTCGTCGGACAGCAGGGATTGAATTTTATCGGTAATATCGTCCAGCTTGCTCACCATCCTGTCCGCTTATCGTTCTTACTTCTTACGCTGTGTTAAGTATAATTACAGAAGCTTATGCAGGATCGGGTTTCCCGCGCCGAACGGGACGGGAAACCCGTCCTCTGAAAATTATTATTTTCCGCCCGTAAGCTTATTGTACAGGGCCTGCGCCTGAGGCGTGGACATGAACTTCTCCAGCATCTGCGGGTTGCTCACAATCTGATTGAAAGTCGCCGCCTCGGAGGGCTTCATGTTTTTTAACGCCGCGTCAAATTTTCCCTGCTCCAGATCCCGCCTGAGAGTTTCCGCGGGCACGCCCAGCTTGGCGCTTACAACGCCTAAAAGCTTTTCGAGCTGCTGGGGAGACGCGTTGAGGTTTGCCATAATAATTCCTCCAAAAATTAATATTCAGCTCTTTCTTTCTCTTACAGCATATGTTATAATATTTATAAAAAGAACCTGATATATTATATGAAAGGACGGTTTTTGTGTGAGAATAATCGTTATGTCCGATTCCCACGGGTCTGCGGCGGTACTGGAGCAAATAATTTCCGCAAATCCCAAAGCGGATATGTTCATACACCTTGGGGACGGCGAAAGAGAGGTCGCCGAAATGCGGCTCAGATATCCGAATATAAATCTTATCAGCGTGCGGGGAAACTGCGACTGGGGCAGGGAGTCCCCCGACTATGCCATTGCCGAATGCGGGGACATAAAGATATTTTGCACCCACGGACACCGCTACTATGTAAAAGACGGCACCGAGACCCTGCGCTCCGTTGCGCGGGACAACGGCTGCAAGGCTGCGCTTTTCGGGCATACTCACGAGCGGTATATCGCCTGCGAGGACGGTATTGACATTATGAATCCCGGAAGCTGCCGCTCCCCAAGAGACGGCATGAAGCCGTCCTACGGGTTTATTGACGTTACCGACGCGGGGGTGTTCATGAATATTATCGACGTGGGATTCTGAACGTGCATTAAATAATACAAAGGCGGCAAAAGACGTGAAAATAATCGGAAAGCTTGATATTGAAATATATAAATGCATTGCAGACAGCATTATAACCGACGAAGTGATCATAACGGAAGAGCGTATCCGGCATATTAAGGAAAGGCATCCCAACGACTACGAGCTTTTTTGTTCATACATGAGGGAGGTCATTGAAGAGCCCGAATATATCATTGAAGCAAACAAGCCGAATACAGCGCTGATATTAAAATCATTTTCCGATGGAGAAAAGCAGTTTAAAACAATACTGCGGCTTGTAACGTCCCCAGACAATAATTCATTTAAAAACTCAGTGATAACTTTTATGAAAATCAACGAAAAGGAATGGAACAGACTCATAAAAAACAAAAAAATACTTTACAAATCGGAATAAGCATGGTATAATATGATTAAGATAAAAACAGGTTATTTGAGGTGGAAGATTTCGTCCCCGTCCACACGCCGATGGCTTGACAAAGGGAAACCTTGAGAGATGCAGGAGAATGGGACGCCTGCCAGATAACCAAGCTTTGCCGCTCCGATAGGTCGGGGCGGCTTTTTTACAGCCGACATCGTGCATATTATCATAAAGCGGAGGATACTCAATGAACATCAAAAAGCTAACCGCAGTTATTGTAACAGTAATACTGCTTATTCCACTTGCCGCCTGCGGGAAAAAGACGGACGGTGTAATACCCGTAAGCACGTTTGAATTCGGCATGACAAGGGAGCAGGTAAACGCTCTTATTGACGCCGAACCCGATATCGAGGGCGATGATTACGACGTCTATCTCTACATACCCTCCGACTTTGACGAACGGCTGAACAGCTGTATTTTCAACTATAACGGCGCGGAACGGCTTTTCGGCGTTTATATCGAAAGCGACTATATAAAAGAGTCCGAAGCCGAAGCCCTGCTTACGGACATAATAACAGAAAAGCTCTACAGTCTGTACGGTTTTTCCGAGAACAGCTGGGTGTATGATTTTGACGAGGAGGATAATGCCTTCACCTTTGTCAACGCTGACGAAAAAATCGCTATAAGGACACAGATCAATTCCTATGACGAGGGCTTCAACGTTTCCGTAACAGTCATGAGCGACGAACACAATGAGGACGAAAATGCTGATAATATACCTGTAATACCAAGAAACTGAAAGGAATGATTTAACATGAAAATCAAAAAAATTCTTGCGGCAGTGACTGCCGCGGCAATGACGGCGGTTCTGACAAGCTGCTCAAACGGCGGAAACAGTACAGACAGCGGGAACAATGCGGTCGGCGCTGTGGAGACCTCTGACGTTGAGGGAACAGCTCAGACCGAAGCCGTCCCCGGAAAGGAGTACAGCGAAATGGTACAGCGTTCTTTTGTGTCCCTGGGAAATACCTACCGTCTGGAGAACAAGCTTTCAAAGGCTATGCAGGGCGAGGAGATAACAGTCGCTTATCTGGGCGGTTCTATCACCGAGGGCGTGGGAGGCACTCCCGACACCTGCTATGCAAAGCTGTCCTACAACTATATTGCCGAGAACTACGGCAAGGGCGATAACGTGAAGTATGTAAACGCGGGCGTAAGCGGTACTCCCTCAATACTGGGAAACCTCCGCGTTAAAAAGGACATACTTGACAAGAACGCCGATATCGTCTTTGTGGAGTTCGCCGTAAACGACGGCATGGACCAGCTTCATAAGGATTCCTACGAGTCTCTTATCCGCACCATTCTCAAGCAGGAAAACGAGCCTGCGGTGATACTGCTGTTCACGGTGACAAAAACGGGACACACCTGTCAGCCCCATATGTCAGAGATAGGCGAGTATTACGGTCTGCCTATGATAAGCGTCCCCGACGCGATACAGCCCGAGATCGAAGCGGGCAATATGACATGGGCGGACTATTCGGGCGACGAGGCTCACCCCAATGCGGAGGGTCACCAGCTTGTTGCCGAATTTATCGAGTATTATTTCTACACCCTCAGCACGCGGGACGCGGTGGACAGCCCTGTGGATATCCCAGTTGTGCCTAAGTTTGGAAATCCCTACGAGGACGCTTTCCTTGCGGAGATAGATTACGATAATTCCAATCCCGATTTGCAGATAGGCGACATGGGAAGCTTTTCCGCAGAGGCAAGACGTATTGCGGACTTTACCAAGGGCGCGTGGGTTTACAGCGGAGAGGGTACGGAGCCGCTGAAAATGACCGTCAAGGGCAACAGCCTGTTCCTTGTGTGCAAGCGGAACAACAGCGATACAATGGGAAAATTCGACGTTATGATAAACGGAGACAAGGCAGGCACAATAGATACCAAGCAAAGCGACGGCTGGGGAGACCCCTACGCGTTCCAGGTAATAAAGTGGCAGGGCATAAAGGACATGGAGGTGGAGATAATCCCCACCGAGGACAGCGCGGGCAAGACCATTGAGATATTCGGCATAGCCTTTAGTCAGAACGAAAGCTTTATGTAATTCCGCAAAGGGAGACTATGAAAAGATCCGTATTGTTTTTAGTATTTTCAATAACGATAACGCTTTCCGCCTGTACGAGAGTGCGGGAGGAAAGCAGAGTTCCCGACTATACCCTGTACGGCGAATCCGACAGCGTATATGCAGGCTCTTTGCAGGAAACGCCGCAGGAGAGTACAGCTCCTGTCGTTTTGTCCGTTCCGAACGAGGAAAAGGATACTGCGGAAAAGCTTCTTGAAAGCATGTGCCTTGAGGAAAAAATCGGGCAGATCATTCTTGCGCGCTATCCCGAAACTGCGGAGGAAGCGGCGGAGCAGATGTCCGCGTACCGTTTCGGCGGCTTTACGCTTTACTCCGAGGACTTTGAAAACGAGACTCCCGAAAGTCTTTCGGAGAAGCTTTCCCGTATTCGGGAAGCGTCCGCAGTATCGCCCTTTATCGCCGCAGACGAAGAGGGCGGGAAGATAGTCAGGATAAGCAAAAATCCCGCCTTTGCGGACAAGCCGCTGCCGTCCTTGGCAAGCGCCGCTGCCGAGGGGAGGATACCCGAATTTGCGGAGGAGATGTCCGCAGTTTTAAACAGGGCGGGGGTAAATCTGAACCTTGCTCCCGTTGCGGACGTTGCCGAAAGCAGGAGCGACTACATCTACAGCCGAACCTGCGGTCTTGACTATGGGGGTACGGCGGAGGTCATAGCGGAGCTTGTTAAAAATCTGAACGAGCGGGGCGTTATGTGCTGTCTGAAGCATTTTCCCGGGTACGGTTCAAACGTGGACACCCACACGGGGATAGCCGTTGACAGGCGTTCCGCCGCCGATTTTGAGAGTAAGGATTTCCTGCCGTTCAAGGCGGGTATAGACGCGGGCGCGCCTATGGTTATGGTAAACCACAATATTGTGGAAGTCTATAACGCCGAAATGCCTGCAAGCCTTTCTCCCGAAGTTCACGAGGTTCTGCGGGGACTGGGCTTTGAGGGCATTATAATCACCGATGATCTTGGCATGGACGCTATAGCGAACTATACGGACAGTCCCTATGCCGCGGCTTTTCTTGCGGGAAACGATATGCTATGCGCTACCGACGGGGCGAAGTGCTTTGACGATCTGCTTGAAGCGATGAAAAGCGGCGATATTTCCGAGAAGCGTCTGGACGAAAGCGTTATGCGGATACTCAGGGCAAAGCTTGAATACGGGATAATGTAAAGTTTCGCGGGAGATTTCAAAAAATTGCTTTAATTAAACGTTTAAATTTGTAAAAATTTTTAAAACCTATTGCAAAAATCTTATACAAATGTTACAATAATATCATGAATTGCTATGCCTTTGGGATACTGTTACAGAGGCTTTTTTATGAAGGAGTGTATTTCAATGAATTACGGACATTTCGACCTTGAAAACAAGGAGTATGTTATCACCAAGCCCGACACCCCCGCACCTTGGGCGAACTATCTGGGCGACCCCGAATACGGCGCTATGATATCCAACAACGCGGAGGGCTACAGCTTCGTTAAGTCGGGAGCAAACGGACGTCTCCTGCGCTACCGCTTCAATACCAATATGGCTCTGCCCGGAAGATTTATCTATATCCGCGACAACGATACGGCGGATTACTGGTCCGCTTCATGGCAGCCCGTCGGCAAGCCGCTGGACAAGTATAAGAGCGAATGCCGCCACGGTACGGCTTACACCGTTATCTCCGCAGAGTATGCAGACGTTAAGTCGCAGGTTACATATTACGTTCCCAAGGGCAAGACATACGAGGTTTGGAGAGCTATCATCACAAACCTTTCCGACAAGGAGAGAAAGCTTTCCGTTTACGGCTTCTGCGAATTCACCAACGATAACAACTACGAGCAGGATCAGGTAAATCTTCAGTACACTCAGTTCATTACAAGGACAACCTTCGAGGAAAATAAAATACTCCAGCACATCAACGAGAACAGCGGCAAGCAGGCTGACGGCTCCAACCACAGAGAACGCTTCTTCGGCATGGTTGGCGCGGACGTTTGCGGCTACAACGGCGATCTGAACCACTTTATCGGCTCTTACCGCACAATGGCTAACCCTATCGCTGTTGAAAGCGGACGCTGCGACAATGTGCTCAACTACAACGCAAACGCCTGCGGTGCGCTCCAGAGCGCGATAACTCTCGGCGCGGGCGGAACTATCGAGCTTATCTATATAGTTGGTCAGCGCAACAACGCCGAGGCTACCGCTATCCTTGACGCCTACAAGGAACCCGGCAAGGTTGACGCGGAGATCAAGGAGCTTAAAAACTTCTGGCACGGAAAACTGAACAATTTCAAGATCAACACTCCCAGCCCCGAATTCAACAACATGATAAACGTTTGGAACGCTTATCAGTGCTTCATTACATTCATCTGGTCGAGAGCAGCTTCCTTTATCTACTGCGGACTGAGAAACGGCTACGGCTACCGCGATACCGTTCAGGATATTCAGGGTATCATTCACCTTGACCCCGAAATGGCTGCGGACAAGATCCGCTTCATGCTGTCGGCTCAGGTCGACAACGGAGCAGGTCTGCCCCTTGTTAAGTTCAACCACAACGCGGGTCATGAGACCTGTCCCGACGAGAACGACGAGAACTCCGTTTACGCAAAGGAGACGGGTCACCCCTCCTACCGTGCGGACGACGCTCTCTGGCTGTTCCCCACTATCTCCAAGTACATCGGTGAAAGCGGAAACAAGGCGTTCCTTGACGAGGTTATTCTGTACTCCAACGGCGGCGAGGACACCGTTTACAATCACCTTAAAAAGGCTATCGACTTCTCCATGAACCACCTTGGCGACCACGATATGCCCGCTGGTCTCCATGCGGACTGGAACGACTGTCTGCGTATGGGCAAGAAGGGCGAGTCCACATTTGTGGCGTTCCAGCTTTACTACGCAATGACCGTTCTCAAGGGCTATGCTCAGGAAAAGAACGATACCGACTATATCAAGTACCTTGACGACGTACAGGGCAAGCTGGGCGCTTCCCTTGCAAAGTGCTGGGACGACGACAGATTTATCCGCGGTATCCGCGAGGACGGCGTTATCGTGGGCGCAAAGAAAGACCCCGAAGCAAATATGTGGCTCAATCCTCAGAGCTGGAGCGTAATTTCCGGCTTCGCTACAAAGGAGCAGGGCGACAAGGCTATGGAGTCCGTTCACGAAATTCTGAACACACCTTACGGCGTAAAGCTGCTTGAACCTCCTTACGTTAAGGATTATTTCGACGGTGCGCTTATGCACATCTTCAACCCCGACACAAAGGAAAACGGCGGTATCTTCTCTCAGTCCCAGGGCTGGGCGATACTGGCGGAGTCCATTCTCGGTCACGGCAACAGAGCGTTTGAGTACTTTATGGAAAGCTCCCCTGCCGCTATGAACGACAAGGCTGAGATACGCGTTATCGAGCCTTACGCTCACGGACAGTTCACCGAGTCCACACGTTCGCCTTTCGAGGGACGTTCTCACGTTCACTGGCTGACAGGTACGGCTTCCACGGTAATGGTTGGCTGCGTTGAGGGTATCTTGGGTATGCGTCCCAACGCTGACGGTCTTGTAGTCGCTCCCGCTGTTCCCTCCACTTGGGACAGCTACACTGTTGAGAAAACGTTCAGAGGAAAGAAGCTGAACATGACCTTCAACAATCCCAATCACGCGGAGAGCGGAGTTTCCTCCATCGTCCTCAACGGCGAGAAGCTTGACGGAAACTTTATTCCTGCCGATAAGCTGAAAGAGGAGAACGAGGTTACTGTGACCTTGGGCTGATAAAAATTTAATGAAGGGCGGGGGCTTGCTCCCGCCTTTTGCATATAATTTTGAAAGGTGAAAATTATGCCCGAAAATAAATCCAACAAACCCAAAATCGAATACGGAAGAAAAGTCCTGAATGCGGGAACTCTTCTCGCTCCACTGCCCGCGGTGATGGTTTCCTGCGGGACTTTGGAGAAAGCCAACGTCCTGACGGTGGCATGGACGGGGATAGTCAACACCAAGCCGCCCATGACCTATATTTCCGTCCGTCCCACGAGATATTCCTACGGAATAATAAAAGAAAGCGGCGAGTTCGTCATAAATCTCACCACATCAAAAATGGTTCGGGAAACGGACTTCTGCGGAGTGAAAAGCGGAAAGGACACGGACAAGTTCAGAAAGTGCGGACTGCATATCGAGGCTGCTTCCGCGGTGAGCGCACCGATAATAAGCGAAAGTCCGCTGTCGCTGGAGTGCAGAGTTGTTGATATAAAGCCGCTGGGAAGTCACGATATGTTCCTTGCGGAGATCGTTGCGGTGAACGTGGACGGCAGATATATCGACAGCAAGGGAAAGATAAATGTAAGCGTCAAATAATCTCCACCTTTTAAAGACCACACCTAAGTGATATAATGGAAATATAAATCACAAAGAAAGGC
>JAIEDQ010000090.1 GCA_029067895.1 Oscillospiraceae bacterium | reverse complement strand
CCGTAATTATGAATATAAATAAAGCAGCCGCTGCCGTCTGCTCGGCAGCAATTTTGATGTTCACCGCCTCGTGCTCAGAGGGCAGCATGGAAATGTCCGAAGCAGCAGAAACAATTTCCGAAGCCGTATCGGAAAAATCGGTAGTATCAGCAGGAAATACCAAGGAGGTATCCTACATAGAAAAATACAAGGATATTATTTCGGAAATGCCCTCCGACGGAATTGCCGAAAAACGGAATGGCGCTGCTTATCCCGAATTTCAGAAATATACGTATTATTCCAAAACGGCGGAAAGGGATACTCCCGTAAACGTATTGCTGCCGTCAGGTTATTCCGAGAAAAAGAAATACCCTGTGCTGTATATTCTTCACGGATACTACGACAACGAGGACTGGATGGCAAGAGAAACGGTACATATTTCGGAAATGCTGACAAACCTTATTGCCGACGGCGAAGCGGAGGAAATGATAGTAGTCCTGCCGTATATTTATTGCAGCAAGGATATGCCCTACTGCACGGGTATGGACTTGCAGAATTCCTTGAATTACGACAATTTTATAAATGACCTGACGACCGATTTAATGCCGTTTGTTGAAAGTAAATTTTCCGTCGCAAAGGGCAGGGAAAACACCGCTGTAACAGGCTTTTCAATGGGCGGACGCGAAGCTCTTTTTATAGGATTTTCACACCCCGAGCTGTTCGGATATGTCGGCGCAGTATGTCCCGCTCCGGGGCTTACTCCCGTTGCAAATTCCCCTGCACACCCCGGACAAATGAAGGAAGCCGATATGAAATTTGCGGATAATTCACCGTATATTCTGATGATAAGCTCGGCGGACAATGACGGCGTTGTGGGCAGCTTCCCCGATTCCTACCGAAATATTCTGGACTCAAACAACACGGAATATATCAGTCACACAATGTCCTCCACGGGACATGATGCAAGCAGCGTTACGCCTCATTTGTACAATTTCTTCAGAGTGATATTTCACGAAAAATAATTTCCCATCGTTAGACCCTCAGCAGATGGGCTGCCCGATTTTGAGAAACAAGCTGCCGACAGAAGCAAAATCTGTCGGCAGTCTTTTTTATGCGGTTAAGTATATAGTTTTCTTGCTTAAATTTTGTCAGCAAGAGCAGCTGCCTGCTTGCAGCCGTCTGTCTTTTCAATATCGCCTGCTTTTAGAACGCCGGGTATAAGAACTTCGCCGACCATTTTCCATTTGTTCAGCGCAGCGGTGCGTTCAATGGGAATGCGCACTCCGTCCATAACGGACATATCCTCTTCCTCGCAGCAGGTTATAAGAGCGCACTCTTTTCCCGAAATATCCTTTCCTCCCACAACCAGCGAGAATATGCGGTCGATAACGTTCTTTATCTGCGCGGGGATAGAGTACCAATAAACAGGCATGGTGAATACAATAACGTCCGCATCTAAAATTTCGGGAGCCAGAGTGTTAAACTCATCATCAAAGGAACAGGCTTTTCCCGTGGAGTAACAGGTCTCGCACGCGCGGCAGCCGTTCAGTTTTTTCATTGCGGCGTCAAATCTTGTGACGGTGTGACCTTTTTCCTCGGCTGCCTTAATAAAGGCGTCCGTCATTGCAAAGCTGTTTCCGTTTTTGCGGGGACTTCCCGTGATAACAACGATTTTCTTGCTCATAATAAAATCCTCCGTAAATCAAATTTGCGGGATTGACTTTTATCCCGACTTATATTATAATTATATCGTAAATAAAACTAAAATCAAGTACGCACATTTAAGTAATATACTATTATTAAAGTTATATACTTACCTAAAGGAGAGTTAAAATTATGGGCTTGGAATGTATAAAAGACGCAAAGCTTGAGGATACGGGGTTTAATTACACTATGTCCCTGATACAGGGAAAATACAAGATGTTTATTCTGTATGCGCTTATGGGCTACGGGACAGTTCGTTTCAACGAGATGAAAAAATATATCGGCGGGATATCCTACAAAACGCTGAGCGTTACGCTTAAAGAGCTTGAAGCGGACGGTCTTGTCCACCGAGAGGAATATCCGCAGATACCGCCGAAGGTTGAGTACAGTCTGACCGAACGCGGCAAATCTCTTATTCCCATTCTGGACATGATGTGCGATTGGGGCGCACAGCACAGGCAAAAATAAAAAGACGGCAATATAAAATGTTGCTGCCGTAAATCACAAAATTTGAAATTCAATAAAGCCGGTATCTTTTCGGTATCGGCTTTTATTTTACGGCAGCAGGGGTAAAGGCTCAGCCTTTCGTGCAAGCCTTGCGCCAAAGCTTTTTCTTGTCTCGGGAGAACATTACGGTTATTTGCTATAGGTAGCGGCATGGCTAAAGGTACCACCTTTCGCAACTATTGGTTGCAATTTAAAAATTTTTAAAATGCAACCAAAAATCGCTTGCATTATAATAATATATGTGATATAATATTGTCATAAGAAACACAGATACCAAGAAAGGAAGATACTATGAATATTGAGATCGCAAACCGACTTCGGCAGATGAGAAATAAAAACAATCTTTCGCAGGAAGAGCTTGCCGCAAAAATGGGCGTATCCCGTCAGGCTGTGTCAAAGTGGGAGCGAGCGGAGGCTTCTCCCGACACGGAAAACCTTATCCTGCTTGCAAAGCTGTACAGGGTTTCCATTGACGAGCTTCTGAACACGGACAGCTCTCCCAAATCGGCAAATTCGGGGGTATCCCTTAAAAAGGACGATTACGGCTACCGCGGCGAACCCGTAAGAGAAGCCGTTCCCGAAAACTACACCGAAAAGGAAATTTACCCGAACGCTTCCGCACATGAAAGCACGTCGATACCGCAGGGCTCTCCGTTCGGAGCAGATCTTGGCGAGGACGAGAAAAAAGCTTCGGGCGGCATTGGAGAAACCATGGAAAAAGCAGGTCTCGCTATCGGAGATATACTTAATTCCGCAGGCAAAAAAATCGAGGACGGCGTCCGCAAGGCGACCTCGGCAAACGGCAAGGACTGGGAGACAGGCGTGGAAAATTTCTGCGAGGGACTTAACAAGGGTCTGGACAAAATGTGCAGCGGTATTGACAAGGGCTTAGACAAGCTGGAAAAGAAGATCGGCGAAAAGGACAGCAAATACAATTACAGCTATAACTACAACTACAACAGTCAAAGCACCGGTCAGAACAGCGGCAGTACCAAAAAGTCCAAAAAGGCAGCCCAAAACCGCAGACCCATGACGCTGCTTGATAAAACGCTTCCGATCTTTATCACAGGATTTTTCTTCCTCATGTGCGCGATCGATCTCGCTCACCCCGGCTGGACGGTGTTCCTGCTTATCCCTCTGTACTACACGGGTATTGAAGCCGTAAGAAAACGCAATCCCATGATCTTCTGCTATCCCGTTTTATGTGCGTATGTGTACTTCACCATAGGCGGCCTTCTTGAGCATTCCTTCAGATATTGGGCTGATAACTGGTACGAGCTGATGTGGCTGATTTTCCTGACGATACCGCTCTACTACACGCTGTATCCTGCCATCAAAAAGCGCAATCCGCTGATATTCTGCTACCCTGTTCTGTGCGCTATTGTTTATATCGGCATGGGAATTCTCCTCAGTATGTTCTGGTGGCGGCTAAGCGATCGTTGGTTCGCGTTCATGTGGGCACCTATCGGACTGACCATACCGCTTTACTACATTGTTATATCTCACTACCGCAATCAGAAAAAATCCTCGGCGGGAAACCCTAACACCGTAAGGAACTAAACAACAGCAATATAGTACCGATCTCAAATTTCCTACAGACTTTGAACGGAGATTTGAGATCGGTTTTTTATTGCTTTTCCCACATCGGCGGACTTCTCTTAGGATAAAATGAAAATCCCCTTTTGTCAGACTTTATTGTCCGACAAAAGGGGACCATTCCAACTAACTGTTTTAATGCTTATTATTTAGTCTCAGCCGTTTTCACCGCGTCTTTTCTTGTTAGCGATCATCAGTGCAACAAACGAAGCCATTGCCGCAGCCGCAGCACCCATAGGAACAGTCATATCAACGCCTGTCTTGGGGTTAACGGTGTAGGAATCAGCATCGCCGAACGGATCGTCCGCAAGAGGAACGGGAGCGTCGTCAAAGGTCTCAAAGCTGTCCGCATCAGCAGTCTCCTCGAAAGGAGTTTCAGCGAGAGGAACCTCAGGCTCATCGAACATCTCAAAGTCAATGATGGGTGTAACAGGAGAAACGGGGAATTTCGGTATTGAAGGTACAGGATCGGGATCTGGATCGGGATCTGGATCGGGATCTGGATCTGGATCAGGATGGAGAAGACGATCAGGATCGAGGGCGCGATGATCAGCGTGATCGCGATGGTCATCGTGGG
>JAIEDQ010000009.1 GCA_029067895.1 Oscillospiraceae bacterium | reverse complement strand
TTACCTTGTTGACCCTGTTCGCCTCCGCAAGCCTGCCCGCGTAGACTTCCCGCTCGATGGGTGAGGTAATGTCCGCAAGCACGTTTACGCATCTTTTCAGGTATTCGATCCTGCCCTCGTCCGTGTCGGTATCAAGCCCCGCGCGGCACTTTTCCAGCTCAAATTCTATCGCTCCGCCCGACTTGTCAAGAAGCTGCTTGAACCGCAGCGCACCAAATTTTTTTATGTATTCGTCTGGGTCTTTTGCACCCTCCATACGGATAATTTTGGTACGCGCTCCAACCTCGGAAAGCAGGTTGATAGCCTTGTGAGTGGCGTTCTGACCCGCGCCGTCCGAGTCGTAGGCAATGATTATCTCCTCCGCGTACTGGGACATAAGCCGCGCCTGCTCCTGAGTAAGAGCCGTGCCAAGGGTGGCGACCACATTTTCAAAGCCTGCCTGATTTATGGCGATAACGTCCATATAGCCCTCCGCAAGGATAAGCCGTTTTTCCTCGGATTTTTTTGCGAAGTTCAGCGAGAAAAGGTTCTGACTTTTTTTGAACACAGGCGTGTCCGAGCTGTTTATGTACTTCGGACCGTCACCGTCAATGGTGCGTCCGCCGAAAGCGATAACGTTTCCACGCAGGTCGATAATAGGGAACATCACCCTGTCGCGGAAAATATCAAAAACGCCGCCGTTTTTGCCACGTCCGCACAAAAAAGCGGAGATCATCTCCTCGTCGCTGAACCCCTTTGAGCGCAAATGGTTTGACAAATTGTACCAGCCGTTGGGAGCGTAGCCCAGTCCGTATTTGGTAATTGTTGCCGCCGAGAGCTGACGTTCGGCAAAATATCGCCGTCCCTTTTCGCCGTCGGGGGAACGGGTCAGGGTGTCGAAGAAAAACCTTGCGGCTGTCCTGTTGATCTCTAAAATGCGGGATTTTATCCGCGAGCTTTCGTTGTTTCTCGCGTCCTCAGGCATAGCCATTCCCGCGCGTTCGGCAAGGAACTTCAGCGCCTCGATATAGCCGAGATTCTCGATCTTCATTATAAATGTAATAACGTCGCCGCCCGCGCCGCAGCCGAAGCAGTAGAAGCTGTTGTTCTCCAGATAAAGCGTGCAGGAGGGTGATTTTTCCGAGTGGAACGGGCAGAGGCAAACGCAGCTTCTGCCGCGCCGTATAAGGCTGACATATGAGGACATCACGCTGTCGATAGGATTATTCTGTTTAAGCTCCTGAATGAACAGCTCAGGGATCGCCATTATTTTTTCCAGCCTTTCGGTATAAACAGTTCGGTGTAAAGGTTAACGGAGTAAACGTCGGTCATGCCTGCAATGTAGTCGCAGACGGCTCTGTCCTTATCAAATTTTGCCATTATCTTCTTGTACTCATCGGGAAGCTTGTCGGGGTGCCTGTGGAAATAAAGGTAGAGCCGCTCTATCATGTCCTTAGCCTTGGCTTCCTCGGCTTTTGCGGCGGAATTTTTGTACACATTTGCGAACATGAACGACCGCAGTTCGTCGTGTGCTTTTTGCACCTCGTCGCTCATTCGTATATCCTCAACGCCGTTTTCAACAATGGAGGTTATCAGCGTGGTTATGCGCTTGCTTTTGCTGTTGCCGAGAACGTCCGTGGCAGATTTTGGCAAGTCTTCCTCACGAAGCATTCCCGCCCTTATCGCGTCGTCGATATCGTGATTTATGTAAGCGATCTTGTCCGCAAGCCGAACGATGTAGCCCTCTTTTGTGACGGCGACCTTGTTTGTATGACAGGCAATGCCGTTTTTCACCTCGTAGGTAAGGTTAAGTCCCGCGCCGTCTTTTTCGATGTAGTCAACAACGCGGACGCTTTGCAGGTAGTGCTTGAAACCGTAGGGACATATCTCGTTAAGGATATCCTCTCCCGAATGACCGAAAGGGGTGTGTCCCAGATCGTGTCCGAGAGCGATAGCTTCGGTCAGATCCTCGTTTAGTCTGAACGCCCTTGCGATAGTCCGCGCTATCTGGGACACTTCAAGCGTGTGCGTGAGACGCGTCCTGTAGTGGTCGCCGACAGGGGAGAGAAAGACCTGAGTTTTCTGCTTCAGCCGTCTGAAAGAGTTGCAGTGCAGTATCCTGTCCCTGTCCCGCTGAAACTCGGTTCTCATGGGACACTTAGGCTCACTGCGGACACGTCTGCCCGTACCCTTTGACGTGCAGGCGTCCTCGCACAGAATGCCCAGCTCTGTAATTTCCGTTTGTTCGCGTACTGTCATATCCGCACCTCCGAAACAGCAAATTCAGTATCTACTTATATATACAATTTTCGTGGAAAATAAACCTCTTTTTAGTGCAAACTTTGTAGCAATAGCCAAACTATCACGCAAAATTGTCGTAATATTCGTCACCTTGTACAATAGAAACGCTTCCGTTGGTGATATCCGTAAGCTTTTCGGCAAGCGGCTGCACGAAATCTTTTTTCACGAGCATTTTCACCGTCACATTTTCGGCGTAATCCGTGTCCAGAACTTTGACCTCAAATTCGGGGAGCACATAGCTGATCTTGCCGTACAAATTGTAGTCCGCCGTGACCGTCACAGGGCGGCAAAGGCACATAATAAGCCGTTCGGAAGCGTCCACCGCAATTTTTGCGCTGTGGGAATACGCCCGCACAAGACCGCCTCCGCCCAGAAGTATCCCGCCGAAATACCTTGTTACCACGCAGCAAACGTCCGTCAGACCCTCCTTGCGGAGAACCTCCAGCACGGGGACACCCGCCGTACCCTGCGGTTCGCTGTCGTCGGAGTATCTGGAAGTATTTCCCTCGCGGAGTATATAGGCGTACACATTATGCTTGGCTTTTCTGTGGGACGCCCGTATCTCGTTGATGAAATCCACCGCTTCCTCCTCGGTCTCCACGTGTCTGATGTGACCGATAAATTCGGATTTTTTCTCGGTAAAAGAGGCGTCCGCCGAGCCTCTGACGGTAGAATAGTCGCCGCCGCTCATATGTGACCGTTCCTTTCTGTATTTACTTAGCAAAAAACAAGCCTGCGTAAAAAGCTTTACGCAGGCTTTAGGATTACTTATCCATACCAAAACGCTTCTTGAATCTGTCTACGCGTCCGCCGGTGTCAACAAGCTTCTGCTTACCGGTATAGAACGGGTGACACTTGGAGCAAATCTCGACCCTGATGTTCTCCTTTGTGGAACGGGTCTTGATAACATTGCCGCAAGCGCAGGTGATAGTAGTCTCCTTGTAGTCGGGATGAATACCCTGCTTCATGGTCAGCACCTCATTTCTTTCCAATATATTTATGATTGCATAGCAGCCCATCACAACATATCGGACAGTAGTGCTACCTAATCACTTACGGTAATATAGTATACCACAAAAAACGTTTTATGTCAAGAACTTTTTGTTAAGAAAGTGTGATAACGAAGTTACCGCCCTTGTCAACGCCGTCGAATGTGCACTTGCCGTTGCTCTGAACAGTAGCAGTATCAACAAGAGAAAGGGTATCTCTCGAAGAATTGTAGCGGTACAGCTTAGCTGTGCGGCCTGCGCGCTTGGTAGCGAACTTAACTGTAACGTCAGCATCAACGCCGAAGGAACCGCCGCTGATAGTGATCTGAGCGCTGCTTACAGCATTGTTCTTCTTGTAAGCTGCCTTAACGAGCTTAGTGGGGATCATGTTTGTATTGTAAGCAGTATCAATGTTGATGTCGGAAGCTACAGAAATATCGTTGCCGTTTACAGTGAATACAACGCCGTTCTTGAGAACAAACTTAACAGTAACATTTTTTCCCTTGATAGCGGACATTGCGGAAGAGGGAACGATAGTCTCGTAGTTCATGCTTACGGAAACACTGGAACCGTTCTTCAGAGAAGCGAGATACTTGGAAACAGCTGTCCAGCCCTTTCTGTTGCCTACGGTAGCTGTAGATGTGTCGTTCTTGGAGCTTGTGGTGTCATCGTTCTTCTTGGTATTGAGCCAGTAATAGTAGTAAGGATCTCCGTAGTAGTAATCATTGCCGTAGTAGTAATCGTTGGAGTAGTAGCTGAATGTATATACATTGGAAGAGCTGTTTCCGGAAGCTGCGAGAGCGGCCGCATATGTAGTGTAATACTTGCCGGTGACCTTGCTGAAGTAATTGGTCTGAGGTCTGCTGTAGTCGTAAACTTTTGTGATACGGCTGTAGTCGTTTCCTGCTGCTGAAAGTGCCGCGCTGAGGGTCGGATAATATACGCCGTTTACTCTATAAACATCATATGTATCATAATCTCTGTAGCCGTTATAGTAATAGTCGTAGCTGCTGGAGTAACCTAAGATCTGAACGGAGTCACTTGAAGGCTCAGTAGTGAAAGTACCGTTTGTCTGATTAAAATACACATTGCTTCCGGTAGTTTGAGCCTGCTTCAAAATTTCACCGTAAGTAAGGTGGGAAGGAACAGGATAAGTCTGGGAAACGGAAGTACCGGCAGCATACAGGCTGGAAAGGTTAGGATACCATTTTCCGTTTGATCCGAGGTAAACGTTGTTTGAGCTTGAAGCGTAGTTGTAGTAGTAGCCGGTTGTCGGTGTGGTAGTGCTGGTGGTAGTGCCGGAAGTTGTGAACTTGGTACCGCCGTAATTTTCCTTTGTGATCTTTCCGTCAGCAGCAACGTAAATTACGGTGCCGTTTCCGAAAGCCGCGTTAACGGTTGTTTCGGTAGATGTAGCAGTCTGACCACTGGCAACAGCAGTGTTTATTGCAGCATTTGCTGTTTCTGCACTTGTATAGTACACGGTCTGGGTAGTGGCGGGAGTTGTAACGCCGTTTGCTCCTGTTGATCCGGGAGTTGTGATAGCAACTGCGTAAACGCTTCCGCTTGCAACACCGTTGCTGCCAACCATTGCGCTTGCTGTAACGCTCATAGCGGAAACAGCAGTCATAGCTGCCAAGCTTGCTGCGGCGATCCTGCCGAGAGTTTTCTTGTTCATTTTAAAAATCTCCTTTTCAATTTGGTTTTCATGCCTTTCAAGGCATTAAATGCGAAAAATAAATTTTGCTTACTTACAAGTATACAATATTTTTTCTCTTTTGGCAATAGCTTTTTTAACGAAATATATTACAATTTTATGACGAATTGAGAAAAAACAATGTTAAAAGGTTACAAAACGAATAAATATTGTAAATTAATTACACATATTGTTAATTATTTCTGTATTTCGATTTTTGCGGTAAAGTCCTCGGCGCAGGGACGGATCGTCCTTGAAGCCAGACCGTAAAGATTTGTGGCTCTGTTGGAAATATCCGCGAACCTGTTTATGGGCGGACGCTTAAGCTCGATAATGTCTTTCAGCGACGTGTCGAACGGAATAGCGAGCTTGTTGTCCTCAGCCTTTTCCTTGGCGGCTTTGAGTATCTCGCTGCCTCTTTCGTTGAACGCCAGAACTCTGCCGTAGGGAGGCATTATCATAAGGTCTGAAGCCTTTGTACCTATATAAAGATTGAGCAGTACTCTTCTGATCTTTGCGAGAGTGTACCTTTTCGTACCGACTATATCAAGGAACTCGTCCAGCGACTTGGCGTCAATTCCCGCGCGGAAGATGAAGTTCGCCAGACCGGGGTCAACGTCGGGACATTCCGCGATCGCAGGCGGTATCATCGAGCGCAGCACATAAAGCAGCTCTCTTTCAAGATTGTCAAAATATGCCAGCAGTTCTTTTTCCTCGTACTCCTTGGCAAGCTCGGCGGTCTCTTTCGGAACGTAAGGGCTGATATCCTCGCCGTCCTCGATCATCTGGCGGATAAGGCTTGCACTCGCGATGCCCTCCGACGGGTCGGGACTGTCATGCTCCGCGCCCTTGCGCTTTACTGTGTAGGTCTCAAACTCAAGGTTGAGCAGCTTGATTGCTTTCAGGTACTCCACCGCAAGTGTGTTGTTGGGAGAATCAAACACGGAAGCTATTATAGGACCGTAATCCAGAGCGATTACCTGCTGTACAGCCTGCGGGTAAGACATTCCCTGTTCCATAAGCGGCTTGACCTTTTCGGGCTTGGAAGCGTTTATTGACGCCATTGCCGCGTTTTTGAGAAGCTCGATATCGCCGCATTCGCTGCCGAAGGACAGACCGTCCACGCAGCCTAAAGCGCCCATCATCATAACTCCCGCCCTTGCGAAGAAGTTCGCGCTTGAAAGCGAGTACACCACAGGCATTTCCACAACGAGATCGACGCCGTTGCTGACAGCGGCTTTAGCCCTTGCGAACTTGTCAATCATTGCCACGTCGCCGCGCTGAACGTAGTTGCCGCTCATGACCGCGACAATATGGGTCGCGCCCTGCTTGCGGGTCTCCTCGATCTGGTAGATATGTCCATTATGAAATGGGTTGTATTCACAGATAATTCCGTAAGTTTTCATCAGTTTAAATTCCTCCGCTTTTTACGTAAAATGCATTAACGTTTTTATTATACCATATTTATTTCCATTTGGCAAGCATTTTATTTCCAAACGGGCGAAAACATTTTCTTGACAAATCTAAGTTAACATGTTAATATTTAGTTAAAATAATACTGGGTAAAGGTGTCAGCCGCTGTTTGCACAGCATTGTTTTTACTTTGGATATTGTACAAAAGGGGGATATTTATGTCTGATTACGATAACGAACAGGATTTTACCGGCGCGGTAATAGCAAAAATCAAGCAGCTTTTTGAGAGCAGAACCGCTCGGATAGTTATGGCAGCGGTATTGGCGGCAATTGTGATAATAATTCTTGTTGTGGTAATGCTGTCAGGCGGCTCGGGAGAAGAATTTGAAAGTTCCGACCTCTCACAGGCAGTCCGCGATGAAAATTCCGCTTCGTCGGAAACTGCACCGGAATCCGAAGAGGTCACGGAAACCACGGATGCGCTGAAATATCAGATGACAAAGATCAGCTCTGACAGTCCTGTTTTCAGCATGATAAACAACAATGCGGTAAATCCGTACAAGCTTTCGGTGGAAATAGCGGCAGAAGGCTATGCGGAGAGTAGTCTTACAGCGACAGAAAGCGGATACTCCGCATTTATAGAAAATGAATCCATACAGGGCACGATCGTAGAGCTTGCCTACCCGGACGGCTTAGAGGTGGAAAAAGTCAAGCTGATGTTTGAGATAAAGGATAGCGCAATAGAAAACACATTGAACAAATACACCGACACTTCGGACGAATTTAAGGGCATAAAGCGTTTTGACGTATTTATGTACGACGAGGAGCTTAATATGCAGCTTCCGCTCGAAACTAAGTATGACCTTGAAAACAATATTGTTTACGCCGAAACGGACCGATGCGGCACATATGCTCTGGTAGATATGGAAATTTTGGTCGATATGTTGAGCGATAGCTAAAAAATTGACGAAAAATTCAATTACCTCTTGATTTTTTTTGTTAAAAGTGGTATAATATTTTCGGAATTTTTTGAATAAAAAAAGAAAGGTCTGAATTTTTATGTTAATTCTTGTTGTAAACGCGGGAAGCTCTTCTTTGAAGTATCAGCTCCTGAACATGGACGACGAAAGCGTTATCGCTAAAGGTAACTGCGACAGGATCGGTATAGGCGGTCATATCGTCCACAAAACCTTTGACGGCAGAGCGGTTGATATGGACTGCGATTTTCCCACCCACACCGAGGCTTTCGAGAAGCTTGTTGAGGTTCTTACCACAGGCGACGCCTCCGTTATCAAGTCTATGGACGAGATCTCCGCAGTAGGTCACAGAATCGTACAGGGTGCTGAGATTTTCGACAAGACCACTCTTGTTACCGACGAGGTTATCCAGCAGATCGACGATTTGCAGGAGCTTGCTCCCGTACATAACCACCCCCACGCTCTTGCGCTCTGGGCGTGCAAAAAGGTGCTCCCCGAAAACGTTCCCCAGGTGGTTGTTTTCGACACTGCTTTCCACCAGACAATGCCCGAAAAGGCTTATATGTACGGACTTCCCTACGAGGATTACGAGAAGTACCACGTAAGAAAATACGGCTTCCACGGCACTTCCCACAGATTTGTTTCCGCGGCTCTTGCGGAAGCTATGGGCAAGGACATCAAGGACCTGAAGATAGTTTCCTGTCACCTTGGAAACGGTTCGTCCATTACTGCTGTACAGGGCGGAAAGTCCGTAGATACGTCAATGGGCTTCACTCCCCTTGACGGCGTTGTAATGGGCACAAGAACGGGAAGCGTTGACCCCTCCGCTGTAACATTTGTTGCAGAGAAGCACGGCTTTAACACAAAGCAGATGAGCGACTACATGAACAAGAAGTCCGGTTTCCTCGGCGTATCTGGAGTTTCCTCCGACAACCGTGATATTTCCGGCGCGGCAGCTCACGGCGACAAGAGAGCAAAGCTTGTTTCCGAAATGCTTATATATGAGATCAAGAAGTACATCGGTTCCTACGCTGCTGCTATGAACGGCGTGGACGCTGTTTTGTTCACAGGCGGTATCGGTGAGAACGCTTCCGAGGTTCGTGAGGGCGTTTGCGCGGACATGGATTTCTTCGGTATCAAGATCGACAACGAGCTGAACAAGACCGTTCACGGCGAGCTGAAAAAGATTTCCACAGCGGACTCCAAGGTTGAGGTTTGGGTAGTTCCTACCAACGAGGAATTGCTCATTGCAAGAGATACGCTGGAGCTTGTTTCCAAAAAATAATCATATAGTATAAATACTGAAATTCAGGGCGGGTCAAACATCTGCATAAAGATGTTTTGCTCCCGCCCTTAGTTTTACGGGGGAGGTCGTCGGTTATGTTTCGAAAAATTATCGTTATAGGTAGTCCCGGGTCGGGTAAAAGCACCTTTTCGCGGAAGCTGCGGGACATAACCGGTCTGCCGCTTTATCACCTTGATATGATCAAGCACAAGCCCGACAAGACAACTATTGCCAAGGAAGAATTTGACAAACGGTTGTCCGATATCCTTCGTACCGACAAGTGGATTATCGACGGCAACTATCAGCGCACCATGGAAATGCGGTTGGAACGGTGCGATACTGTGTTCCTTATGGATTTTCCGTTGGAGATCTGTCTGGCGGGAGCGGCGGCGAGAATCGGCAAAAAGCGGGACGACTTGCCGTGGATCGAGGACGAATTTGACGAGGAATTCAGGCAGTGGATAGTTGATTTTCCAAATGAAAAACTGCCGCAGATATACCAAATGCTGGAACACTATAAGGACAAGAACATTGTGATTTTTAAGTCACGGCAGGAAGCGGACACATATTTACAAAAATTAGAAAAGGAGTACCGAAATGACTAAGGAAAAAATTGACAGGATAAACGAGCTGGCGAGAAAATCCCGCACGGCAGAGGGACTTACCGAAGCGGAGAAAGCCGAGCAGGCGGCTCTGCGGCAGGAGTACCGCGACGGCGTGAAAGCTAATTTAGAGGGTCAGCTAAAAAACATTGAAGTTGTTGACAAGGAGTAATACTATGGAAATTATTGACTATTTTAAATCGGACAATCCCGCTCACTGGCTTTCGGAAATCAAAAAAAGCGACTGGCGGGGGGCGGCATTTCTGGCGAAGCTTATAGAGGAAAATTCCTTTCACGACAACCTCGGCGCGGGGACTTTGCTGCTTCTTACCGACGGTGACAGGCTTGTTTCCTTTATGACTTTTACCGAACGGGATTGCATAGACGACGATGCGCTTACCCCTTGGATAGGCTTTGTCCACACATTTCCCGAATATCGCGGGCGCAGATGTGCGGGAACGCTTATCCGCCGCTGTGAGGAAATTGCCGCGGAAAAAGGAGTACCGCGAATATATCTCTGCACAGACCATATCGGACTGTACGAAAAATACGGCTTTTCGTACATGGAAAACCGTATCGACCTTCACGGCGAGGACAGTCGTATCTACTTCAAAACCATATCAAAAGGAGTATAAAAATGCTTAATTTTGACATATCGGCACTGCCCACGCCCTGCTATGTTGTGGACGAGGCTTTGCTGAAAAAAAATCTGGAGATACTTAAATCCGTGCAGGACAGGACGGGCTGTAAGATCTTGCTTGCGCAAAAGGCGTTTTCCATGTACACTGTTTACCCGCTTATCGGAGAATATCTGGCGGGAACTACCGCAAGCGGCTTGTTTGAGGCGCGTCTCGGTCGTGAGGAAATGCCCGACAAGGAAGTTCACGTTTACTCTCCCGCCTATAAGAAAAAGGAATTTGAGGAAATTGTTACAGTCGCCGATCACGTTGTTTTCAACAGCTTTGCACAGTTTGAAAAATTTTATCCCGACGTTCTGAAAAGCGGTCGGGACATTGAAGTCGGTATCAGAATGAATCCCGAATATTCGGAGATAGAGACGGACATTTACAATCCCTGTTTCAAAAATTCCCGCTTGGGGACGGTTCTTGCGGAGTTCCCCGAAACGCTCCCCGAGGGAATAAGCGGATTGCATTTCCATACAATGTGCGAGCAGGGCGCAGACGTTTTAGAGCGTACCGTTGCCGCTGTTGAGGAAAAATTCGGCAAGTATTTCCACGGCTTGAAGTGGCTGAATTTCGGCGGCGGACACCACATTACCCGCGACGGTTACGACGTGGAAAAGCTTGTGGGAATTATTGACAGAGTGCAGAAAAAGTACGGTGTGCGGGTCTACCTTGAACCGGGAGAGGCGGTTGCTCTCAACGCGGGATTTTTGGTTACGGAAGTGCTGGACACGCTGAAAAACGGCATGAACCTTGCCATAGTGGATACCTCGGCGGCGTGCCATATGCCCGACGTTCTGGAAATGCCATACCGTCCCAACATTATCGGAGCGGGTATGCCCGACGAAAAGCCGTACACTTACCGCTTGGGAGGTCCCACCTGCCTTGCGGGGGACATTATCGGAGACTATTCCTTTGACAAGCCTTTGGAAATCGGCGACAGACTGGTTTTCTGCGACATGGCTATTTACTCCATGGTAAAAAATAACACTTTTAACGGTATGCCCCTGCCTGCCATTGTTTGGTGTACCGAGGACGGAACGTGCAGGACGGTCAAAAGCTTCGGCTACGAGGATTTCAAGTGCAGACTTTAATAAAACGAGGATAGAAACGGTTTTCGCTTCTATCCTCGTTTTTTACAGCTGGTCTATG
>JAIEDQ010000089.1 GCA_029067895.1 Oscillospiraceae bacterium | reverse complement strand
GCTATACCCCCATGACTTCTTTATTGTAACATAGTTTATCCGGAAAATCAAGCGCATAACAAAAAATTCACACAATTGTTGCCATGCGATAATAATTGGGGACAGAGCATTTTGCCCTGTCCCCTTTTAGTTTGGAGTTAAAGCTTTAACTGATCGGGATCCTCCAGATCCTTTGCAAGACTTCCCGCGGCGGGAATGTTTCTTACAACGAATTTTGCCGTGTTTTCAGCCATGTCCTCGGTAACGATATAGGCGTTATCGACCTCCGCCTTGGCTTTTAGAGTCATTACCTGCACGCCGATTGTGTCCCTCGCGGACTTAGGCAGTATCATACCCGTGTTGAAAACGATAGCCCTGCCGTTTGTGGAGCGTACTAAAATGTCCGTGTTTTCCGTCACAAGGAACATCTTTATAAGCTTTGCTTTTGAGGTATATGCGTTGGCAAGCTTCTTGCGGTTGGTCTTTGTCTCGTAGGCATTCAGAGGTACTTTCGCCGCCTTGCCGTTGTCAAATATCATGATCAAATATCCGCTGTAATCGGTGGTGGCAATCATTGACATAACGTTCTCGTACTCGTCAAAGCCAAGCTTTACGGGAATAAAATCACCCAGCTCGGAAGCCTTTGTGTCCTTGAAAGCGTCCGCTCTCGTCTTATAGACCTGACACTTGTCGGTAAAGAACAGCAGCTCCGTTTTGTTGGTCGCCTCCGTAAAGGTCTTGATGACGTCCCCGTCCTTCAGCTTCTGGTCGCTCGCCACTCTCAGGGACTGAGCGGTTATCTTTTTGAAATATCCGTCCCGCGTAAGGAACAGGTTCACCGCGTAATCGGGAACATCGTCCTCCTCGTCCTCGACCTCCTCGTCCGCATTATAGCAGAACATCGTCCTGCGCGGCTGCTTGTATTTTTCCTTGACCTCTTTCAGCTCGGTAACGATAATGTTCTTTATCTTCTTGTCGCTGCTGAGGATATCCTCCATTTCGGCGATATCCTTTTTAAGTCCCTCAATATCGGCGATACGCTTTAAAATGTACTCCTTGTTCAGATGGCGCAGCTTTATTTCCGCCACATATTCCGCTTGAACCTCGTCGATACCGAAGCCTATCATCAGGTTGGGAACGACCTCCGCTTCCTCCTCGGTCTCGCGGACGATCTTCACAGCCTTGTCTATGTCCAGAAGAATTTTCTGCAAGCCGAGAAGCAGGTGCAGACGCTCTTTTTTCTTGTTCAGCTCAAAGTAAGTACGCCGCTTTATGCACTCTCTGCGGAACGCTATCCACTCGTCCAGTATCTCGTAAACTCCCATGACCTTTGGAGTACCGCCGATAAGAATGTTGAAATTGCAGGAATAGTTGTCCTGCAAGGGGGTCATTCTGAACAGCTTTTTCATCAGCTTGTCGGTATCTACTCCCCTCTTTATGTCGATAGCAAGCTTCAAACCGTTGATGTCGGTCTCATCGCGGATATAGGAAATCTCGCGGATTTTTCCCGCCTTGATAAGCTCGATTATCTTGTCCATTATCGCCTCGACCGTGGTGGTAGGCGGTATCTGAACCACCTCGATACAGTTTGCCTCCTTGTCGAACTGGTAACGGCAGCGCACCTTTACCGAGCCACGTCCCGTGCGGTAGATTTTCTCCAACTCGTCCTCGTCGTAGACCATGAACCCGCCGCCCGAAAAGTCAGGACCTTTCAGCGTAGATAAAATATTGTGGTCGGGATTTCTGATAAGCGCAATTGTGGTGTCGCATATTTCCTCCAGATTGAAGGAGCATACCGCGCTTGCCATGGAAACCGCAATTCCCACATTGGCGTTCACCAGTACCGAGGGAAACGTTGCGGGAAGCAAGGTAGGCTCAACCGTCTCATTGTCGTAGTTGGGGACGAAATCCACGGTATCCTTGTCAATATCGCGGAAAAGCTCGGCGCATATGGGGTCAAGCTTTGCCTCGGTGTAACGGGAGGCGGCGTAAGCCATATCGCGGGAATACGCCTTTCCGAAGTTGCCCTTGCTGTCCACATATGGGTGGAGCAGAGCCTCGTTTCCGCGTGCAAGACGAACCATAGTCTCATAGATAGCCGCGTCGCCGTGGGGATTCAGCTTCATGGTCTGACCCACAATATTTGCGGATTTTGTTTTATTTCCAGTCAGCAAGCCCATTTTGTACATGGTGTACAAAAGCTTTCTGTGAGAGGGCTTGAAGCCGTCTATTTCGGGCAGGGCGCGGGAAACTATAACGCTCATGGCATATGGCATATAGTTCTTTTCAAGGGTGTCGGTGATATGCTCCTCGGCGACGATACCGCTTCCCGCGATATAGGCGTTTGGTATCGCCGCGGTGGTTTTCTTTTCCGTTTTTTTACTTTTTTTAGGCAAGGTAATTGCTCCTTTATCAAAAATTCACGGGATTAAAATTAGTCCCCCATTAAATCAAAATGTCTCTTGTACCGTTTGGGAATTTCAATCGGCACATCATACCCTATCTGCTTCAAGGCGGCAGGAATTATCCTCATGCCGTCCTTGAAAAATTCCTTGACTTTTTTACTGCTGTAATTTTCGGGACAGACAAACGTCCAGTCCGCGCCGCTTTTGTCAACCACAAGACGGAAGTACTTGTCTATGTCCGTGTCGGGAAATCCCGCCTTTTTCAGCAGTATGTGATGTTCCACCGCTTCGTCTATCTGACTTGCTATCAGTCGGCTTCCGTCAAAGGATATCAGCACAAGAAGCGGCTCGTCGGCGTTTACCGCGTCAAGAAAATTTTCTTCGTCGGGGTACTTAATAATTTCCATAAAAATAATCCCTTTATTATTTCAAACTGTATAAATAGTTCGGCGTGTCGGAGGAATATTCATAGTCCGTGTACACAAGACCCGCTCCATCCGAGACCGCGCTTTCTATCATTTTCTTAGTCAGGTCGGGAACGTCCTCTCTTGTCAGAGCCTCGTCAGCGTCCAGCCACAGCACCTCGCTGTTTTCGTCATGGTCGGAAACGGCAGTCCCCGAAACGTACTCCGCTCTGAAAACAACGTACCATTCGCGGGCGTTAAAGCGTATCCCGATAATGCTTTTCGGTTCCACGGTCACTCCCGTTTCTTCCAGATACTCACGTACTAAAGCGTCCTGCGGGGTCTCGCCCACGTTCGTGTAGCCGCCTGGAATGATAAGCTTTCCCGCGCCCTTGCCGTAAGTATGCCGCGCCAGCAGGACTTTTCCGTCTCTGATAACGACACCCGCAACGCTCTGACCCCAGTTTGTGTTTTCATTGTTCATGCTGTAACTCCTTTAGCTGATATCCGCCATTTCAAGGTACTGGTTTCCGTATTGGGCAATGTAGTCCTTACGACCCTGCAAATTGTCGCCCAGCAGCAGGTCGAACATATTTGACGTAGCTTCAACCTCTGACGGAGCGACCTTTATCAGCCGCCTTGTATCGGGATTCATTGTCGTCAGGGACATCATATCGGGGTCGTTCTCGCCAAGTCCTTTTGAACGGTCTATCTTGTATTTCTGTCCCTTTATCATTTCAAGTATCTCGGTTTTCTCCTTTTCGTTGTAGGCAAAGTACGTCCTGTCCTTTGTGTTTATCTCGAACAGCGGCGTTTCCGCAATATAAACGTAGCCCTCCTCGATAAGCGTGGGAGTAAGCCGATAAAGCATTGTAAGAATAAGCGTGCGTATCTGGAAGCCGTCCACGTCCGCATCTGTGGCGATAATGATTTTATTCCATTTCAGATTTTCAATGTTAAAGGTGGAAAGCTCCTTGTTCGCCTTGGACTTGACCTCCACACCGCAGCCCAATACCTTGATAATGTCGGTAATAATATCGTTCTTGAAAATTTTGTCATAGTCCGCTTTAAGACAGTTCAGTATCTTGCCGCGGACAGGTATTATCGCCTGAAATTCCGAGTCGCGGGCAGTCTTGCAGGAACCCAGAGCCGAGTCTCCCTCCACGATATAAATTTCGCGGCGGGACAAGTCCTTTGTACGGCAGTCAACAAATTTCTGAACCATGTTGGAAAGGTCGATATTTCCCGCAAGCTTCTTTTTAAGGTTCTGCTTGGTTTTTTCGGCGCTTTCGCGGCTTCTCTTGTTGAGTATGACCTGCTCGGCGATTTTCAATGCGTCGTCGGGATTTTCTATAAAGTACACCTCTAACTGGTGCTTGAGAAAATCGACCATAGCCTCGTAAATGAACTTGTTGGTGATTGCCTTTTTCGTCTGGTTTTCGTAGGACGTGAGCGTGGAAAATGACGAGGAAATAAGCACCAGACAGTCCTGCACGTCCACAAATTTTATCTTGCTTTCGCTTTTCTGGTACTTGTTGTTGTTTTTCAGATACGCGTCTATCTGGGACACAAACGCGTTCTGCACAGCCTTGTCGGGAACTCCCCCATGCTCCAGAAAGCTGGAGTTGTGGTAGTATTCTATCTGCGCGACCTTGTTTGAAAATGCCACAGAGAAAGACAGCTTTACCTTGTATTCGGGCTTGTCGTCACGGTCGCGACCCTTTCGCTCGCACTGCCAGAACTGGGGCGGAGTTATATAGCCGTCGCCGAGAATTTCTCCTACATAATCTGAAATGCCGTTTTCATAAATGTAGGTGTTCTCCTCGAATTTGCCCTCCTCGTTCTGCCAGCGGAACACAAATGAAATTCCGGGGTTTACGATAGCCTGCTTTTTCAGCGTTTCCTCAAAATACTCGCGGCTGATGGAAATATCGGTGAAAACCTCCAAATCGGGACGCCATTTTGTCCGCGTACCCGTTTTCTTGCGGGTGGTTTCCTCCTTTTGCAGACCTCCCACATTTTCGCCCTTTTCAAAGTGCAGATTGTACTTGAAGCCGTCGCGGTA
>JAIEDQ010000088.1 GCA_029067895.1 Oscillospiraceae bacterium | reverse complement strand
AACTCACTCGCGCCCAGAATCGACAAGGTAAATGTTAATTCGTTCTTTCTATACTGTTCAATTTTCAAGGAGCTGTCAGCCGCATTTAAGCGACCTATAAATTATATCACTTTCGGAACAACTTGTCAAGAGGTTTTTCAAAAAATCCGAAAATTTCGACATCCTCATTCCGAGTAGGATATAAACCCTTTCGGGTGGAGGCGCCACCCAGATTTGAACTGGGGGTCAGGGTGTTGCAGACCCATGCCTTACCACTTGGCTATAGCGCCGAATATTGGAGCGGATTACGAGGCTCGAACTCGCTACCTCCACCTTGGCAAGGTGGCGCTCTACCAGATGAGCTAAATCCGCAGCATAAATGCGAAAATAAATATGGCGACTCGAATGGGACTCGAACCCACGACCTCCGCCGTGACAGGGCGGCGTTCTAACCAACTGAACTACCGAGCCGAATGGTGGGAACAATAGGGCTCGAACCTATGACCCTCTGCTTGTAAGGCAGATGCTCTCCCAGCTGAGCTATGCTCCCATTGTTCGCCTTAATATCGGCGACTTAATTATATTACACCAAAACAAGGGAAAAGTCAAGGGATTTTTCCAAAAAAATATTAATATCGGCATATTGCACAATTGCATGGACAAGCATTTCAGCAATATGCATCATTTGCAATAAAAAGCGGGATATTGCCCTGTTTTAAAGCAATATCCCAGCCTATTATTTATTACAATATTTGTCAAAATAACAAATATCTTTGGTAAAAATGCCCCTGTTAGCGTTGCCGCAGACCTCAATGGCGGATATCTCGTGAACGGAGCCGTCGGGGAAAGTTACCTTGTCCCGCAGCTCCTCGCCGCTGTAGCCGATATAGGACAAAAATTTGCTCTTGCAGCCCCTTTCGGTGAAATTCAGACGGTATTGCAGTCCGTAATCGCTCAGCCCCACAAACTGCCTGTCGTAGGCAATATATTTGTGGCGGACGATACCCTGTCCTGATGCAAATCCGTCGGTATAGTTGTAGCTGTACGTGCCGTTCACATCTTTCATATGGTAGTCGCTCACCATTTTGGAGTAATCGCCCGTAGCGCCCTCTTCAAAGACATTTTCGGGACTAATTGTCTTAGGATTTACAGGTGACAGCCGCACTTCATTGACCTCCCCGATATAGGGATAATCCTCGTTCAGCGCCAGCGAAAGGCTTACGATCGCCGACCACTGGCTGTCATGCTCGTTGACGTATATGTACCGCACTGTCTGGGAGCTTTTCTGCCATGTCACGTTGGGGACGATCATTTTTCCCGACATCAGCGAGTTCAGTGAAATTCCTGCCAGCATTCCCGGAGCAAGCTCGTTCTGGGCAAGCATGGAGGAAAACCCTCTGGAGGATAGCCTCAGAAGCGTCCTGCCGCCGCTTTTTGTAACGGTGAGACCGTCCATAATGCCGCGGTGGAGAATTTTTTCGCCGATAGAAAGCTTCGCCTCCACCACCTCGGAAATGCCTTCGCCGCCGATAACAGTAGCGTCAAGGGTGCTGTATGGGGTGTATCGCTCCTTTCTGCACCTGAAGCCCACGAGAGCGTCGGTAGCAAACGTTTTGCCGCCCGTTGTTTTCAGTGTGAGGACAGCTTTTTCTCCGCTCATACAGCCTCGTCCTCCTTTTCGGCAACGTCGGCTTTTCCGATAAATTCCACGCTGACCTTTTCGGAGCACCCGCTCTTTCCGTCGCATTTGTAGTCGGTGAGAAAAACGTCCGCAAAAACCATTCCCGCGTAGGTCAGGGTAAGCTTTGTGCCGTTTCGCAGAAGTCTGTCAAGAACGTCTGCGCAGGGCATTTCGGACGTACCCGAAAGCCTTATCCGCACAGCCTTTGCGCCGCCGTTCCAAAGGTAAACCGAGCCGCTGCTGAGTACGGTCTCGCCCACTGCCGCGGAGCGTGAAAAGCCGTAATCCTCAACGAAAAGCTTTACGCCGCCGAACACAGCGGAATTTTTATCAGCTGCAAATGTCATAGCCGTGCCTCCTGACCTCAAAAATTATTTCGCAGTAGACCCTGTCGCACCTTGCTTCGTAAAAGGTCTCGGAGATTTCCGCGCTGTAGACCTCCGCGCCGCCGTCCATTACCGCGGGGATAACAGTTTTCTCGGCAGCCGTGCGAACAGCTTCACCCTCCGAACCGAACGCCTGAACCGTTACCCTGACATGGGCGGTAACGTCCGAAACGCCGCAGCGAAGCCGTTCGAGCCTGATCTTCTTTATTCCCGCGTATGCGTGTACCTCACCTCTCTTTTTTTCAAATCGGTCTGCGCCGTACTCGTCACAGCAGGGTATACCCGCGTCGGAAATCGCGGTAATAATTGGGTTTACAATATTCATAGCAACTTCCTTTCGTAAAACTCAGTCTGTTCTGAGGAACAGAAATCCGTCGTCGCGTATAATTCCCACGCATAACGCCTCGTAGCTTCTATACAGCTTTTCGGCGCATTCGATCCTGCGGGGATAATCGCTTTCTGCGGAGACCGCTCCTGTCCTTGTGAGGGAAAGCCTTTCCCGCGCAGACTTTATTTCAAGCACCCTGCAAAGCGTCTCGGCGGCGGCAAGATAGTACAGACGGGGGTCTCCCTCGTTTTCGTCGCCGATAATGCGTCTGCCCGTGTACTCGGCAGCAAGCTCCGCCGCGGGGAGAAAGCTGTCCGCGTCCTCCTCGCAGTAAAAAAGCTTAAAGACCGAGAACACCTTGTCAATATCAAGAACTGCCATTTCAGTACCTCCGATCATATTTTCATTGTGTAGTCGTCAAGGCAGACAGGCGTTTTCGGGGCTTTTCCCGCCGAAAGAATTTTTCCCAGCTCTTCAAGCTCGCCGTCCTCAAGCTTTTCGCGGACACGTTCAAAGACCTGCTTTGCACAGCCGTCGGGACACCTGAGCGCAAGAGCGCGCCGTATGTTGGTCTCCAGCTCCTCGCGGGAAATTTCATTGGCGGTTTCGGCATTTTCAACGCTTTCGGGAACGTCCTCTGCTTCGGGAATATCCTCCTCAAACTTTTTAGTAACCCCCGCACAGACCTGCGCGGGGACAGCCACAAAGCTCCACTCGTAAGCGTCGGAAATGTCCTCCAGCGACATAAAGCATTTTTTGCCGTCGTACCGTCTGCCCTTGACGTGGTGACACGCCTTAACGCGCCTGTCCGTGCCGCATACGGAGCAGATCTGCCTGTCCGCTGTGCAGGAAACGGAAACCTCCTTTTTAATGCCGCCGTCGATCTCGCGGATAAGGTCGGCGTTGGAGCTTGTCCGCACCATGTAGGCGTACCCTTTGAGGTAAGCGTACCTTTCGCCTATGGAATTTTCCCTGTCCTCCTCAATGACCTCTGTGGAAAAAATGCGGGCAGTCTGGTTGCCGCCCTTGGGGTCGTGGTCGAATATACCCGTCACGCCGATAAACTTTTCCGCCAGCTCGTCAAGGGACTTACGCGAAAACCGCTCATTATCGCGGTCTATCTCGTTGTCGCAGAGGGTAACGGGAAAAATAAAAACCTCGTCGGCGGAATGCTGCCGTCTGGTAAATTTGTTGAGCTGTTCAAGCATTTCGGTATTTTCCATTGTATCACTCCTTTTTTAATGGGACGTATCCCGTCCCCCGCCAAAATCGGCAGAGGACGGCTCGTCCGTGAGGCTTATGCTATTGTCAGTACCTTTACAGCGTCCGCGGAAATAACGGAGAAGCCCACATTGACCGCAACTGCCGCGCCGTCGGAAAGCTTGGAGATAAGCTTGTCCACGTCCACGGAAACCTCGCCGCCGCGGATCATTTCGAGAGCGCAGGTCTTGTCCAGACCGATAACGGTATCGTCGTCAACGGCAGGGGACACAACGATCTCCGCGCCGAAAGGAGTAACGATGTTTCCGCCGCCTGTTGTAACGGTCTTGTTCATCTCGTCGAAAGCGAGAATTTTTGCAGCCGTAGCAGGGGAGCAAAGGATAACATTCATATCGCAGCTGTCGAACTTGCCCCAGAAAGCCGCAAGCGCAGCGTAATCAAAGGTGCTGCCGCCTGTAACGAAGTCCCCGCTTTCGGTAAGAGCCGCCACAGCCGCGCCCTCGATAGCCTTAGCAAGCTTTGCGCCAACAGCCCTGAGAGCGGCGGCAAAAACGTCCAGTCTCTGCTGTCTTACAGCCTCGTAGGGAGCGTTGATAAGTCTGCCGTACTTTTCAAGAGCGATGGGCTCGGCGGAAAGCGTAATGCTGCTTTCGGGCAGAGCCGCGCCTACAGCAATCGTTTTTGTGTATGAGTTACCTGTACTTTTCTCATCATCTTCGTCCTTACTGTCGGTAAGAACGATACCGCGGCAGTCAATGCCGTCCGTAACGCTTACAGCCGCAGTGATCTTGTTAAGGCAGCCGCTGTTAAGACCGCTCTCAACGGCGCGTCTTACAAATTCGGGGAAAAGCAGCGCGCTCTCGGCAGTCTGGAAGAACTTGTCAACCTTGTCCGCATTAACGCCGCGGACCTTGATGTCAAAGCGCTTGAGCTGACGCTCGAAAGCGTCCGCCTTGCGGAGAGCCTCGTCGGTGTAGTTCTCGGAGGGGTCAACAGCCTCCAGAGCCTGGGAAAAAGTCTTGCCGGAAAGATCATAGAAACCCTTTTCAATTTTAACAGTATTATACAT
>JAIEDQ010000087.1 GCA_029067895.1 Oscillospiraceae bacterium | reverse complement strand
GGGTAAAGGCGATGTGGATTCGTCCGAATTTATTCCCGAAATCAATAGTATCATTCTTAATTATTTTAATTATTATCTGAAAGGAGAGGGCGAACCGAGTATTGAGCCTTGGGACGCGCGAATGGCGGAAAATTAATGCGGCGCTTTCAATATTCGGGGGTATATTGTAAATGATAATAAATATTTCTCAAATAAAAAAAGACGAAAAGGAACGGCTGGAAATTTATTGCCATAAGGTAAGCAATGAAATAACGGAGATCGTCCGCTTTGTTAAATCCATGCAAGGACAGCTTACGGGTATTATCGAAGGCGCGCAGTACGAAATTCCTGTTTCCGACGTGTATTATATTGAAGGAGTGGACAACAAGGTATTCATTTATTGCGAAAAACAGGTATATGAAACACGTCAGAAGCTGTATGAGCTGGAGGAAGCTTTAAAGGAAAAGCATTTTCTGCGTGTATCAAAATCCGTGCTGTTGAATCTCATGAAAATCAAGTCGATAAAACCCTCGCTGAACAGCAGATTTACGGCTGTACTTCAAAACGGAGAACAAATTATTGTTTCAAGAAAATATGTACCCGAGCTGAAAAAAGCTCTGAAAGGAGAAAGCTTATGAGCCTTAAAGAAATACTTTACAGATCGCTTATGATATATTTTATTCTTGTCACCTGTATTACGGCGGGAATTACGATCCTCGGTTCAATTCTTGATCCCGATGCAAGATTTGGATACAGCGCATTTGCCTCGCCGTTTATTTTTGCGGCTTTGGGAGTTATTCCGAATTTGCTTATGTACTCTTCAAAAGAGCTATCAGACAAGCAGATAATTCTGCGTAAAATTATACAGTTTGCGGTTATAGAGGCGGAAGTAGTGGTCACCTGTATACTAAGTCCCATAATCCACACGGAAAAAGCCGAGGTTATTATAGGCGTGGTTATCAGTGTTCTGGTAATATTTATACTTGTCAATTTTATCAGTATTATGAATAATTATTTTTCTGCAAAACAACTTACAAAAGAGCTTATGCAGTTTCAGAAAAATATGAAGTAGTGCCAATAAGGGAGGAACGAGTGTGAAAGTAATTTTACACGATTTAGATATCCAATATAATGAAATACTTGGCGGGAAATGTGGCAATGTCATTCACGCAGACGGGAAATATGCTCCCTGTCAGGGCTGTTTCGGCTGCTGGACAAAGCACCCTGCGGAATGCTTTATGAAAGACAGCTTGAAGCAGGCTTCCCGTGTTATCGGACAGGCGGACGAATTTGTCATTATTACGGAAAATCTGTATGGTACTTACAGTCCTGCGGTCAAAAATGTTCTTGACAGAAGCATTGGCATTTCAACGCCGCTTAGTACTTACCGCGGAAAGCAAATGCACCATACCCTGCGTTACGGAAAGCACAATTTATTAAAGGTAATTGTGTACGGCGATATTACAGAACAGGAAAAGGAAACCTTTACATATATGGCAGAAAGAAACGCAATAAATGACGGGTACGAAAAGTCCGAGGTTATTTTTCTGAATGATTTTTCGGGATTGGAGGACGCAGTATGAAAACAGTATTTATAAATTGCAGTCCTAAAAAAAGGTTTTGCGCTTCCGCTTATTTTCTGGAGCTTCAGCGATTATTTGTGAAAGGCAAAAAAGTTACGGAAAGGCTGCGGAATAAAAGCGACTATAAACGTATTTTGAATGAATTGCGGGACGCAGACACGGTCGTATTTTGTCTCCCTCTGTATGTGGACAGTATACCGTCGCACGTACTTCCATTTCTGAAAGAAATGGAGCTTTTCTGCAAAGAACACAGTATTTGTCTGACCGTTTACAGCATTTCAAACAATGGCTTTATTGAGGGAAATCAAAGCGAGCCGCTGCTGCGGATTTTTCAGAATTTTTGCGCGAGAAGCGATCTGGAATGGGGCGGCGGAATAGGTATCGGCGGCGGTGTTATGTTGAATGTTACCCGAATTTTATTTGTTATACAGATAGGGATATTACTTCTCAACATCATATTAAAAGGTATTCAAAACGGTAATTTTTTGCCTATGGACGCTCTTAAAAATTTTGCCGAACAAGCGCTTACCCTTCTGTTTTTTAATCTTGGCGTATTTTTTTACACAATAAGAATGGGCATAGCCATTAACAAGGGAAAATTCTTAGGCAAAAAATATACCCGCATATTGATACCGTCATTTATTTTTATTATTTTTGCCGACATCTTTTACTTCATTATTTCGATCTTTAGCGGCGGACTTTTTAAAGGCTGGCTTTCAAAAAAACAACTAAACTAATTAGCTAACTTGAAAGAGGTATCGGTACTTTTCAAGGTTTTGAGAACCGGTTCTGATTATTGTGGTTATACCATTAGTTTGCTTATTATAAAAACAACAGTCATTCAAAGTGTGTATGTGTGTAAATGGCTTGCCAACGTAATTTGCGGTGTGTAATCAGACGTGTAGCTTTGCCATAAAGGGAGTGCAGAGGGAAAGTCTGCCCCTCGGAGAGCGCCGTACTTATGATATTGACCTAAATGGGCGATGTCATAAGTACTATGGCGTTACTTACGGCAAAGTCCGTAAGTAAATC
>JAIEDQ010000086.1 GCA_029067895.1 Oscillospiraceae bacterium | reverse complement strand
GAGTACATTTCAGAAACTGCCGAGGAAAATCCCAATCTTGCAAATGGTATCAAGGAAGCGCTTACGATATGCCTTAATGAAATGCTTGACTATATCGGGGACGTTCCCGAAGATGATGACAGCGAGGACGAGGATTACTATTCAGATTATGACAGGGAGACGGCTGATTTTGTTTATGAAATTAAATCGGCTCTTGAAAACTTGATGTAATGAATAACAGGAAATAACAAATAAAACGGTATTGCCACAGCGATACCGTTTTTTTATATATGACACCTTGTTTATTTTTTGACAGGTGAACCTCCGAATACGTCCGAGATGTGGATACGGTCAAGCTGGGAGTCAATATCTGCAACTTCCCTTTTGGACAGAATGATATTGCCTGCCTCTATATTTTCACGAATACGCTGAAGCTTACGTGAACCGGGAATAGGTACAATATATGGCTTTTTGTTTATCATCCAAGCAAGAGCAATTTGTGCGGGGGAAGCGTTCTTCTCCGCAGCAAGATTTCGCATTAATTCCAGCAGTTCCCGATTTGCATTGTAACTTTCCTCGCTGTACTGCGGCATGAAATTTCGGTAATCGCCTTTTTCAAAAGTATCTCCTTTTTTGAAAGCGTCAGTCAGAAATCCGTTTGCCAGCGGACTGAATGCCACAAAACCGATATTCAATTCTTCCAGTACAGGGAATAATTTCTCATGCCAGCGTGCCATCATAGAGAGGCGGTTTTGTATCGCTGTCACAGGGCAGACGGCATGGGCGCGGCGCAGATATTGCTCATCTGTTTCTGAAATACCCCAATGCAGGATTTTTCCCTCTTTTATGAGATCAGCCATAACACCCGCGACCTCCTCGGGGTCAACTTTTGGATCAATACGGTGCTGATAATAAAGGTCAACATAATCTGTCTGAAGCCTTTTCAAACTTTCCTCAATAGATTTGCGGATAGTTTCGGGACGAGAATCCGTTACAAGTCCCTCCGGTGAGTGAGCAACGCCGCACTTTGTCGCCAACTTGATACGATCACGATATGGTTTTAAAGCCTCTCCGACCAGATCCTCATTGCGGGCAAGCGTACCGTCCGCACGATTTCCAAGATAACATTCAGCCGTGTCAAAGAAAGTGTAACCAATATCCACGGCTTCCGCTATTACTTTCGCTGCTTCTTTTTCGTCCATAGCCGTCCCATAAGCGTGAGTGAAGCCCATGCAGCCGAGACCTACAGCAGATACTTCCAAATCCTTACCTAAAATTCTGCTTTGCATGATAATCCTCCTTAATCTAACTTGCCGTACTCCTCATCAGTTACCGATTCCAGCCACTCGACAGACGTTTCTTCACCCGATACCTCCACCGCAAGGTGAGAAAACCAACTGTCCGCTGCCGCACCGTGCCAGTGTTTGACTTCTGCGGGAATGACAATCACATCTCCCGGATGCAGTTCTTGTGCTACTTCACCCCATGCCTGATACCAGCCTTTTCCGCCTGTGACAAGCAATATCTGTCCGCCGCCGCTTTTGGCGTGGTGAATATGCCAGTTGTTACGGCAGCTTGGCTCAAAGGTCACATTTGAAATAGGTCCGCCCGCATTGGTGAGCGGCTGTAAATACGCTTGTCCAACAAAATATTTGCTGAACATTTCAGGCAGTTCATTTCCCATTGGAAATACGCTCGGATTTTTTGTACTCATATCAAATTACTCCTTTCTTCATACGAGAGAAACGATCCATTCCACGGTTTTCGGATCATAGTGAGAGAAAAACAAGCTTTCTCCTCCGTCAAGGGCTTCGATTTTTTGCATTTCCTCATCGGTAAGCACAAAGTCAAATACATTCAGATTTTCTTTCATGCGCTCTTTGTGTGTGGATTTTGGAATTACAACCACGCCGCTTTGAATGAGAAACCTCAGAGCAGTTTGTGCAGCGCTTTTTCCGTGCGCCCCGCCTATCTCTTTAAGAACGGGATTATTAAAGAAATCATTTTTACCCTCTGCAAAAGGTCCCCATGATTCTATCTGTGTGCCGTACTTTTTCATGTATTCCTTTGCTGTTTTTTGCTGCTGAAATACGTGAGTTTCCACCTGATTAACCGCAGGCTTTATTTCAGCAAAATGGGCAATATCAACATAACGGTCAGGATAGAAATTGCTCACGCCAATCGCACGGAGTTTTCCTGCTTTATATGCCTCCTCCATTGCACGGTATGTGCCGTAATAATCGCCGAAGGGCTGATGTATCAAAAGCAGGTCAATATAGTCGCTTTGAAGCTTACGCAGTGATTCATCAATAGATTTTTTGGCTTTTTCGTATCCGGCGTTTGTTATCCATACCTTCGTAGTAATGAACAGTTCCTCACGAGGCACACCGCATTTAGCAATCGCTGCGCCAACACCCTCCTCGTTAGCGTACGCCTGCGCTGTGTCAATAGAGCGATAACCAACGCTGACAGCATCTGATACGCACCGTTCGCATTCCTCGGGTGCAACCTGATAAACTCCATAGCCCAATATTGGCATTTTTATTCCGTTATTTAATGTTACATATTCCATACTTATTTCCTCCATTTAAAAATTATTTACAATATTTTTTACTTTTCGGGTTTAAGCGGTCCGTAAAAGTAGCTTGCAGTCGCACCGCCGTCTATAAGGATAGTTGAGCCTGTGATAAAAGCTCCCGCAGGGCTCATCAGAAGTTCAGCCACATTTGCAACTTCGTCAGCAGTTCCCGGACGACCGGCAGGACATTTTGCAAACATATTTTTGTAAAAATCCCCTCTCGGACCGTTGAATTCGTCGATTGCAAGAGGCGTTACAATGATACCCGGAGCAATGTCATTGAGCCGCGCTCCTCGCTCACCCCATTTGACCGATTCCGCCATGACGCGCTTTTCATTGCAGCGTTTTGCCATTTGATAAGCGTGAAGCGTGTCCTTGATATTTTGCGGCTGTAACATTTCCAGCTTTAATAATTCCTCCGTGGGAGTAGTCGCCAACAGTTCGTCCTGTTCCGCAGTAAGCGCAGGCATACGCCAACCGCTCTGACTGGAAATCGTTATGCCGACGCCGCCCGACTTTATGACCTTGCCGACTTCCTCCAAAAGAACCGCTGTTCCGTAAAGGTCAACCTTTAAAATTGCCTCAATAGGCGCTTGGCTGGGAGAAACCCCCGCAGCATTTATAAGCATGGAAATTTCGCCGTGATTCTGCGCTTCGCCGATGACATTCAGAATGGATTCACGGCTTGACAGATCCATTTCCATTGGCGTAACGTCAAATCCAGCGTCATTCATAATTTTCGCAATAGTTTCAGCGTTTTTAATACTCTTGTCGCCAACAACGATCTTCTTGCCGAAGCCTACTCTGCGGGCGATAGCCATGCCTATCTGTCCTGCGCCTGTTAAAATTACTACATCTTTGTTCATAAAATTTACCTCCAAATATATTTATTTAAAATTTTTTTACACACATTTTTTTTATTGAACCTACTTATTATCTGCCTGTCATCTTTTCCATTTCGGGAGCATACCGTCCGCCGTAAACAGGCGTGTCGTCAGATATTTTCGTAAGCCGCTCCATGTCCTCATCGGTAAAGTCTACATACGCCGCGCTCATATTTTCCTGCAAACGGCAGACATTTTTTGTTCCCGGTATTGGAACTATCCAAGGCTTCCTGTGAAGCAGCCAAGCTAACGACAGCTGTGCTGGAGAGAGCATTTTTTCCTCCGCAAAGGCTTTGACTTTCTCGGCAAGAGCCTGATTTTTTATAAGATTATCGGGGTCGTTGAAACGAGGTATAGTGTGTCTTATATCGTTATCAGCAAACTCCGCATTATTTGCAACCTTACCCGTGAGAAAGCCTTTTTCCAAGGGGCTAAACGGTACAAGACCGATGTTCAGTTCCTCCAATATCGGAATTATTTCACTCTCCAAATTCCGATACCAAAGAGAATATTCGCTTTGAACAGCTGTCACGGGGAACACCGCATGAGCGCGGCGTATAGTTTCCGCTCCCGCCTCGGAAAGCCCCCAATGCAGAATTTTACCCTCTGCTGCAAGTTCTTTCATAATTCCCGCCACTTCCTCAATGGGGACGTTCGGGTCAACACGGTGCTGATAGTAAAGGTCGATATGGTCGGTACGGAGACGTTTCAGCGAACCCTCAACCGACTTTCGTATCGTCTCGGGACGGCTGTCAAGTCCGCATAGTTTTCCGTCACGAATGTCCCAGCCGAATTTTGTGGCAATTTTTACTTGATCGCGTAACGGCTCTAACGCCTCTCCCACAAGCTCTTCATTTTTGTATATGCCATACAATTCGGAAGTATCAAAAAATGTCTGCCCCATTTCAACAGCACGCCGCAGAAAAGCAATGCTCTCCGACTTTTCGGGAAACGGAGGATAGCTTTGAGAAAGCCCCATACAGCCAAGTCCCACAGCGGAAACCTCCAAGCCGTTTCCTAAAATTCTTTTCTTCATTGTTTTGCCTCCTTTTTCAGTAAACCGATGCCTGCGCCTCATTCATCAGCCAACTGTCACCGCTTTTAGTCAGCTTGATTTTAAGCTGTAACCGCCATGTGTTCCTGCCGCCGCCGAACACCGCCGCATTAACAATACTCTGACCGATAAGCACTGCGGTATCGCCGTGAATTTCTGTTTCTATATTTTTGTGTTCTGCGGAAAAATAATTCAGAGTACCGTCCTCTATTGCTCGGATAAACGCTTCCTTTGACTGTCTCATTCCCGTCATATGGATAAGGACAAAATTGCTGTTCAAAACTTCGGAAAGCACATCACGATTTTTTTCTATCATTCCGCAGTACATCTGCTTATAAGCATTTTCTAATTTTTCTTTTTCGTTCATATTTTTACCTTTCCTGTGAAATTGCTTTTATAAGTTTATTATACAAATCCTATTTTAAAAAAACAATTTGTTTTTCAAATATTATCTATAAGTAAATGCTTATACAAAAAAGAGCCTGCACTTGGCAGACCCTTTCAATAATATTGTTATTTTGCAAACTGTGATTTTAAAATTTCCGCAAATTCTTCAATATAGTACCCCGAATTATTTGCTTTCCAAAAAGCGCAGTAATTGCGGCGTATAGGTTTCCCGTTTCGACAAAGAGGAAGCCGTGTGATAGTTTCGGCATACTGTGTCGGCGGAGTACCTCCCTCGATCGGCAGGAAGCCTTTCCCGCTTACGACCATGAGCCGTGCTTCTTCAAGATTTTCCGCAAACAAAAATTTGCTCTCAATTCCGTAAATCTCCCGATAATGGGACTGTTCGTTTTCCTGCTGTTCTTTTGACGCTACCACTATACAGGGCGTGTGTCTCAGATCGTCTGCAATTACAA
>JAIEDQ010000085.1 GCA_029067895.1 Oscillospiraceae bacterium | reverse complement strand
CGCTGATAAGCTTTGAAGCAAGTATCTCCCATGTGTGGACGGGCAGGGTGTGGGTAAGATAGCCCTCGTCCCGCACAACGTTTTTGTAGAAGCGCATTACGGTCAGTACCGAAACCGCAATGCCTATTGCAACGATCAGCGTCATAAGTACAATGCCGAACATATCCTCGACCAATTCGAGTATTCTGTTGTCGCTTATGCGTTCCTTTATTTTGCTCATGATAAGCAGCATGACGCTTACAAGAAGCGTTGCCGCATAAAGCGCGGAATATTTTTTCCAGTCCGCCATAAGGTCGTATTTAATGAGTTTGCCTAACATGCGAACACCTCCCTGAAAAGCGCGTCCACGGATTTTCCGTGCTGTTCTCTGATCTCGTCCACAGTGGAGTGGAGCGTTACAGAGCCGTATTTGATAAAAATAACATCGTCCAGAATGTTTTCGATGTCGCTTATAAGATGGGTCGAAATTATCACCGAAGCGTTCTCGCTGTAGTTGCTGAGAATGGTTTTGAGGATATAGTCCCGTGCCGCAGGGTCTACGCCGCCGATAGGCTCGTCAAGCAGATAAAGCTCGGCGTTCCTGCTCATCACAAGTATAAGCTGCACCTTTTCCCGCGTACCCTTGGACATGGTTTTCAATCTTTCGGCAGGGTCGATATTGAGACGTTCAAGCATACCGTAAGCGGTCTCACTGCTGAAATCGGAGTAGAAGTCCGCGAAAAAGCTTACCGCCTGCCTTACACTCATCCAGTCGTTCAGATATGTCCTTTCGGGAAGATAGGAGACTATCTTCTTGGTCTCGATACCGATAGGCTTTCCCGAAATAAGAGCCTCTCCGCTGTTTGCGGTAAGTATGCCGCTGAGTATCTTTATCAGCGTGGTTTTTCCGCTTCCGTTAGGACCCAGCAGTCCTACTATTTTGCCGCTCTCCACGTTCAGACTTACGTCATTGAGAGCAATTTTGTGCCCAAAGCTTTTGTTCAGGCTTTTGCATTCTATAAGCATTTGTTTAACCCCTTTCGGAAATATATTTACTCAGAAGCTCCGCGGCTTCCTCGGACGAATAGCCCAGACTGTTCATATTTTTGAGGAACGCGTCCAGATGCTCCTTTGCGAGCTGTTTCCGCAGATTTGCGATGGTTTCGGTATCCTCGGTGATAAATCTGCCGGACGTCCGCTGGGTGTAGAGCAGACCCTCCCGTTCAAGCTCGGAAAGCGCTTTCTGCATGGTGTTGGGATTGACCTCCGCTTCGGCGGCAAGCTCCCGCACCGACAGCAGCTTGTCTCCCGCTTTGTAGTCGCCCACCGCAACGCTCATTTTGATATGCTCGATTATCTGGATATAGATAGGCGTAGTCGAATTAAAATTCCAGGGCACTGTGTCTCCCTCCTCTGTATTATCATCTTAATACAATCATACACCAATATTTTTCATTTGTCAAGAGGTTTTTTAAAATTTATTGTAATTTTTTGAAATATTGTTTGGAGCGATAAATTTCAGTCTTGATTGACAAGCTTTTAGTTTTATGCTATAATTTTAAAAGCTTTTGCCAAGGAGGTATACATATATTATGAAAAAATTTACAATGATTTTAGCAATGGCATTTATGGCGGCAACTCTTTCCGCCTGCGGGGGAAATGCTCCCGACGTTTCCGAACCCGAGGAAACAGAAATTGAGGTGACAGAGGCAGAAGAAACAGACATTGAGGAAGATGACGATATCGACGAAGACGAAGAGGACGAGACCGATTTTCAGACAATGGAAGCCGAAGATGAAGAAGAACCCGACAACACCCAAAGCAACGGCGAGTATGAGTATATCGTTGACGGCGACCATATCAAGCTCACAGAATATCTTGGGGACGAAGCGGAAGTCACGATACCGAGCGAGATTGACGGCGTAAAGGTCACAGTTATAGGGGAAATGACATTTTTAGCTTGCGGAAATCTCAAAAAGGCAGTCATACCCGACAGCATTGTGCAGATAGAGGGAACGGCATTTTCCGAATGCAAAAATCTGACCGAGATCAATATTCCCGAAACAATTTCAACGATAGAAGGCTTGGCCTTTGACGAATGCAAAAGTCTAACGGAAATAACAATTCCAAGCAGCGTTACAAAAATAGAAATGTGGGCTTTTCTGAACTGTTCTGGCTTGAAAAAAATTGTTATTCCCGACAGCGTGACGGAAATCGAGGACGGAGCTTTTCAAGGCTGTACAAGTCTTTCCGATGTGACCCTCCCCGAGCATTTCAATGATGAGGACGACATTTATCTTGCGTTTGCCGATACGCCTTGGTATGAAAAAATTTACGGGGAATACGGAGAATAAAATCAGAGGATAGAATTACTTTTTCGGTAATCCTATCCTCTTTTCTTATATCTCTTTTTTAGCGTTTGCAAGCATTAGCTTGATACGGTTTTCCTGATTGACGCGCGTTGCGCCGGGGTCGTAGTCCACCGCAACGATATTCGCCTGCGGGAAAGCCTCCTTGATAACGCGGGACATTCCCTTTGCAACAATGTGATTGGGCAGACAACCGAACGGTTGTGTGCAGATTATATTTTCCACGCCGCCGTGAGCAAGTGCAGCCATTTCCGCGGGGATAAGCCAGCCCTCACCCATCTTCACGCCTTGGTGCATATACTTGTCCGCATATGCCCGCAGGTCCTCGAAATCGTGGGGCGGGTCGAACTCGCCATGCTCTTTCATGACGGCGATCATCTGCTTCTGCATATGGTATATCAGCTTGTAGGCAATGCCGAAAATTCTGGTCGTGCCGTTGCTGAAATTGTAGATAGTTCCGTCGTTGACGGTGTTTACCGCGCAGTACAGACAGAAATCCAGAAAGGCGGGAACAACAGGCTCGCAGCCCTCGGATATGAGAAAATCCTCCAGATGATTGTTTGCAAGGGGGGAATACTTGACGTAAATCTCACCTACGATACCCACGCGTATTTTCTTTTCCTTTGTACGCTCGACTGCGGAAAAATCCGCAAGGATTTCGCGGTAAAGCTTTTTAGTCTTTCGGTATCCGCCCTTGCGGAAAAGCTCCGATATCTTGTCCCGCCATTTGTCAAGGACAGCCTTGCTGTCCCCCTTGCGCACCTCGTAGGCGCGGCAGGTGTTATAGAGGCTCATAAGGATATCTCCGTACAGCACGGCGTAAAGCATTTGCAGGAACATTCCCGCGGTTATCTTGAAGCCGCTGTCCTTTTCAAGTCCGCTGAAATTCAGGGACAGCACGGGTATCTGCGGAAATTCCTCGTCCAGAGCCTTTCTCAAAAGGTGTATATAGTTTGAAGCGCGGCAGCCTCCTCCCGTCTGGGAGATAAGCAGGGCGACCTTGTTAACGTCGTATTTTCCGCTTTTCAGCGCGTCGATGAACTGTCCGATAACAAGCAGTGCTGGGTAGCAGGTGTCGTTGTGGACGTGCTTCAAGCCCTCGTCCACAACGCTTCTTGCGGAGGACGTGAGCAGCTCCATTTTGTAGCCGTTATTGCGGAAAATTTCCATTATAAGACCGAAATGTATCGGCAGCATATCTGGGATAAGGATTGTGTGTGTATGCTTCATTTCGGGGGTAAATTTTGCGTTGGACAAATAAAAAGCACTCCTTAGTAAAATAATTTTTATACCATAGTCATTGCCGTTAGGAGTAATGCCACAATGTAAAGTATGACGAGTACTTCGACTAATACGATTATCGCTGTCTTTAAAGAAGAATCTTTTTTCTTCCGCAAATGAGCGTTTCTGTACGCCATTTGTTCTGAATAGATTGGCTTGCTTTCTTGTCTTGGAGGATAATTCGACCGTTCATAATTAAATTGGCTAAGCAATGCAAGCGGATCCTGCCGCGCCAAAAGCCGTCTGTGAAAATTCTCCAGCCATGCCGCATCATTCTCATTACACTCCGTTGCACCTGACTCGTGGGCTATTTTATTCCTAAGCCATCGCACGCGTTTTAACGTATAATAATCGTCATTCCACGACGGTATTACAGAACGTCCATATGAAGCTATCCTCTCCATTTCCGTAATGTATTGGGTAACTCCGCTTTGGCTTGAAAAAATTTCACGGCATAATTTGTCAACTTGTTTATATTCATTAAATAGTCTTTCTTCGATTGCTAACATCATTTACCTCAAAAGTTTATATTGTCCAAATCAATCCGCAGCCATAGCCGCAACCAAGCTTCTGAGACGAATTTTCGCCGCGCCCAGATTGTTTATCTCGTCAATTTTAAGCTGCGTATAAAGCTTTCCGCCGCTTTCGAGAATGGAACGCACCTCGTCCGTGGTTATAGCATCAATTCCGCAGCCGAAGGAAACAAGCTGTACAAGCTGCATATCGGGCTGCGTGGTGACATACTTCGCCGCGCGGTAGAGACGGGAATGATAAGTCCACTGGTTCAGGACGGTAAGCTCGGGCGTATCGGCAAGGTGAGCAACGCTGTCCTCGGTTATGACAGCCAGTCCAAGACTTGTGATAAGCTTCTGGATACCATGGTTTATTTCGGGGTCGATATGGTAGGGACGTCCCGACAGCACGATTATCGGCATTTTACGCTCCCGCGCCTTTTTGATTATCTCCTCGCCCTTTTTCACAACGTCTGCAAGATAGCTTTTCATAGCCTCCATAGCCTTGCTCCAGACAGCTTTAGCGTCCTTTTTGGTAACGCCGTACTTGGCAAGGGACTTGCTCATTACCTCGGCAAAATGCTTTTCAAGATTTATGTCAATGTACGGGTGCAGGAAGTTATCGTCGTTAAGCTCTCCCACGTTGGCTTTCAGCAGTTCGGGATAGTATGCAACCACGGGACAGTTATAGTGGTTGTCACTTTGTCCCTCGTCAATATTGTAGCTTTCGCAGGGGTAGAAGATGAAGTCCGCGCCCCGTTCAAGCAAACTGAGAATATGTCCGTGGGCAAGCTTCGCGGGGTAGCATACCGTGTCCGAGGGAATGGTGTGCTGACCCTTGTAGTAGATGTCGCGGGAGCTTTCCTCACTGACAATGACCTCGAAGCCAAGGTCGGTGAAAACCCTGTGCCAGAAAGGAAGCTGCTCGTAAAAGCCCAGACAAAGTGGAAGTCCAACCTTTGCTTTTGGAGAAGCGGGCTTCTCGTTCACAACGCTTAACAGGCGGTCGTATTTGTACTCGTAAAGGCAAAGCTTTTCCTCGGTGGAAGATATTCCCGCGCCCTTTTCGCAGCGGTTTCCGCTGATAAACTTTCTTCCGTCGCCAAAACTTATAACCGTCAGGTTGCAGTGCGCCGTACAGCCGCCGCAGTTTCTCTGCTTTGCTGAGTATGTGAAATTTTCAAGCTGTTCCGCGGTGAGCATTGAGGACTTTTCGCCTCTGTGCTCCATAGCGTACAGAGCGCAGCCGAACGCTCCCATAAGACCCGCGATTGCGGGACGGACAACGTTCCTGCCAAGCTCCAGTTCAAAGGAGCGCAGCACCGCGTCGTTGAGGAACGTTCCTCCCTGAACAACAATGTGCTTTCCAAGCTCGTCCACTGATTTCGCGCGGATAACCTTATAGACCGCGTTTTTGATTATGGACGAGGAAAGTCCCGCGGAAATATCCTCCACGGACGCGCCGTCCTTCTGCGCCTGCTTTACGGAGCTGTTCATGAAAACCGTGCAGCGTGAGCCAAGGTCAACAGGCTTTTCGGCGAAAAGTCCCAGCTGGGAAAATTCCGCAATATCATAGCCCATAGCAAGCGCGAACGTCTGGATAAAAGAGCCGCAGCCCGACGAGCAGGCTTCGTTCAGCATAATGCTGTCGATAGCCTTGTTTTTTATTTTAAAGCACTTTATGTCCTGACCGCCGATGTCGATGATAAAGTCAACTTCGGGCTCGAAAAAGCTTGCCGCCTTGTAATGAGCGACCGTCTCAACAATGCCGTGGTCTATTCCCAGACCCGCTCTGATAAGGTCCTCACCGTAGCCTGTTACCGCCGAGGAGACTATCTTTATTCTGTCCCCTGCAAGAGCGTAGATTTCTTTAAGCTTTGCGGAAATAATATCCAGCGGTCTGCCCATACTGGAGCAGTAATGCTGATAGAGAAGCTCTCCCTCGGGAGTGATAAGCACCAGCTTCGTAGTGGTTGAACCCGCGTCGATACCAAGGTAAGCCTCTCCCTCGTATTTGTTTATATCCGCATATTTCAGGTCGAACTGCCTGTGTCTTGCAACAAAGCTTTCGTACTCCTCCTTGGAGCCGAAAAGCGGCTGACCCGTAATAATATCGTCTTTCATTTCGGCGTTTTTCAGACGCTCGGTAATTTCGTCGATGGGCATAGGCTCAACGTTTTCCTTTGCGTAAAGAGCGCAGCCGAACGCCATAAAGCAGGGTGCGTTTTCGGGGAAAACAGCATTCTCGTCTGAAAGCTTCAGACTGTTCACAAACGCCTTGCGAAGTCCTTTCTGGAAAGACAGAGGACCGCCCAGAAACAGAACTTTACCCTTGATCTCGCGACCCTGAGCAAGTCCCGAAACGGTCTGGTCAACAACCGCTTGGAAAATCGAAGCGGCAATATCCTCACGCTTTGCGCCCTGATTGAGCAGGGGCTGAATGTCCGACTTTGCGAAAACTCCGCACCGCGAAGCTATGGGGTAAAGCTTTTCCGCATTCAGAGCGAGCCTGTCAAGCTCGTCTGTTGTAATTCCCAAAAGGGTAGCCATCTGGTCTATGAACGCGCCCGTGCCTCCCGCACAGGAGCCGTTCATACGCTGCTCAACTCCGCCCGTCAGGAAGATTATCTTCGCGTCCTCGCCGCCAAGCTCGATAACAACGTCCGCGTCGGGATAGCTGTGGTTTACCGCAATAAACGCACCGAAAACCTCCTGCACAAAGGGAAGTCCCGAGGCGTTGGCAAGACCAAGTCCCGCAGAGCCCGTAATGCTCAGACGGAACTCGCAGTCAGAATATTCCTCCGCTATTTCGGAAAGCTGCTCCTCCACGGTCTCCCGCACCTTTGAGAAGTGCCGCTGATACCGCGAGCGGATAATATTGCTTTCCTCGTCCAGAATAACCGTTTTGACCGTTGTCGAACCAACGTCAACGCCAAGCGAAAAAATTTTACTCATAGTTATAATTCCTTTTTAATATACAGATTTTGCAAATTAATCTTCATAGTGACCTTTGCAGGACATAACAAAAATAATACCGTTTTCAACATAATAAACAATTCTGTTTGAATCGTCAATACGCCTGCTCCACCAACCCGACATATTTCCTTTGAGCGGCTCTGGTTTGCTTATGCCGTCAAATGGATTTCGCTGAATGTCAGTAATAATTTTATTTATTTTTTTCAATGTTTTTCTATCTTGATTTTGCCAGTACAAATACTCATCCCATGCCCTGTCTTCCCACAAAAGCTTCATTCGTCATCTACCTCTGTCAATTCGTGCTCTTCAAAATGTGCATTACCGTTTTTAACGTCGGCAGCAAGCTTTTCCAGATACCGCATATTGCTTTCGGAATAAAACGGGTCGGCAGTTATTTCAAACGGGATACGCTGTTCCCTGCCGACCTTTGTCAAAAACATGGTTATAGCTGTGGACATATTAAGCCCCATAGCCTTTAAAGCGCGCTCTGCACTTTCCTTTACCTCGTCATCTATTCTAAAATTTATCTGTGTCATATATAACACTCCTTTCACCGATAGTATATCACATTTGTATATACTCTGTCAAGTGACTGCTATATATTTCTATGGTGCTATTTGGAAATTTTTAAAGATATATCAAATGCCTTTACCGAGTGAGTAAGCGCGCCCACGGAAATAATGTCCACACCTGTTTTTGCGACCTCCGCCGCATTTGCAAGTGTGATATTTCCCGACGCTTCGAGGACAGACTTGCCGCCTGCAATTTTAACGCATTCCGCCATCTGCTCCACAGTCATATTGTCGAGCATGATAACGTCCGCCTGGCAGTTCAAAGCCTCCCAAAGCTCTTCAAAGCTGCGCACCTCGACCTCTATCTTTACCATGTGTCCGACCTTTGCGCGAAGGGCGGCAACCGCGTTTGAAAGGCTGCCGTAAGCGTCGATATGGTTGTCCTTGAGCATTGCTCCGTCGGAAAGATTGAAGCGGTGATTTTTTCCTCCGCCGACAACAACAGCGTACTTCTCCAGCGCGCGGAGTCCGGGGAGGGTCTTTCTTGTCTCCGCTATAGTGCAGTTTGTTTCCTCGCAGCAAGCAACGTATTTAGCTGTCTCGGAGGCAATTCCCGACATATGCTGCAAAATGTTGAGAGACGTCCTTTCGCCCTTTAAAATGGATTTGGTGCGTCCCGTAACTGTTGCGATAACGTCGCCCTTGCAGACCTTTTCGCCGTCCTTTATTTTTATCTCGGACTTAACATCTCCGTCAATCAGTGTGAAAACCCTCAGCGCGCAGTCAATGCCGCAGAGAACGCCCTCAGCTTTTGCAATAAAGCTTGCGGTGGAAATATCCTCGTCGTCAAGCAGGTAGTCGGTGGCGAGGTCTATGTAGTTGATGTCCTCAGCCAGAGCGCGTGTGATAATGTCGTCAACGTAAAAATTCGGTAAGTTCATTTTGATTGCTCCTTTCTGTTATTCCGGTAAAACAAAGGCAATATTCATATCTTCTCCCATGAGATAAAGATCATAGCCCAAAATATAATATGAAAACGTTACATCTTTACCGTCAATAGGAAGAATGATCTTATCGCCGTCAATTTTAAAATCATATCCGGTCATATCTTCAATTTCCGTAAAGCTGTAAAATTTGTTGTCTTTAAAGTAATAGTATGTTTCAGAATCACGGCTCACACCGCCGTCAAGCATATCGGCAGTCAAAGTCATCGGTTCATCCGGTTCATATTTTTCAAGAATAAGCGTATGGTCATCATATGCGAAATAATCATCATCACATATTATCGCATAAATTTTTCCGCCGCAGAGATAAAAGCAACGTTCATCTTCTAAAGAAACATTTTGCGGCATTTCGCCCGTTTCAACAAATCTGCCGTTTCTGACTGCCACGGGAATTTCCGATATATCACCGACAGAAAGCTCTGCAAAACTTTGCTCATTAAAGATTATAATACCCTCTAAATCATCTTTTTCAGTATACCATACACCGAGAATATCTTCCTGCTCTGCAAGCGCCGATCTTTCTTTTGACAAAACATATTCGATACCGTCAGTTCCCTCTCTGTCAAGATATTCTCCTACCGACAGCCCGCTGTCATACGGTCTGTACTCTTCCTTGATCAGCTCATAATTCCAGCCGATAAATTTAAGAATAAGAACATCGCCGTCAAAAATTGCCGTCCAGGCTTCCCAGTCCTCTCCGTCGTTGTAGATCACCTCTACAAGACCGTCCGAAACGGTATATGTACCGATTTCCGTAAAGTCGTCACGTACAAGAGAAAAGCTGCCGTCCTCTCCGAATGTGACTGCGGCATTTTCCATGTCGATAAAATTTATGGCATACCACTCGCCCATCAGTGATTCCGCGTCCGCAGAAAAGGTTTCTCCGCGTTTTTCGGTAGCGGCTGATTTTTCTGTAACCGTCTCTGTTTTTGTTTCGGAAGTTTCTTTTAATGTTGAGTCTTTAGTTTCACTGTCGGAAAAAATGGCTGTTTCAGTATCTGAAACATCGGCGGAAGCTTCCGTCACCGCCGAGCTATCCTCTGTAATAAGCTGTTCCTCCGCAGTTTTACCGCACCCCGCAAGAGCCGCCGTTATGGAAATTACCAGCAGCGCCGCAAAAAACTTTTTCATACACACAGCCTGCCTTTCAAACAACTGTCAACTATACACCTTCCACAGCATATGACAAAGCCGCACCGATACTGTCGTGGATAAGCAAGTCCGCCTTGCCGTCCTTTTCCGTAGCGGTCTTGTTTATCAGCACAAGCTTGTTTCCGCTGTAGTACTCGATAAGTCCGCTTGCGGGATAAACCGACAGGGACGTACCGCCGATAATAAGCATATCCGAATTTTTGATAGCGTCTATCGCTCCGTTGACGGTCGCGCTGTTGAGACCCTCCTCGTACAGCACCACGTCGGGCTTTACAAGTCCGCCGCAGTCAAGACACGGGGGAGGTCCGTCAAGGCTCTTGATATATTCTGCGGTATGCATTTTTCCGCAGCGCAGACAGTAATTCCTGTGTACCGAGCCGTGAAGCTCGTACACCGTTTTGCTGCCCGCAGCCTGGTGCAGACCGTCTATATTCTGGGTAACGACCGCTTTCAGCTTTCCCATTTCCTCCAGCTTAGCAAGAGCAATGTGCGCCTTATTCGGCTTGGCGTCAAGACGCAGAAGCTTGTCACGGTAGAACTCGTAAAAATCGTCAAGGTGATTGCAGTAAAATGTCCTGCTCAAGATCGTTTCGGGAGGGTATTTGTATTTCTGATTGTAAAGACCGTCCACGCTCCTGAAATCAGGTATGCCGCTCTCGGTGGACACGCCCGCGCCGCCGAAAAACACGATGTTGTCAGACTCGCTGACCCATTGCCTGAGCTGTTCCAATTTGTCCATAATAATCTCCTATCTTGTCTTTTTTTATTTTTTCTCGTATATGCAGTACTTGAATATCAGTCCCTCAAATTCATGGTCGTCAGATGTGTTCATCAGCAGCCAATTGGGATCCTCGTCAAGGTTGGGGAAAAACACATCCGCGTCGGGCTTTCCGCTGACCTTTGTGATGATCGCATTATCGCAGTAGGGCAGCATATCGCGGTATATCGCTCCGCCTCCCACAACAAAAACTCTTTCTCTGTCCTTTATCAGTTCAAGGACTTCCTCCACGCTTCTGCAAATTTTTGTCCCCTCGCAGGTAAAATTTATATCACGCGATAAAATAATATTGTCTCTGTCCTTGAAAGGCTTGCCGTTCGGCAGGGACTGCAAGGTCTTTCTGCCCATAATGATCGTGTGATGTAAAGTTGTCCTGCGGAAAAATTTTTTGTCCTCCGGAATGTTGAACAGCAAATCGTTGTTTTTTCCAATGCCCCAGTTTTCGCTTACAGCGGCAATTGCAGTAATCATTAAAATCCGCTCCTTCTATGCAGTACTTTGTACCTTTCGGTACAGTTTTTCGGCAGGTTCGCAATAATCATTATATGCGGGGACAAAAACCGCGTCCCGCGCAAATTTGTAACAAATTTGTTTGTTTACTGCCGTAAAAATATATTATATCATACTTTTTTATACGGAACAAGGCGGTTTGCGCGTCAAATAAGTGAAAAAAACGTCTATTAAGTGAAAAGCATTATCGGGATCACATTTACTATAGCGTTTAGCTTGCGGCTTATAATTTCCCCTTGCTTCTATATCGCCACGGGGAATTTTATATCCTCGGTATTATACCGATAATCTTCGAGAGAAAAGCTGTCGGGAGTGAAATCGTAAAAATCCGTCACCGATTTGTCTATAATAAATTTCGGAGCGGGGTACGTTTCATTTTTGATAAGCTCCCTGACAATGGGGACGTGCCTATCGTAAATATGCGCGTCCGCAATGACGTGTACAAGCTCGCCCGCCTCCAGACCACTTACCTGTGCAAGCATATGCACCAGTACGGCGTACTGGCAGACGTTCCAGTTGTTAGCCGCAAGCATATCCTGCGAACGCTGGTTCAGAATGGCGTTGAGCCTGTTTCCGGACACGTTGAAGGTCATGCTGTAGGCGCAGGGGTAAAGGTTCATTTCGGACAGGTCGTGGTGATTGTACAGGTTTGTAATTATCCTGCGGCTTGCGGGATTGTGCTTTAAGTCATAAAGCACCCTGTCCACCTGGTCGAAATCCCCCTCGGGGTAATGATGCTTAACGCCCATCTGGTAGCCGTAAGCCTTGCCGATAGAGCCGTTTTCGTCCGCCCAGCTGTCCCATATATGCGCGTCAAGGTCGCCGATGTTATTGGACTTTTTCTGCCATATCCAGAGAAGCTCCTTTATCACGGTTTTGAAAAACGTCCTGCGAAGGGTCATAATGGGAAATTCCTCTGACAGATCGTAGCGGTTTACAATGCCGAATTTTTTTATGGTATGCGCGGGAGAGCCGTCCTGCCATCTGGGACGGACGTCCATACCCTCATCGGAAACGCCGTTTTCCAGAATATCCTTTATGTTCGCGGTAAAAATTTCATCTGCGCGGCTCATTGACCGTCCTCCTAAAATATAGTTATATAATATTATATCATATTTGCAACGAAATTTCAACATTTTTTTGAATAATACCTCTTATCGGCGCTAAATTTTAATTTAATGAGTGAAATATTTTTTGTGCAAGCTCGCTAAAGTATTGCGGCGCGGGAAAAATTACGGTATAATATTTTTAGATTCATGCAACCTTTTTACCCTCCGCGGTGTATTACTTTCAGAGGACGGCAGACACCAATGCTTCGTCCTTGTCGGGAGGTGCGGTTATGGACGGCAACGAAAAAATACTCTTTGAACAGGCTGTGGAAAATTACTCCGATATGGTGACAGGTCTTTGTCTGCTTCGCCTCGGCAGCAGACAGGACGCCGAGGACTGCTGCCAGAACGTTTTCCTAAAGCTGTTCAAAAACAGCGTCATGCTTTCGCGGGATACCGAATATCTGAAAGCATGGCTTATAAGAGTCGCGGTAAACGAATGCAAAAATTTCCTGCGGTTTCGTTTCCGTCACAGAACCGAATCCCTCGACTTCATCAACGCCTATTACGAGGACAGCCACGAGCGTCTGGTCATGGAGCGCATAATGTCAATGCCGCCCGCTTATCGGGAGGTTCTGTACCTCCACTGCTTCTGCGGGTACTCTCTTAAAGAACTGTCCGAGCTGCTTCGGTGCAATGAAAACACGCTGAAAAGCAGGCTCAGGCGCGGCAGAGAAATGCTTAAAGACCTGCTTGACGACGGGCTTTGAAAGGAGTGCAATATAATGAATGAGCTAAAAAATATTTTCGGGAAGCTTACCGCTTCCGACGAATTGAAAAACAGGATTTACGAAGCGGCGGAGAGAAACGCTCCGCATGAAATCAAAAAGCGTCCCGCGCTGAAAAAGACAGCCGCTGTGTTGTTATCGGCGGCGGCAGTGCTTGCCGTATCTATCACAACCGCTGCGGTTACGGGATTTTTCGATCTGGGTACTGTCATGCGGAACAAGTTTGATGATAACATTTCCGCGGCAAAGCTTGAAGAGGGCTCTTATCAGCCGCTGGACATTTCCGCCGAAAACGATCTGCTTTCCGTCAGGGCATCGGCTTTTATCGGTGACTATGAGGACTGCTGCGTTATTCTGGAAGCAAAGCTGAAGGATCCCCCCGACGATCTGAAAAAGCTTTCTCTGGACATACTGACCTACGACGAGACATGCGCGGACACCGATGAAATATGCTGGACTACCTACGACGGCGTACCCGTTGCCGACGAAAACGGAGAGACGGTTTATATTTTCAGGACAAAGTGCTATCCCTACTGGTCGGAATCGGCGACGGAAAATCAGGTGAAGCTGTTTTTCGACATACAAGCCGTGAACTGTGAGAGCGGCGCGAAATATTTATTTACCAGAACTCCCACAAAGCTTTCTCTCGGATTTGTTCCCGACAAGAGCGTTATCCGTCCCGCGAAAACGATCGAGCTTGACGCTCCCGCTTCGTCAAACAATATCGAATGCACCGTAAAGCAGGTCGTGTCTACCGTTTACGCCACAAAAGTGGATATTTCCTATCCCATATACAAGAGCGCCTATGACGACAATTGGGCTCTCTGGGGCGCTGGCAGAAAACAGGGCAGAACTATCCTTGCCATACCACAAGACAAAATCGAATTTTCGGATGACAGATGCCCCGTAAGGCTTCGGGTGGACGGCGAGTATGTTCCGTATCTCAGAAGCGGTCTTGACGAATACTATAACGGACAGCCCTATGCAATACTGGAAGCGTCGGACAGCGACGAATTTGTCTGCGTGCTTCAGTTTGAGCATATCGACTTGGACAGTGCGGAAAGCGTTGTCCTCGAACTGAGAAACGGACTTGACCCCACTCAGGAAATTACAATTAAATAATAACCGGCATTGCTTTAAGACATAAAACAGCAGTCCCGCGGAGACCGATCAGTGGTCTCCGCGGGACTGTTTTTATGGAGAAAGATTATGAAGAAATCACTTTGACAAAAGCTTGAGATAATCGTAAATAAGCTGTACTGCTTCCGCGCGGGTGATAACCTTTTCGCTGTGGAATTTTCCGTCGGCTGTTTTGCCGAAGAAACCCTTTGCGTATGCAATGGCAATGTGTCCCGCGTTTTCGTCGCTGGTCTTTATGTCGCTGTAGAACGACCTGAAAATTCCGCTGAGCTCTGCAATCCTGCTGTGATCGTACATCTGCGCGAACATTACAGCCGCTTCTCTTCGGGTGGTCTCGGCTCTGTCCTTTTTCTCGGCTTCTGCCTGGGCTTTGGCTTCCGGAGAATCATCGTCTGCAATGTCTACCTCGTCCGCAAACACTACAGCATCGCCGAACAGATTGGCCAGCAGCTCTGAAAATTCTGCCTCGGTGATCGGGGTATCGGGCAGGAATTTCTTTCCGTCAGTCCTGAGAGTAACGCCGTACTTCTGCATTTCAAGAATAGCCTCGCGCTGAGGGATATCCTTTATGTCGGTGAACTTAGCTTCGGGATAGTAGCCCGTAGAGCTTGTTTCGCTGACGCTTCCGTCCCAGTTGCATATTTTTCCCGACTTTGCGTTAAGGGTAAAGCCGTCCATATCGTACAGCAGATAGGTCTTGAATTCGCCGTCCTTGGTCACCCAGCCGTTGTAATATTTTTTGAATTCTTTCTGCTCAAACAGCTTTTTAAAGGCTTCGTCTGTGCTGATGACATCCGCCGCGGGGAACGTTATGTTCTCGGTGTGGTCGGTGTCGTAGTAAGTAACAACGCCGTTTATGTCAACGGTCACACGTATAGTGTTGTTCGACACCTGAATGCCGTTTGCAAAGCGGTTAAAGACAAATGTCCTGTTCTTTTCGTACAAATTCTCCTTGATCTTCTTGTTTTTTTCCTGATCCATGATCTCTATAGTGTCTATCACCTTAACAGGTTCGGAGTTGGACTTGTCGGCTTTGTACTGGGAGAAAATGTCCTTGGCATAGGTCTTGGCGACCTCCTCGGCAACAGCGTTCGCCTTTTTCACGTCAAGCTTGTCAAAATCATTTTTTTCGATCTGATCGCCGTATTTGTTAAGGTTCAGTATCTTGCCTGTTTCCGCATCAAGGGTGACGGTCACATATTTGTAGTAATCCTTGGCAGTGGGCTTTTTGGTATCAAGCTCGTAGCTGACGTACATGGTAAAGCTTTCCTTGCCGCTGTCGTCCTTTTGGGAGGACACATTATAGTTTTTCAGCTTGTAGCTGTCTGTAAGGGCAACGAACTTATCCTTTTTCAGAAGAGCGGTAACATCGTCCGTTTTAAGCAGCTTGGAGTTCTGGTCAAGCTTTTTAAGCTCTTCTTCGCTGAACGATACTTCTTCGTCAAGAGCGTCGTCGTCCATACCATATCCGGCATCAGCGGTAATGTCGTAGCCTATTCCCGTTGCGGGATTGGCGTACATAACGTTTCCGTAGTAACGGCTGCCGCCCGCCTTTTCCATGTCCTCCCAGATGGTTGAAGCCTTGCCTGTGTAGGCGTCTATTTCGTCCGTATAGTCGGGCGCATAGACTATCCTTACCGTAGGCTTGGACTTCTTGGATTTTTCGTCCCACTTGTAAGAAATACGGTAGTAGGGTGTAAGCGTGCAGAGAGTCTTATACGCCTCCTGTATATCCGCTTCGGTCTTGGCGGTTTTCGCGTCGGAGAATTTCGCGCCTTCCCACCATGTCAGGCTAATTTCCGCCAGCTCGCCCGTATTCTGATTTATGCGTATGCTGCCGCCGTTATCGTAAACATCAACGCCGTTCACGCTGCGGGAGATCGCTACGCGTGCCTCCGACGATGTAAGACTTAGATTGCTAAGTTCAAACTTACATTCATTATAAATGTCGGGATTGATTTTCTTAAAGCTTTCCTTTGCCTTTGCAAGAACCTCCTGCTGAGACAGCTTTGCAAGTCTCGGTTCATAGCTGCGGAAGCCGTCGTCATCGCCAAAGCCCTGACGAGAATATTCTGTGATAACACCGCCGATTATTGTTACGTTTATGCTCTTGTGTTCCTTTGCGCCATTGGGAGTATTCCAGTTGAAGTTGTAGCCCGTTTTGCTGTACACCTTGCTTTCGGCATAGGTAAATTCCGACAGCTCTTCGGGAACGTCGATACGCTTTTTGACCTCTGTCAGAGCGGCTTTCATGGACGCGTCCTCCTTTTTGCCTGCTGTTGTTCCCGAAGCTTTTGAAGTGGGAACTGCGGGAGTGTATACCGCCGCCGCAATCGGAGCGCACGCCGTACCCGCCAGCATTGCAGCCATTATCGCAGCCGCTGTTTTCATGGTAGTTTTTTTCATTTGATCATATCCTTTCAGAACCGCGAAAGGCTGAGCCTTTTTGCTTGCCGCCGTCAATAGCGAGTAACCGTACTGTTCTCCCGAGACGAGAATTTGTTTTGACATAAAGCTTGCACAAAATGCTCCGCGGTAAATGTTCTATAGGTAATACAATTCACACAGGCGATTTTTTTCATTATACCACATATTTGTAGAAATGCACAACAACTTTTGCAATATTTGTGCATTCCTACAAATACAAAGAAATTTTTCGTTACCTGTTGACAAACTGTGCATAGCTGTGTATACTGTATATATAGAGATACACAGTATACACAGTTGTACCGATACTTGAATGATAAAGGTATCAGCCGCCCGAACTCCTTGCGTTTCAACAGCTTCGTCGGTTTGAGAGGTGTTTGGTGTACAAGATTTACACAAGTTTGCAAAAGTGAGGTTTTGTCATGGTTCAGGAAAGCCGAAAGGAGTTACTGAAATTATATCAGTCATGGAAATCGGAGCTGAAAGATGTATGTCCTCAGCTTTTGTGCAAGGAGTTTTCCTATCCGTACTATCTCCATATCCCTGATGATTGGTACGAGCGAAAATTCCGTGTTTTGATCGTAGGGGAAGAAGGTCACGGCTTCAAACACAAAGATTTCGATATGCCTATTGAATGTGTACAGACGTTTAACCGTGAATATATTGCCGGTCAATTGGAGGATACACCTGACACAGGCTGCAACAGAGATCCGCTTTATAAAAGAAACAACAGCGCATTCTGGAATCGTATCCGCAAGATCAAAGCGCTGCGCGGTCCGAATGAGATTTCTCTAACTTGGACAAATCTGGATAAAATTCATAGGCTCGGATCAAAATGTGCCTTGAAGAAGGAGCAGCGGCTTGCTCTTCATCAGACGCCAACGGCAATCCTCTCTGAGGAGATAACTCTGCTGAAGCCAACAGTTGTGATCTTTTTCGGATGGTATGGTGTTTCTCTTGAAAAAGAACTTCCGTCAGTATTCAAAAAACTGTACCCCAATGGCTTAGGTGACAACTCCCAATGGAGAAAAGAAAAGATGAAGGCCATTTCTGAAAATGATATATGCTACATTTTTACATATCACCCGAATTGGGGACAGCGGCAAAAAGGATATGAAGAAAAAATCCTTTCGGCAGTGAATGATGCTTTTACAGAAGCCGCTGAAACCCGGAGATGCTTGAAACAGCACGGCATTGATCGGGACTGAATCGGTGTCACTATACTTAAAGCTTTAAGATAAACAATTTCAAAGGAGGAATTGATCGGTGAATTTATTTATTAATGCCGCGGGCGACAAGCCCATGTACGAGCAGGTCAAGGACGGCATTAAGGAAGCCATTCTGAGCGGCGAGCTGAAAGCACATCAGCTTATGCCAAGCGTAAGACAGCTTGCCGCCGACCTGAACGTAAGCATGATAACAACAAAAAGAGCGTACTCCGATCTGGAGCGTGACGGTCTGATATACACCGTTGCGGGAAAGGGTACATTCGTGAAAACGGAGGATATAGGTATGTTGCAGGAAAAACACATAGGAGAGGTAATGGAGCAGTTCATCAGGCAGGCGGAGGAGCTTAAAAGGCTGGGCGTGCCAATAGAACGTCTTGACAATGAAATGAAAAAAATTTACGGAGGTAACGATAATGAATAACATGATTTTAAGTATAAACGGTCTTGCGAAAAGCTATAAGGATTTCACGCTCAAGGACGCGTCCTTTGAGATAGAGCCGGGGACTGTGATGGGTCTTATCGGGCAGAACGGCGCGGGCAAGACAACCATTATCCGCCTTATAATGAACATGATAAACCGCGACGGCGGCACGGTCAAGGTTTGCGGTCTGGACAACATTAACGACGAGATCGCCGTGAAAAACAAGATAGGCTATGTTTCCGACGAGAGCTTCTTTTTCTACGCAACCACTCTCGCCCGTACCGCAAAAGCCTGCTCCTACGCCTACGACAACTGGGACGCCGACAAGTTCGCGAATTTCCTGAAAAAGTGGGAGCTTCCCGAAAAGAAAAAAATATCCGCACTTTCAAAGGGTATGCAGACAAAGGCTATGCTTGCGGTGGCGCTTTCTCATAACCCAGAGCTGCTTATTCTGGACGAACCCACCGCAGGTCTCGACCCTGTTGCAAGGATAGAAATTCTCGACCTGCTCCGCGATTTTGTTTCGGACGGAAAACGCTCCGTGCTTTTCTCCACCCACATCACGGGAGACCTTGACAAGATCGCCGATGTTATCACACTTATTATTGACGGACAGATACGGGAGTCCATGAGCATTGACGCTATCGAGGACAGATACGCCGTTATCAGCGGCGCAAGCAGCAAGCTTACAAGCGAAAACGAAAAGTACACTATCGGTCTCAGAGAGCTGAACACAGGCTTCGAGTCCCTGATACTGAGAGAGAACCTTTCCAAATTCGACGGCGTGTCGGTGAAAAATCCCAACGTGGAAAACCTGCTGACCTTCTCAATCTGGCAGAACAGAAAGGAGTCCTCAAGATGACAATGGTGCAAAGAAAAAGAGCCGCTAAGCTGCAAAAGACAATGTATCTTTACAGCAGATACGGCAGGGCATGGCTGCTGATGCTTTTGGTGGCTGTGCTGCAAATCACTATCATTACGATCTCAAGCATAGCAGGTCTTAACGACGGGGAATGTATGATCGCTCCGGCGTCGGCAATGTTTACATTTGTGCAGTTTCTGGTGTGTATGTTTCCCGTGGGCGTTGATAACGAAATCAATGAAAAGATCACTCAGGACGCTTATCACGGCTCGGTAATGCCCGCAAAATTTATGTGCAGTCTGCCCTTTGAAGCCCGCGACCTGCTTAATTTCAAAATTATCATGTGGGAAAAAGCCGCAGCTGTAAACGTGCTGTTCGTTACGATCGGACACATTATTTCTCTTATCGAGGAATCGCGGGGATATATGGTTTATCGCGGCGCTTCGGGTCTGTTTACCCTGATGGCAATAATCACAGAGATAATTTGTATCATAGCGTTTCTGAAAAAAAGCACCAAATTAAATATTATTTTAGGAGCTTTTATTGGGTTCAGCTTTGCATTTGCCTGCGGCATTATGGACGAGCTGTCGGGTATGTCCCCCGATGCAATGTCCTCGTCCTCGCTGAAAATATTTTCGGGCGTAAGCGGGATCATCATTTACATAGCGGCAACGCTTATTATTGCCGCCGCGGGAGAGTTTTACATAAAGCGCAAAAAGAATGTGTCATGGAATATGTTCAAATAGAAAACGCAGAAAGGGGGACGCATTTCCCTTTTGGGGGAAATGCACGGTAACATGAAACTGATATTCAAAGGCAAGTTTACCACATACGAAGCTCTGCCGCAAAGCGAGCTTCCCGAAAACTCGGTCGCCTTTAAAGAACCGAAAACAATGGTCGGGGTAAACCTTATGGCGATGTTGTTTATAATACCCGTGCTTATTGTGATGTTTATACTTGCGGCGGTTTTCGGCAAGTACGAAATGTTTGCGTCATATAGCTTTCACGGACTGGTTATCTCGCTTCTTCTCTTAGTTCCTCATGAGCTTATCCATGCCGTCTTTATGGGCAGGGACGCGGAGGTTTTCATGTACTATTCGCTGAAGCACATGATGATGTTTGTTATAACACTGTCCCCCATGACGAAAGCGCGGTTCATTATCATGAGCTTTATGCCCGCGCTGATTTTAGGGTGGATACCTTTTCTGGTGGGACTGCTGTGCTTTCCCGTGCAGTCCGCTGCGGGAAGCATACTTATGGCGGCAGGCTTTTACTGCGCGCTTATGGGCGGCGGAGACTACATGAATATGTTCAACGCCGCGATACAAATGCCGAAAGGGGCTCTCACCCAGCTTTCGGGTATGCACTCCTACTGGTTCATGCCCGAAAATAATATGTAACACTGTTCATAAAAACAGAAAGGAGTACTGAACATGAAAAAAATTTTTAAGCTGGCTCTGCATGAGAGTCACCTTTGGTATAAGCTTTTTGTGGGTTTTCTTTCGATCTGCTACACCTGCGGTATTCTTTTGAACGGTTTGGGAGACGTGGGATCGATTCTTACGCTGGTCGGCTGTCATACTGTACTTGGTGCGATATTAATGTGTGCTAACGGAAATGCCGATCTGAAGCTGCTCAAAATTCTGCCGCTGACAAGCGGAAACATAACAGATATTTTTGCGGTAAGCGCCTACATGGGAGTACCCGTTATATCCTTGGGAGTTTCGGTCTGGCACATTGTTTTCGGCAAAGCCTACATGATACCATACTTTGTATGCGCCTTTATGATAAGCGCGGCTTTCAGTACAGTTCTGATGCCGCTTCTTGCGTCCGAGGTGAACGTCAGGTTCGGAGAGCGCAAGTTTACCGCTCGGAATTTAATACTGTCCCTGATACTTATGTTTGGCTCAGCCGCGGCGGGAACGGTTTTGTGTCTCAAAGGCTACAAAAACGGCAGCTTTGTCGTGGGAGACATTCCCATGCTTCTTGGGATATTTGCGGCGTGTATCGTTCTGTCGCTGATAGTCACGGCAGTGTACAGAAAGAAAGTCAGGTATAATACGGCGGGATAGTTTGCAAACCGCAGCTCTGAAAATACAATTCGGGGAACGTTTCACAGCGGAACGTTCCCCGAAATTTTTCTATGCAAAATAAAACCGTCCGCCAATCGACGAACGGTTCAAAATATCAATAAAGCGCAAAGGCTGAGCCTTTACCCCTGCCGCCATAATTTGACCGTGAGGGGCAGTACTCTTCCGAGACGAAAGATTATTCCGTATCGTTATTTGCCTAAAATCAAACGCCGTACTTGATTGTGGAAACAGGGATACCAATTCCCATTGTGGAAGCTACTACGCAGGACTTGATGTAAGTACCCTTTGCAGCCGCAGGCTTAGCCTTAACGATAGCTTCGAGAAGGGTGTCAAGGTTCTGAGCAAGCTTTTCCTTGCCGAAGGAAGCCTTTCCGATAGGGCAGTGAATGATGTTGGTCTTGTCGAGACGGTACTCGATCTTACCGGCCTTAGCTTCGGAAATAGCCTTTGCAATGTCGGGAGCAACTGTGCCCGCCTTGGGGTTAGGCATAAGTCCGCGGGGACCGAGAACTCTCGCCGCCTTACCAACAACGCCCATCATGTCGGGAGAAGCTACGCAAACGTCGAAGTCGAGCCAGTTTTCCTTAACGATCTTTTCAACCAGATCAGCGCCGCCTACGAAATCAGCACCTGCTGCCTTAGCGTCAGCCTCTTTCTCTTCTTTACAGAAAGCAAGTACGCGAACGTTCTTACCTGTACCGTTGGGGAGAACTACCGCGCCTCTAACCTGCTGGTCAGCATGACGGGAGTCAACGCCCAGACGAACGTGAACCTCGATGGTCTCATCAAATTTAGCCTTGGCGTTCTTGCAAGCCAGATCAAGAGCCTCTTCGGTCTCATAGAGCTTGCTTCTGTCAACAGCCTTAGCGCTTTCATTATATTTCTTACCGTGTTTCATTATCAGATTTCCTCCTTGTAAGTGGTAAATGTTCCCATGCTTGGGACTCTTAGCGGAATTATTTCCTCCCACTAAACGCAAGATGAACAGAGCCTTGGTTCGGGAAAATATTCTCTCCCGCGCTCTGAAAACATCCGCCGTGAATTATTTGTACGTAACCGGATTGTGGTTAGTCAACAACCTCAACGCCCATAGAACGGCAGGTACCTGCGATCATGCTCATTGCAGTCTCAATGGTTGCCGCATTAAGGTCGGGCATTTTGGTCTCTGCGATCTTCTTGATCTGTTCCTTGGTGATCTTGCCTACCTTGGTCTTGTTGGGAACTCCCGAACCGCTTTCAAGACCGATAGCCTTCTTGATAAGAACCGCAGCGGGCGGAGTCTTTGTGATAAAGCTGAACGAACGGTCAGCGTAAACCGTGATAACAACGGGTATGATAAGACCGATATCGTTCTTTGTTCTCTCGTTGAATTCCTTAGTAAAAGCCATGATATTAACGCCGTGCTGACCGAGAGCAGGACCAACAGGCGGAGCAGGAGTAGCCTTTCCTGCTGCGATCTGAAGCTTGATTAAGCCAACTACTTTCTGTGCCATTATAATCATTCCTTTCTGAGTTTTGCAGCTTCGTTCCGAAGCTTTCGGGCTGCCCTAAGGCTGTCCGAAAAGAAAACCCGCCGCTCCGAAATTTATCTTCGGAGTATATGCACTTCCGATTTTCAATAATTGATAATTAATACTCGTCCGAGGGCGCGACCATAGTGATCTCCAACTCTGCCGAGGTATCCCGTCCGAACATGGAGACCTTGACGTTCACCGTCATATTCTCCGTGTCGATGCTTTCCACCTCTCCGACAATGCCCTCCATAGGACCCGCGGTGATCTTCACCTTGTCGCCCGCCTTGAAGTTTACCTCAACGGACGCAGGCTTAGCCTCCGTGTCGATACCCATAGCAGCCGCTTCCTTGTCGGTAAGCGGAATGGGCTTCGATCCGGGACCCACAAATCCCGTACAGCCTCTGGTATTTCTCACCACGTACCATGAATCATCGGTGAGAACCATTTTTACCAGAACGTATCCGGGGAAAATTTTTCTTTCCACCTCATGCATTTTATTCTTCTCGTTCATTTCCATGACCGTCTCGGTCGGGACCTGAACCTCCTGAATAAGATCATGAAGCTTGCGGTTGTCGACGACCTTCATGATCGTCTGCGCGACCTTATTCTCATAACCGGAATAAGTGTGAATGACATACCATTTTGCCGATTCTGACATAATTAATGACCATTCCTTCCCTATCAGAGGTTAGAGATCCAGAGGTAAGAGGCATGGATCGCAAGCGGCTTGCCTGTTCCGAAAGATTGTCCTCTGTGTCCGCTCTCCGTCCTCACAGCTCCCTCTGCTTCGCATTTGCGGGATTTTGCGTACCGCCCTCAGGCTTTAGTAGCAAGGTTGAGCACCGCTGTAAGCGCAGTGTCAAAAGCATACACTACGACAGCGCTTGCGCACATTCCCACAAGAACCACAAACGTGTTGTTTACGACCTTTTTCCATGAAGGCCACGTTACTTTTTTGATTTCGCTTCTCAAGTCCTTGAAATATTTTACAATGCCGCCCGGCTTTTTCGCTCCGGACTTCTTGTCCTTCGACTTAGCCTTTTCGCGGTCGTTGACCATCTTGTTCGCCTTAGCCTCAGCCTGAGCGACGATGGAGTTTTTCTTGGACTTATTGTTTTTTGCGTCAGCCATTCTCCGCACCTCTCTTACTTAGTTTCTTTGTGAAGAGTATGCTTTCTGCAGAACTTACAGTACTTGTTCATTTCAAGTCTGTCGGGATCGTTCTTCTTGTTCTTCTTGGTATTGTAGTTGCGCTGTTTGCACTCCGTACAAGCCAATGTAATCTTTACTCTCATATCGGCACCTCCTATTAGATTGAGCGATGACCGCCGCCTTTGGGGACTGCATATCAAAGAACATTACCTAATGCCGCGGAACAGCTTATTCCGTTTTACCGCATTCCGCGCCGTTCTCTTATGCGCAGCCGTCCGTGTGACCGCACCGCCTTGCGTTTTCGCAGGGGACGTATTTCCCCTGTGCCTCCCTCTGTGACTTGGCTCGGGCTGACTCGCAGGAGCCTTGCCGAGAGACTTTTCCGCCCGTAAAAAAGAGCGCAAAAAAATAAGCCTCTGCAAGAGGTACTAATATTATACCTCATTGCACAGGCTTTTGTCAAGAGTTTTTGCAAATTTTTTCAAAAATCTTTTTTATCATTTAAAATGCGTGCCGAAAAGTCCGCGGGAAGCCTTGCTATCGTGTTATATCTGTACCGAATAGTTGGGAGCTTCCTTTGTTATGTATATGTCGTGAGGGTGGGATTCTTTAAGTCCCGCGCCTGTGATCTTCACAAACTGAGCCTTTTCGTGAAGCTCCTCTATCGTTGCGCAGCCGCAGTAGCCCATACCGGAACGGATACCTCCCACAAGCTGGAAGATGGAATCGGAAACAAGTCCCTTGTAGGGAACGCGTCCCTCCACGCCCTCGGGAACAAGCTTCTTGCTGTTCTCCTGGAAGTATCTGTCCTTTGAGCCGCACGCCATAGCGCCCAGCGAGCCCATGCCGCGGTACACCTTGAAGCGTCTGCCCTGATATATTTCCTCCTCGCCGGGAGCTTCGTCGCAGCCCGCAAGCAGAGAACCAAGCATTACAACGTTCGCACCAGCCGCGAGAGCCTTTACGATATCGCCCGAATACTTGATACCGCCGTCGGCGATAACGGGGATATTATGCTTTGCCGCAACGCAGGCAACGTCATATACCGCCGTGATCTGGGGTACGCCTATACCTGCAACGACACGGGTTGTACAGATGGAGCCGGGACCGATACCGACTTTAAGAGCGTCCGCGCCAGCCGCGATAAGAGCCTCAGCAGCCGCTGCGGTAGCGATATTTCCTGCAATAACGGGAGTGTCGGGGAATGCCTTTTTAACGTCCCTTACGGCGTTTACAATGTTGATGTTGTGACCGTGAGCCGAGTCAAGGACAAGCACGTCCACCTGTGCGTCGATAAGAGCCTTGGCGCGCTCCATCATGTTTTTTGCAACGCCTATAGCCGCGCCGCAGAGAAGTCTGCCCGATTTGTCGCGGGCGGAGTTGGGGTACTGAACTGCCTTTTCAATATCCTTTATGGTAATAAGTCCCTTGAGTGTGCCGTTGTCGTCCACAATGGGGAGCTTTTCAATTTTATGCTTCATTAATATTTCCTGCGCGCCTTTAAGGTCTGTGCCTACGGGAGCGGTAACAAGATTTTCCTTGGTCATCACATTGCCGATGGGAATGTCAAAATTCGTAAGGAAGCGCAGGTCGCGGTTGGTAAGTATGCCCACAAGCTTGCCCTCTCTGTCAACGATAGGCACGCCGGATATTCTGTATTTGCCCATAAGCTCGTCCGCTTCGGAAACAAGCCTGTCCTCTGTGAGTGAGAAAGGATTTACGATAACGCCGTTTTCGGAACGCTTTACCTTGTCCACCTCGTCAGCCTGCTGTTCGACCGACATATTCTTGTGGATAATTCCTATACCGCCCTCGCGAGCGATAGCGATAGCCATGCTTGATTCGGTAACGGTATCCATAGCTGAGGTCATGATCGGAGTGTTGAGCATAATGTCTTTAGCAAGTCTTGCAGAAAGGCTGACCATGTTCGGAGTGCAGTTTGATTCGGCGGGAATCAGCAGCACGTCGTCAAAGGTGAGACCCTCCTTTACGAATTTGGCAGAGTAGTTTGTTTCCAGCATAAAATTACCTCCCGTTAAAGTTCATATGTTTTTGAATATTTCTAATAAGCATAACATTTTACGAGCGTTAAGTCAATAGAATTTCCGCAAATTCTACTATAAAAAAACAGTGTTGATACGACAAATTTTTTGTGCATTTTTTCATATTCCGCAAAACTGTTCGGTGACTTGCGTTCGGGTCAGTCTGCAGCTGCCCCGCGGCGGCGCTTCGGGATATATGCTGCGGCGATGTAAACAGCAAGTCCAATCGCTCCCGCCGCCGAGCATAATGCTCCGATGTCCCGTTTCCGCGAACGGTAAACGCCCTTGACGGTATGCGTTCCCGCAGGTACGGGAATTGCCTGAAAACCGAAATTCGCTTTGAAAATTTCCGTTTCCTCGCCGTCCACATAGGCGGTGAAATCCTCGTCAAAGGTTATTCCGAAAAATACAAGCTCAGGCTTTTCAAGGGTTATTTCCGCGGTGTAGCTTTCGCCGTCCGTGCTGAAGCTGTGGGCGGAGCGGGACGCTCTTGCCGCGCATTCCTCCGCAAGTCCGCTTTCGTCAAGAGAACGCGCCTCGCTTTTGTCATCTTCTTCAAGATATCCCGAAACCGCGGAGACGTCCTCGACCGCCATGACTTTCAGCATATAGTTCTTCCGCGTCTCCCCGTCAAGAGCGAGAAAGTCCTCCTCGGAAATGCAGCTGTCGTAGCAAAAGCCCATAGGGATAAAGTTTTTGTTTTCATAGATCAGATACCGTCCGCTTCTGCTCAGAAATCCGTAGTCTCCGTCAACATCTGAACCGACAAGATTTTCCTTGAAGTAATCGTCGTCCCTATCGGGAAAATGATTGTAAGCAACAAGCTCCCTGACCGAAAACAGACAGTGGGATGCGTAATCCTCCGCGATATCATCGTTTGATATCCCGACGGCTTCGCAGTAGTCCGCAATCCCCCGCGGCACTATACTGTTAAAAGTATAGGCGGACGGAATGTTCCAAATGATATTTTTGTTTGCCGAATTATTGTCGGTAATTATTCTTTTTCCGTACTCGCTGTCCTCGATAGCGGGAGCTTCAAAAATGCAGTACTTTTCCGCTTCTGGACTGCGCTCTTCCCCCATTCCGAAAAGCATTACCGCTTCGGTAAATACAAACGCTGCCGCCGCTGCGGACGCCAGAACCTTCAGCGGGAACTGTCCGTCTCTTGCCGACTTGAACACAAGAAGCGCGGCAGCGGCAAGTCCCGCAGCGGTAAAAGCTATCTGCGTCCACTTCTGGGCATTGCTGTAGAACGCCCCGCTTTTCCACATTGAAAGCTTTTCCATCGGGAACAGCAGTGTGAATATCGTCAATACCAAAACTGCCGCTCCGTTTACTGCAATACCTGCTTTAAAATATTTCGGATCGCCCTCAAGAGAGCGCGCAGTCATGCACGCCGTTATAAGGGTGGGAGCGAAGGTCCATCTGGCATAATAAAGAGAGCTTCCCAGCGAGAAAATACTGTTAAGAAGCGGTATCAGCGCAAACACGGCACAGGCGGCAATAAGCTTTGTCTGCCAGCTTTTTTTGTTTGCCGAAATAAAGGCAAGCGTTCCAGACATACCGAACAGCGGCAGAAACATTGCCTGCGCGGACCATCTTGACCCGAACGGATAGCTGCCCTCGAAATCGGGAAAAAAGTTTGTATAGCCTTGCAGATCGGGAGAAATAAATACCGACTGCAATATTCTTGCGTAACGCCAAGGAGTCTCGTAGACAAGCATATCCCGCAGGCTGCCGAAGCTGTCTCCGAGACGGGGACTGCTTATCATATATACCGCCGCAGGGACAAGCACAAAGCCTGCCGCGGCAAGTCCGAGGACGGTCTCGGCGGCAAGACAGAAAAAGTCCCGAAGCGATACCCGAAAGCTTTTGTCCGTAAGACGTATCAAAAAATATATTATAAGAAATATTGCCTCTGTCCCGAAAATATAGTAGTTCGTAAATGCGCAGAGGGTTATCGTTACGCCAAAGACGCCCCTGCGTTTTTCGGTCACAGCAGCTTCGAGAGAAGCAAGCAGCAGCGGAAAGAATACCAGCGCGTCAAGATAGTGGTAAACGAACGTTACCATGCAGTACCCCGAAAACGCATAGAGCATTGCTCCCGCAGCGGCGCAGCCATCGGTTTTGCAGAAGCGTGATATGTACAGGTAGGCGTTCATTGCGCAGAAGCCGAATTTCAGAGCGGTCACGAAAGGAAACAGATATATCGCCGCGCTATTCGGAAAAATTCTGAAAATAAGCGTGAACGGACTGAAAATATTATAGAACGAATACGCGTCAAGATAATCCGTGCCCGTGCCTGCGATAAAGTCAAATCCAGGCAATGAAAAGTCTCCCGCAAAGCTTATCGTGAACGGTATCTGCTGGGCGTTGAAGTCGCCGTAAAAATAAAATACGCCGTCGTTCTGAACTGCAAAAGGGAGAACCGTCAGCAAAAAGACCGCAAAGCCGAGAACAAATGTCAGTATACAATACTTCTTATTTATTTTTCTGAAATTTATATCGGTCATAATTATCCCAGCTTCCCGCTTTCTTTCAGCAGTCTCCAAAGGGTTGGCTCAAAGGAAAATTCCTCCATGAGAGCCTTTACCTCGTCAAGGTACTTTTCCCTGCCCCTTGGCGTACCGTCCCGCTTTACGGCGCGTATGAGGATATTTTTCGGAGTATGCTCGAAGTCCACAAATTCCAGAAGCTGTGTTTTGTAGCCGCAGTATTCAAGCAGGTTTGCCCGTACCGCGTCGGTGCAGAGGGCGGCTGTACGCTCCTTTATTATGCCGTACCGCGTCAGCAGGGAAAGCTTTTCCGATTTCATCTGCCCGTTCAGCTCGTGCTGACAGCAGGGTACGGAAAATATCATGTCCGCTCCCCGCATTACAGCGTTGTGCAGCGCGTAGTCCGTTGCCGTATCGCAGGCATGGAGGGTCACCACCATGTCAACCTTGCCCTGCTCGGAAGCTCCGCTGATGTCGCCCACCTCGAATCGGAGATTTTTATAGCCGTACCTTTCCGCGGCGGCATTACAGTTTTCGATAACGTCCGCTTTCAGATCGAGACCAAGCATATCGGTCTCAATGCCGCGTATCTCCGTGAAATAATGATACAGCACAAATGTCAGGTAGGATTTCCCGCAGCCGAAATCTATTACTTTCAGAGGCTTGCCGCCGTTCTCAAAGCCCCGCTCCCGAAGCGCGTCGTCGATTATCTCCGCAAAGCGGTTTATCTGACGGAATTTCCCGTACATAGGCTTTGCGACTTTTCCCTCCTTGGTAAAGACGCCCATGTCCACCAGCGCGGAAAAGGGCTTGTCCTCGGGGATAATATAGTTTTTCGCCTTGTTGTGGGAAAGCTCCGCTTTGGGCGCGCCGCCGTCCGTACGTTTTTTGTTCAGAGTAACCACGCCTTTTTTGGACACCATAAGATTAAAGCAGAAAGTATTTCCCCATGAATTAAGCTGTCCCCAGCCCTGCTCCAGAAGCGTCAGGCAGTAGTTCCGGGCAGCCTCGGCGTCGGGCAGGTTTTCGTGAAAGACTTGCTTTTCGGTGTATTTTTCCGCCTGATATCCGCTTTGCTTTTTCACCAGATTTATTTTTCGGAACCCGCAGTTCTTCGGCGGCTTGCTTACAACTATTTTAAAGGGACTGTCCGTCTCAAAGACCTTTTCAAGATAAAATGACAGCTCGTTCATATCGGTACCTCGTTTTGTTATATTCAGCACTCACTTTAAAGTAAGTATATGACCCGAAAGAGAGTACTTGACTGTTTTTTCCACCTATGCTATAATTTTAATATAAATATATTTAATTGTCAATCCCAAAAATATTTACGGAGGTTTTTGCAATGAGAAAAAATTTAGGAAGCCAGCCCGCGCTTTTCCCCATGCCCGTGACTATCGTTGCGGCTTATGACAAAAACGGAACAGTCTGCGCGCTTAACGCGGCATGGGTGCAGATATGCGCTATGGACAAGATTGCACTGTTCATCGACGCAGACCACAAGACTACAGCAAACATCATGCAAACAAAGGCTTTTACAGTCAGCATTGCGGACGTTCCCAACATGGAAGTTGCGGACTTCTTCGGTATCGCGACGGGAAACAAAATGCCCGACAAATTTGAGCGCAGCGGATATCATGCGGTAAAAAGCGAATTTGTCAACGCTCCTGTGATAACTGAGTTTCCCGTTACTCTCGAATGTGAGCTTGCCGAAGTCGTTGATACCGAAAATATGCACGCCGTTGTTGGCAGGATCGTGAATGTCAGCGCGGACGAAAAGGTGGTCGGCGACAAGGACAAGATCGACCCTCAGAAAGTAAACGCTCTTGTTTTCGACCAGTACCGTTCGGGATATTACACCATAGGAGAAAAAGCGGGTCAGGCTTGGAACGCGGGCGCGGGACTTATGAAATAACAAGCACAAACTTCATAACCCGATAAAGCATAATAAAAACGGTCTGCCGTATAATTAGCGGCAGACCGTTTTATTTTCTCGTGTCTTGAACATATACTTGCAGATACCCGCGCATACTCCCCCGCGGATAAGATTTCCCGAAAGCACGGAGCGGCAATAAATATATTACCTATCTGTTTACTATATTTTATGAAATTCTTAATTTTCGCCATTAAAGCGGCAGACTATTGCAATCCCTACCAAAATGGTATATAATAATGCTAAAGAAAAATTCCGAAAAGAAGTGATATTTATGGAAAAACGATTTATATATGCGGACAACGCCGCTACCACCGCTGTTTCAAAGCGGGTACTGGACGCTATGCTGCCGTATATGACCGAACAGTTCGGCAACCCCTCCAGTATCTACAAGCTGGGTCGGGACGCCGAAAAGGCTATCACAATAGCCCGTGAAAAAATCGCGGACGCGATAGGCTGTTCTCCAAGCGAGATATTTTTTACAAGCGGCGGCTCGGAAGCCGACAACTGGGCGATACGCTCCGCTGTGCTGAGACTGGGCGCAAAGGGAAAAAAGCACATCATCACCACAAACGTTGAGCATCACGCCGTTCTGCACACCTGCGAGTTTCTGGAAAAGCAGGGCTGCGAGGTGACCTATCTTCCCGTTGACGAAAACGGACTTGTCACCGCGGAGCAGGTCAGGAACGCGATACGCGAAGATACGGCGATAGTCTCGGTAATGTACGCAAACAACGAGATAGGCACGGTAATGCCTATTAGGGAGATCGGTCATGTCTGCCGCGAAAAGGGAGTTCTGTTCCACACCGACGCGGTTCAGGCGGTGGGAAATATCCCCATAAACGTGGGAGAGCAGAATATAGACCTTATGTCCTGTTCGGGACATAAAATTCACGCTCAAAAGGGCATAGGCTTCCTTTACGTGAAAAAGGGCGTACCCATGACAAACCTTATTTTCGGCGGCGCGCAGGAGCGTGGCAGACGCGCCGGTACGGAGAACGTCCCCGCCATTATGGGACTTGCCGAGGCGGTCACGGCGGCGTGCGAAAATATTCCCGAAAAGGCGGCAAGGGTCGCAGAAATGCGGGACAGGCTTATCGACGGCATAACAAAAATACCCTGCTGCCGTCTTAACGGCGACAGGACTAACAGGCTTTGCGGCAATGTGAATATATCGTTCCTCGGCGTTGAGGGCGAATCCCTGCTGCTTCTGCTGGACGCCAACGGAATATGCGCTTCAAGCGGTTCGGCGTGTACTTCTGGTTCTCTCGACCCGTCTCACGTTCTGCTTGCGCTGGGACTTCCTCACGAGGTCGCACACGGTTCGATGAGGCTTTCCATTTCCGACGAGACAACCGACGAGGACATAGACTATATCCTTGAGACCGTTCCAAAGGTCGTTGAGAGGATACGCGCTATGTCCCCGCTTTGGGAGGATATCCTGAACGGTAAGGAAAATATTCAAAAGGCAATGAAATTTGTTTCCCCGCTTAAATAAGAAAAGGAGTGTTAATATGCTTTACAGCGATAAGGTAATGGATCATTTTGCAAATCCCAGAAACGTTGGAGAGATCGAGGACGCCGACGGTATCGGCGAGGTGGGCAACGCCAAGTGCGGAGACATTATGAAGATGTACATTAAGGTGGACGGCGGAGTTATTACCGACGTTAAGTTCAAGACATTCGGCTGCGGCGCGGCTGTTGCGACTTCCTCGATCGCCACGGAAATGATAAAGGGCAAGACTATTGACGACGCACTGAAAGTCACAAATAAAGCGGTTGTCGAGGCTCTGGAGGGACTTCCTCCCCAGAAGCTGCACTGCTCCGTTCTTGCGGAACAGGCAATGAAGTCTGCGCTTTCCGACTACTACAGGCGGCAGGGTATAGACCCCGTGCCTATTGTGGGGGAGATAGGCGACTGTGAGGATTGTCACTGAAAAACGGATATTATAAACGGAAAAAACCGAGCCGCTGTAAAAACGGCTCGGTTTTTTATTGAGAAGATCGGGTTATCTTTATATGGTGTAGTCAAGCTTTCTTTCGTCGATAATGCGGCGGGATTTATGCTCCGAGCGGGTATCGAGTCCGCCGTCGGGGTGAACCTTTACCTCGTAGGGCTTTACGCCTATCCTTGCTTTGAGAGCGTCGGAAGTCCTCTGAGCGATCGCTTCGTCGCTGTCGGGATTGTCGGAATTTTTCTCCACCTCAACGGAGTACTTGCAGGTGAAGTCCTTTTCAAATACGCGGATAAGATATTCGCCCGTAATGCCGTCAAGGTCGCGGATAACGGCTTCGATATCGCTGGGGAACACGTTTACCGCGGACACGATAAACATATCGTCCTTTCTGCCGCTGATGTGTATTCTTCCGTGAGTTCTTCCGCATTTGCAGGGAGTGTTGTCTATCCGGCCGATATCGCCCGTTCTGAACCTGATAAGAGGTCTCGCGTGCTTGCGGAGGGTTGTGAACACAAGCTCGCCCACTTCTCCCGCGGGAAGAACTTCGCCAGTATGTATATCCACCGTCTCGACAAGAATGTGGTTTTCCGCAATGTGCAGACCGTCGTGGTATTCGCAGTGAGCGGCGCAGGCTCCGAAAATATCGGACAAGCCGTAGAAGTCGTAAACCTCCGCACCCCATAAGTCCTCGATAGCCTTTCTTGTTGCGTCGATAGAACCGCCAAGCTCTCCCGCAACGATTATCTTTTTGATGGACAGGTCTTTTTTCGGATCTATTCCCGCCTTTTTAGCCTTTTCGCCAAGCTGCCAAGCATATGATGGACTTGTCCAGATTATGGTGGGCTGATAGGTTTGCAGGATAAACAGCAGCCTTTCGCTGGGAAGCGTTCCGCCCCAGATACAGAGTGCGCCGAGATTCTGCGCTCCGATAACGTCCGGACCGCCCACATAAAGGGAGAAGTTCAGCGCATGAACGTATCTGTCGGTAGGTCTCATTCCCACCTGCCAGAACCAGCGGCTTTCGGTATCCTGAAATTCGTCGAAGTCCTGTTTGGTAAAGGGGCTCATTGTGGGGACTCCCGTCGAACCCGACGATGTTGAAATGAACACCACGTCCTCTTCGGGAACGGCGCAAAGCTCTCCAAGGAACGAACCCACACCCTGCGTGTCGCGTTGAGTGGTCTTATTGATAAAGGGGAACTTTCTTATATCGGCAAGAGTGTGAATGTCCTCAGGCTTTACGCCAGCCTCGTCAAAGGAACGCTTGTAGTAGGGCGCGTTATCGTAAGCGAATTTCACTATCTCTTTCAGATCCTCAAGCTGTTTCTTTTCCAGCTCCTCACGGGGCATTGTTTCAAGCGCCTCGTCCCAGTATTTATTGTTAGGGTCTCTTTTGCTCATAAATATCTCCTCCGTACTTTTTATGTGTTTTGTTCATGATGTTATTATACACCTATAAAACCTATTTGTCCAATATGCTTTATGAATATGCAGTTATAGAAAAAAGCTATAACTGTTGAGGATAATAAAAAATCTGCCGAGTAGACCAGGCGGCTGCCTGATTTGCTTTCTGCACAGAAAAATGCTATAATATGTGTAAACACATGACTATCCTGCCCCGAAAAAGTCGGACGCGTTATAAACTTCTTTGATATAATAACAATGGGAGGTGAAGCAATGGATATGTTAAAAAATCTGAATGCCGCAATTGAGTACATAGAGACTAATTTGCTTGCGGAGGAAATTGACGTTGACAAAGCGGCGGCAATCGCTTGTATCAACTCCGACAGCTTTATGAGATTTTTCAGTTACATGACGGGTATGACGCTTAACGAATATATTCGGCGCAGAAAATTAAGCGCTGCCGCCGATGATGTCCGAAACAGAAATAACCGTATAATTGATATTGCAGTTAAATTCGGATATGAAAGCGCGGACGCTTTTTCGAGAGCGTTTGCAAAGCAGCACGGCATTACTCCCGCAGCTTATCGGAAAAACGGAGGCGCTCTGAAAATATATCCGCCTGTTTCCTTTCACATTATTATCAAAGGAGCAAAAGAGATGGATTTCAGAATTATCGAACTGCCCGATACCGGTGTTTACGGAGTATCAAAACAGTTTGACGGACAGGGCTACAAGAACCGTGAGGAGCTTCGCAACATTATGTGGAATGAAGATATGGAGGATATACCCGAACAGATTTGCTGCGGCAAATGGAATGAAAAAGGCAGTACGGCTTTTGACGGCATTTGGTACGGGATATGGCAGGACGGAAAATACATGATAGCCCGCGCAAAGGAAGACGTCAAAAATAACAAGCTTGAAATGCGGAAGCTTCCTGCGGGAACATATGCCGCTTTCAAAACAGAAGCGGGCGGATATGCGTGGGAGGAATTCCCGAAGCTGTTTGAGCTGATTTTTGACTCGTGGCTGCCTGCGTCCGAATACAAGCAAAAATACGATTTGATCGTTGAAGTACTGCACCTCTGGACAGACCATGAAAAGCGGAAAAAGAACCGTTACTATGAGGTCTGGATACCTGTGGAATTAAAATGACAGTCCTATAATAATTTTAAAATAACGCTCAAAAGGTTTATTCTTTTGAGCGTTAAAAAATTTTGTACCGTTTCTTGCCGAGATCACCGTCCGCTGCTTTCCAGAAACGTTTTCAGCTTTTCAATATATTTTTTCCCCGTGTCGCTGAGGATAATATTTTTCCGCAGGATATATCCTATCTCCATCTCGTCGGTTTTGTCCGATATGGGGACGGCTGTGTAGTCCGAGCCGTTCAGATCGTTGCAGATGATTCCCGAACAAAACGTATAGCCGTTAAGTCCTTTCATTAGATTGAGCATTGTAGAGCGGTCGGTGGCTTTGATAACGCGCGCGTATTCCGAGGTGCTGAAAATTTCCTCCGCAAAGTAAAAGGAGCTCTTATCCCCCTGCTCAAAGGTAAGGCAGGGATAGCTTTCAAGCTCTGCAAGACTTACCGAGCCGCGTTCCGCGAGTGGGTGTTCTTTCCAAAGATAGGCGTAAACATTGCAGTCCGTAAGGTGGTGAAATTCAAGCTGATTTGTCTGGAGCATTTTCATTATAAACTGCCTGTTGAAATCGCTGAGATACAGTATCCCTATCTCGCTTTTGAGGGAAGCAACGTCGTTCACAACGTCGGCGGTGTTGGTCTCACGGACGGCAAACTCGTAATCGCAGGTGTCGTATTCCCTGACCGTCTCTACAAACGCATGCACCGCAAAGGAGTAGTGCTGAGCCGATACGCCAAATTTGCGCTTTATTTTTCCGCCGCTGTATTTTTCCGAAAGGGTCTCGTACTGCTGGTAGACCTGCCGCGCGTAGGTCAGAAATTCCATTCCGTCCGCGGTAAGTGAAACGCCTTTTCCGCTGCGCTTGAAAACGGTTATGCCTATCTCTCTTTCAAGCTCCTTGACGGCGTTTGTCAGGGACGGCTGTGAAATATAAAGCCGCTCGGCAGCCTTGTTCATCGACCCCGTTTCCGAGATCACGATAGCATAATGGAGCTGCTGCAAGGTCATGGTCATAACCTCTTTTCTTTTTATCTTTTCGGCATCTTTTTTCTCATGTCCGCAAGACGGTTTAACGCCTCGTTAAGCGTTTCCGATTTCTTTGCGAAATGCATACGGATATAACGGTTTTCGGGTTCCTTGAAAAAGCTTGAACCGGGCACCGCGCCCACGCCCACTTTTTCCGCCAAAAGCTCGCAGAATTCCAGATCGCTTTCATAACCGAATTCCGAAATATCCAGAAGCACATAGTACGCGCCCTGCGGTTCGGTGTGGGATATCTTCAGGTCGTCCAGACCTTTAAGGAACAGGCTGCGCTTTTCCGTATACTTTGCCTGCAAATCCGCATAGTATCCGTCACCGAAATTAAGTCCTGTAACGGCTGCTTCCTGCAAGGGCGCTGCCGCTCCAACGGTGAGGAAGTCGTGTACCTTTTTCACCCTGTCGATAACTTCGGGGGAGGCGATAACATATCCCAGTCTCCAGCCTGTTATGGAGTAGGTCTTTGAAAGCGAACTGCACGAAATAGTGCGCTCCCGCATATTTGGCAGAGACGCAAAATAAACGTGTTTATTGGGCGCATAGACAATATGCTCGTAAACCTCGTCGGTGATAACGAATGTGTCGTACTTCTCCGCAAGGTCTGCGATTATTTTAAGTTCGTCGTATGTAAAAACCTTTCCGCAAGGATTGGAGGGATTGCACAGTATCAGAGCCTTTGGCTTCTGTCTGAACGCCGCCTCCAGTACGTCCGGATCGAAAGAAAATTCGGGAGGATTTAACGGGACGTAGATAGGCTCTGCTCCCGACAGAATGGTGTCCGCGCCGTAATTTTCATAGAACGGCGAAAAAATTATCACCTTGTCTCCGGGATTTGTAACGCTCATCATCGCCGCCATCATAGCCTCAGTACTTCCGCAGGTAACAACGATCTCGCCGTTGGGGTCGGTTTTCAGACCTGTGAAATGCTCCTGCTTTTTTGCGAGAGCCTCCCTAAAATTCTGTGCTCCCCATGTTATGGAGTACTGGTGGAAATCCTCTCTCGCGATCTCCGCAAAGCGGTGGAGAATTTCCTTCGGCGGGTCGAAATCGGGAAAGCCCTGCGAAAGATTGACCGCGCCGTATTGATTTGATATCCGCGTCATTCTTCTTATGACGGAATCGGTAAAGCATTCCGTTCTTGTCGAAAGCGTTGGCATAATAATTTCTCCTTTCAATTTCAAGACGTGATTATTTCAAATTCCATGAGCCGCGTATCTTTTTCCATTTCTCGTCACGCGACTTTACTATAACGGCAATGTCCTCGTCGGTAAGATGTCTGAACCGTCCCTGCTTTTTAAGATACGCGGTCACGTCGGTAAATTCTTTCGGGTCGTAATTCAGCGTGAACTCTCCGTTTTCGTACTCCGCAAGATACCACAGACCGCAGTCCGCGATCTCCCTTGCCGCCTCAACGGTGTCGCTGACGGGAATGCCCCAGCCCGTGGGACATGGCGCTATCACATGGATATATTTTGTACCCTTTATCTCCGAAGCCTTTTTCACCTTGTCCAGAAAATCGTTCATATAGCCCACAGTTGCCGTCGCCGCATAGGGGATATCGTGTGCCGCGGCGATCTCGAACATATTCTTTTTGGGACGGATATTTCCGTGAATATTTTTTCCCGCGGGAGTGGTGGTGGTCTTTGCACCGAAAGGGGTAAGACCGCTTTTCTGGATACCCGTGTTCATGTATGCTTCGTTGTCGTAGCAGATATAGATGATGTTGTCGTTACGGTCGATAGCTCCCGAAAGAGCCTGTATGCCTATGTCCGCAGTACCGCCGTCACCCGCGAAGCCCACTGCGGTAAAGTCGGTGATACCTCTTGCGCGGAAGCCCGCTTCGATTCCCGTGAGCATTGAAGCCGTTCCCGCAAAGGTTGAGATTATCGCGTTATTCCCGAAGCAAAGCTGGGGAAAGTTAAATCCTACCGCCGACATACACCCTGCTGGCAGTACGGCGACCGCATTTTTGCCAAGAACTTTCAGAGCGTTCCTGACCGCAAGGCTTCCGCCGCAGCCTGCGCACGCCTTATGTCCGTAGAAAAATTCCTCGGCACATAAATCCTTTGCTTTCACGCTCATTGTCGCTCACCCCCGATACCGATAAAATTGATTTTTTCGGACAGACCCTTTTCCATCGCCTCAAAAATGCTTTCAATGTCCGACGCGGAAATATTTCTGCCGCCAAGTCCACCTATAAAATTATAGGTGGGGATAAAAGTCCCGTAACGGAAAAGCGCGGAGTTTACTTCGCTAAAGACAGCTCCCTCGTTTCCGAAAGAAATATCCTTTTCAAGCACTGCCGCGGCTTTTGCGTTTTTCAGAGCCGCCGCAAGCTGTGAGGCTGGGAACGGTCTCATATAGCGTATACGCACAACGCCGACCTTTTTGCCTGCCGCTCTCAGCTTGTCCGCGGTCTCGCGGCAAAGCCCCGCAATACTTCCAAGGGTAACGATAACAAAGTCCGCGTCCTCGGTGAGATATTCCTCGATAAGACCCGTGTAGCTCCTGCCGAAAATTTCGGCGAATTTCCGCTCCGCCTCTTCTATGACGGAAACGGCTTCAAGCATTGCGCGGTGCTCCTTGTACTTGAAAATATAGTTATGCTCCGGACCTGCCGAAAACGCCATATTTTTGGGGCTTTCAAGGTCAAGCTTATTCTCCGTCCGATAAGGCGGTAAAAAATTTTCCGCCGCGGAGGCTTCGGGGACGTCCGCTTCCTCGTAGGTGTGCGTGACCGTAAAGCCGTCCAGATTTACCATAAACGGCGTGGACACCTTTTCATTCTCCGCGATATAAAAGCTCATCAGCGCAAGGTCGAGACTTTCCTGCGCGTTTTCGGCGTAAGCCTGTATCCATCCGCTGTCGAGCAGAGAAAGGCTGTCCCGCTGGTCGCCGTAAATGTTCCATGGCAAAGCGGTGGAGCGGTTTGCGTTCATCATAACTATAGGGAAACGTCCTCCCGAAGCATAGGTAAGGCATTCAGCCATGTACAGCAAGCCCTGGGAGGAGGTCGCCGTAAACGCCCTTACACCCGCCGCGCTTGCTCCTATCGCGCAGGACAGAGCGGAATGCTCCGACTCAACGTGAATAAATTCCGCGTCAAGACTGCCGTCCTCAACCATTTCGGAAAGCCGCTCAACAACGATAGTCTGCGGAGTTATGGGATATGCGGATATCACGTCGGGCTTGGCAAGACGAACGCCCTCCGCAAAGGCTTCGTCACCCGAAAGAAATTTTTTCGGCATTATCGTTCGTCCTCCATTTCAATGGCGTTCGGCTTGCATATCTTGGAGCATATCCCGCAGCCCTTGCAGAAGTTATAGTCTATCTCCGCCTTGCCGTTTTTCACGGATATCACGCCGTCGGGACAGTACAGATAACACTGCATACAGCCCACGCATTTTTCGGCGTTTACAACGGGACGAATGTTTCTCCAGCCGCTGTTCACGGTCACAAGATACCCCGCCTCAAAGGCTGTGTTTTCGGGAATATCCTCAAATCCGAAGGACTTTTTTTCTCTTATGTACGGCGTCATTTTACCGCCTCCTTTTCTGTTCTCAAAACAGCTGCCTTATTTTTCTCCCGAATTTTTTCGGGCATATAACCGTCTATGGAAAGACAGATATCCTCTGCGGAAACCGCTCCCGAAGCCGCTGCCAGAAAGCCCAGCATTACCGTGTTCGCGGTGGGAAGTCCAAGCTCTGCGGCGATGGCATTTCCGTCGAAAACGGAGATATTCTCACCGCTTTGGTATTTCCCTCGTGACTTTGAATTTATCAGTATCTTCCCGCCGTTTTTGAGCGATTTGGTCAGACCCTCGCTGTAAAGGGTCTCGTCGAGAATTACGATATAGTCGGCTTTCTCGGTCTCGCTCCTGTCGAGGACGGGCTTGCCGTCCAGCTTTGTAAACGCCCGCACTGGCGCGCCCCTGCGTTCGGGTCCGAAAGAGGGGAACGCAAGCGCGAAATACTCCCCGCCTTTCGCAGAATAAGCCGCGCCCAGAAGCTTTGCCGCGGTAAACGCGCCCTGACCGCCTCTGCCGAGCCATAAAATTTCTATCATAAAAGCTCACCTCGCCTTTAGAAATTCCTATTATACATATAGGTATTATTAATATTATACCACAGCAAGAAATGTTTGTCAACAAAAAGCTGTTATGCAAAAGTAATAATTAATATTTCCGAAAACAATAAAACTTATATGATTTACATAAATAAAAAACTGAGGTAAGGAACAAGAGTGTAACCTTACCTCAGCGCGGAGATCAGATATACCGCCGCAAGAAAAAGCGGCTGATGTATTATGTAGAGCCAAAGGGAATGTCTCCCGCAGAAATTCACTATCGGGATACTTGCCTTATAGCAGAATTCGGGCAGCCCGCCGTTTTTCACCATATCCGACAAAGCCGTCCCCGCAAGGAAAATAAACCCGTAGGGAGCAAGCGGAAAATAATCGGCGGAACGGAAATCCGAGGAGATTATGCCTATCGGGTACAGCCATCTTATATCGTTCGGCACGTTCAAGCGCACCCTGCCCAGAATAAGAAACAAACTGTCCGTTCGGTAAAAATCGGTGAAGATGACCGCCAGTACCGCAAACAACGCAAATACCGCCGCGTTGGGAAGCTTTTTCAGCACAGGCGAGATCACCCCGTAAATAAGCATGGACATCCCGAAGCAGGACAGTACCCCGAAAACAATGGTCTCGTCGGGGACGAACGCCGCCGTCACAAGGGTAAGGACTTCTCCCATAAGATAAAGGGTCGCTCCCCTTTTCAGCACGTTGGACGAAAATCCCGCGCATATCCCCGAAACGGAGAAAAGTATCACAAGAAAAAAGCGGTGGATAATTTCCATGGTATCCGTAAAGAAAAAGGGTATGCTCATTCCGCCGAAAAATATCAGGTCGTAAAGCAGGTGATAAAGCATAACGTACAGTATCGAAAATCCCCGAAGCGTATCCAGCACACCAACCCGGTTTCTCCTGCCTATAACCTCCGCGGACTCTCTTTCGCCCGCTTGCCTTTCTTTTTCCGCAGTCTGCATATGCTCCCCTCCTTTTCTTTCATTATATCATACGCTTTGTCTTTTTGCAACAACGACAAAGATTTTCATTTTCATGCCAAATCCTCTTGTAATTTTTGCTTTTTTGTGGTATAATTCATTGTGGTGAATTATACGTACAAATGCTCTTTACAACGGGGAAGATACTATGAAAATTTTTAAACGCGGAAAAACTGCGGGGATCCCGCTGGTGAGAGGTCTGGTCGTACCGCTTCTGGCGGCGGTCGTTCTTCAGGCTGTAATATTTTACTGCGCCATTGCGTTTACGGGAACTCTCAGAGACATAAGCACGGGAAGCGAAAGGCTGCTGGACAAAAGCGCGTCCAAATGCTCGGTATATCTGGAAACGGAAATGACAAACCGCTGGAACGGTCTTATCGGACTTAACGACAAGGCAGGCAGGATACTCGGCAGTATAGCTAAGGAAAACGGAGCAAGCCCAAAAGAGATGCTTGAAAACGACAAGTATGCCTCCGAGTTTATCGACGCTGTTGCGGAGACCCTGCTGGAGACCCTGAGAACAAACTCTGTAAACGGCGCGTTTATAGTTCTTGCGGATTCGGCTTCGAGACCCGACGAAAATTCCGCGTCGGGGTTCAGGGGAGTGTTTTTCAGCGACGCCGACCCTCAGTACAATCCCTCGGATTATTCGGACATAATGATGATGCGCGGCTCCAGTTCCGTGTCGGAAAAATACTCCATTTCGCTGGATATCTCATGGACGGACAAATACAGGTATACCCCCGATGAGACCGACATGAACTTCTTTTTCAAGCCCGTTTTTGCAGGGTACGATTACCCGTATGCAAGCCCCGAAAATCTGGGCTACTGGAGCAAGCCGTTCTTTCTTTCGGACTGCGGCAGATACGAGACCGACCGTATCATAACTTACTCTCAGCCCCTTGTTTATGAGAACGTGATCTTCGGCGCGGTGGGCATATCCGTGTCCGCAAACATGATATCGGAGCAGATGCCCCGTGACGAGGTAACGGAAAGCGGAGGCTGCTACGCGCTTATGACCTACGATTCGGGCGACGACCTTATGGACGTGGCTGTGGTCTCCGATACGCAGAGCATCTTTGAGCATATCGTGGGACAGCCCGTAGCTCTTGTCGGCTCCGAGCACAGTATACTCATGGAAATATCGGGAACAGAGATCAACGGAGCGCAGGCGTACTGCGCGGTCAGCGAGCTGAAGCTTTATCCCGACAATTCCCCCTACGGCTCGGAAAGATGGGCGGTAGCGGCTGTATCTGACAAGACGGGCATTTATGCAGATACCGATATGATCAGTATAAAGCTGGCGGCAGCGGCGGTTCTCTCAGCTCTGGCGGGATTTATCGTTGCGGCTGCGGCTGCGGGCAGACTTATCAAGCCCGTAAAGGCTCTTGCGGACAGCGTGAACAAAGCGGGCGAGCAGGGTATTATAGAGCCTGTGAAAACAAGCATTTCCGAGATCAACGACCTTTCAAACGCGCTCAGCGAGCTTAGCATAAAACGAATACAGTACCAGAACGAGCTTGTTACGGAGCGGGAAAGATACCTGCTTGCGGTGCAGAGCACGAACGACAGCATACTCGAATACGACTGCGGAAAGGATATTCTGTACCTGTATAACTTCAAGCAGCAGAAGTCAGGGCTTGCGGACGAGAAAGCATTCGATGATTTCAGGTATCGTGTTTCGTCGGGAAGGGTATGCTCACGGGAAAATATTCCCGACATGATAGACTTTCTTGACGGAGCCGCGTTCAAAAACGGACTGTATATCAAGTTCAGACACCCGACCGATTCCGCAGGATATATATGGATATTTTTAAAGGGCAAAAGCGTTTACGGCTCGGACGGAAATCTTCTGAGGGTGATCGCAAGCTGCAGGGACGTTACCGCGGAAAAGGAACGGGAACAGAAAAAGCTTGAAAGAGAACGTCTCGACCCTGTCACAAATCTTTACAAAAGCGAATACGGCGACGTGCTGGCGTCCAAATTCTCAAAGGATATGCAGGGCAAGCCGCTTATATCGGCAATAGTACGTATCGCCGACATGGAGGAAATGTACAAGACCTGCGGCTGGCCGTTCTGCGACGCCGTGCTGGAGGAAGCCGCGCTGGTGATAAAGAAGACCGTTCCCGAGGACTACCTCGTTTACCGCGGCATGATGGACGAATTTGTCATTCTTACGACCCTTAATTCAAGGGACGAGGCAAGACTGCTTTTCCGCAGGATACTGGACGGCATTTCGGAAATATACAGCAGCGGAAGCGTTCGTATAGAATGCGTTATAGGCGCGTACATCAAGTATCCCGATGAGCCTCTGTCCGCATCAAGACTTAAAATGAGGTTTGCTTCCGAAGCGGCGCACCGTTTCAGAGATGAATTCGGCGGGATAGTTTTTGCCGACGAGGTAAGCGGCAGAAAGGATTTTGTAAACGAGTTCAGAAATGCGGGCGTGAAAAGCGCTCCTCTCGCAGCGCACACCGTCGCCGAGGAAAACATGGATATAGTATCTTTTGCTTTCAATATCTTTGAGAAATCCTCCGACTTTGAAGCTGCGCTCCACGCCCTGCTGAGCAAGGCGGGAAGAACTCTCGGTATGCAGAGAATAGTTATTTTCGACATGAACAGGGACTATTACACGCTCAGGATATCAAGCCAGTGGTGCGCGGAGGAAATGGCTCCGATCGAGGTAAAGACATACCCCTACGGAAAGGTATCATATCTCACGCTGGAGCGCGAATTGAAAACCATTGACTGCAAGATCGCCGACGCCGCTTTCTTTGAGCGTGACGCCGTCCCCGGAAAGGGAAAGGCTGTAGCCGACGGTACGGCGTATTCCGTACCTATGCTTGACAACGACCTGTTATCGGGCGTTATAGTATACGAGACCGGAACGGAAAGCGCAGACGAAACCACGACAGGATACATGAAGGAGCTTACAAAGGTCATTTCGGCGTACATCGCAAAATCCAGAACGAGCCGCGAAAGCAAGGCTAAGAGCGAGTTCCTGTCCAAGATGTCCCACGAGATAAGAACGCCCATGAACGCTATCATAGGCATGACCGCTATCGCTATGTCCTACGGGGACGCAGACTCCTCCATAATGGAGTGCCTGAAAAAGATCGACAGCTCGTCACACTATCTTATGTCGCTTATCAATGACATTCTGGATATGTCCCGTATCGAAAGCGGAAAAATGACCTCCGAGGAGACCTACCTTAATCTTGACGAGCTTATCGGCAGACTTGATACCATGATAAGGGTACAGACCGAAAGCAAGGGCATCTGGCTGCGGGTCGAGACGGATATCAAAAATCCTCACCTGCTGGGAGACCCGCTCAAGCTGAACCAGATAATGGTGAATATTCTGGGCAACGCGGTGAAGTTCACCGAAAGCGGCGGCATACACCTGAAAGTCGCCGAGGCCGAATCGGATACCGAGGGTACGGTAAATGTTTTCTTCTCAATAAAGGATACGGGTATAGGAATAAGCGAGGAAAACCTCGGCAGGATATTCAACAGCTTCGAGCAGGCTGACGCGGAGACTATGAGAAAGTACGGCGGAACGGGTCTTGGACTTGCGATATGCAGCAGTCTTGTCAAGCTTCTTGGCGGAGAGCTTGAAGTCAGAAGTACCGTGGGCGAGGGTTCGGAATTCTTCTTCACACTGCCTATGAAGGTCACGGAGCCTCCCGCAGAGACAGACGACGACTCAAGCGAAGTTGCCGACGTTTCGGGCAGGAGAATACTTATCGCCGAGGACGACGAGCTTAACGCGGAGATAGCCTGCACTCTTATCGAAGCGGAGGGAATACTCACCGAGACCGCCGCAAACGGTCAGGAGGCTTCCGAAAAATTTGAAGCCTCCGCGGAGGGCTATTACGACGCAATACTCATGGATATAAGAATGCCTGTCATGGACGGTATCGAAGCCACAAAGCGCATACGCGGCTCGGACAGACCCGACGCTGCTAAAATTCCCATAATCGCCATGACCGCAAACGCATTTGACGAGGACATGAAAAAGTCCGTTGAATGCGGCATGAACGGACATCTGACAAAGCCCATAGACATGAAAAAGGTCATGGAGACGTTCCGTCGTATCTGGCGTAATTAATCTTTTGCAATCGGCATGAAAGGAACATTAAGCACTGTGAAAATAAGCAAAAAGAATATGGGCGTGCTGCTGATAATCCTGTCGGCGGTGTGCTTTACGGGAATGAACGCCTGCGTAAGACTGTCTGGAGACCTGCCGTCGATACAGAAAAGCTTTTTCCGCAACGCGGTAGCCGCGGTCTTTGCGGCGGTAATGCTGGTCAGAAGCCGCACGCCGCTGAAGATACAAAAAGGGTGCGGCATTGCAATGCTTATGAGAGCGGTCTGCGGGACTGTGGGCGTGTTCTGCAATTTCTACGCGGTTGACCACCTTGCTCTTGCAGACGCTTCAATGCTCAATAAGCTGTCACCGTTTTTCGCGGTGGTGTTCTCGATAATTATTCTGAAAGAGAAAGCCTCTCCCGCACAGGTTGCGGCGGTAATACTTGCCTTTTGCGGAAGCCTTTTCATTATCCGTCCCACCTTTTCAAACATGGAGCTTGTCCCGTCCCTTATCGGCTTTGCGGGAGGAATGGGCGCGGGAGCGGCGTACACCTTTGTGCGCTATATGAAGCAGCGGGGCGAAAAAAGTGCGCTTATCGTTTTCTGCTTTTCGGTATTTTCCTGCACCGCGGCTCTGCCGATAATGCTTGCGGACTTCGCTCCGATGTCAGCAAAGCAGCTCGGCATACTTATCCTCACGGGACTTTTCGCCGCGGGAGGACAGTTTGCCATAACGGGCGCGTACTCTTATGCTCCAGCAAAAGAGGTGTCGGTTTTCGACTACTCGCAGGTGATATTTTCCGCAGTCGCGGGATACTTTATTTTCGGTCAGACCCCCGTTCCGCTCAGCGTTATAGGATACGTTATAATAATAGGTTCGGCTGTGTGGACGTTCATACAAAACAATAAAAGAGAAAATGCAAATGCATAAAAGGAAACATTAAAACGAAAGGCTGATTATTTTGTTTAAACTTTTAGACGATTGGTTCACGACGAAAAGACGGGGCATTTTCGCACTGGGAGCGATAGGCTTCGCGCTGGTGTGGATGTTCCTGTGGAACGCTTTTCCAATGCAGTTCTACTCGTTTTTCTTCTACAAGACAAGTATTGTGGGAAGCAATATCCAGCTTCTGCTGCTTAACGTAGTGGTACTGCTGCCGCTCTTCTGGCTGTTCACGAAGCTGACTAAAACCGACCTAAGCTTTTCCAAAACGGTATTGCTGAACGTCCTGCTGCTTGTGGCGGCGGACTTTGTATTTTCCATATTCGCATTCGGGGAGCGCTTCTATATCTGCGTTATCGCGCTGATAGTCCACGCACTGATAAACGTGTGGACGTTCGGCAGCGCGGAGGTGCGCGGGAAAAAAGCTCCCAAAGGAATGAACGCGCCTGCTCCCAAAGGCGGGGCGGCAATAAAAGAGCAGCCCGTCATAACAATAGTCTGGGCTGCCGTTTTCGCGTTTGTATCGGAAGCGTTAAGCTTTTCTCTGCTTTATATAGTGGCGCACATTTACGCCTACTGATCTTCTCCGTCCTTTATCTTTATGACAACGCACTGACTTCCGTTTTCGACAAAGCGGTTGAGGAAGCGTTCTTTAAGATATGGCGTTATCTCATCCTTGTCGTCGCAGTCCATGAAGTAATAGCAGGCGCTGTCGTAGCCGCACAGAACAAGGGTGTGGGAATTTCCTATCCATGTGAAAGGCTCTCCCGTGTCGTTGAGAAGCCATTCTGCGGGTTCGCGGTAGTTGTAGGACTTCATGCCGCGGCTTGCCCAGACTATCATAGGCACGCCCTCGTTCAGAAGCTTTTCAATATCGGCGGCGTTTATATCTTCGGGCGAGACCGCTTCGTAATTAGGATTTGTGTCGGCGAAATACCTGTTCAGAGTATCCACGATAACTGGCGCAAAGCAGCCGTATCCCCAGTCGTAGGGGTCTCCCGCAAAGACCTTGTATGGGTCGGGACCGTGTGAGACCATCTGGTCGTCGTATGTAAAATTATTGTCACAGATAAGGTAATTGTCGGTAAGGTAAAGCTTGTCGGCGTCAAAGCCCAGATACTGCAAAACCGCCGCCGCGCTGGTTATCTCGCAGCCGATTGGCAATTCGGGATACTGGTTTATGATGGGAACGTCCAGCAGGACTTTTCCGAAAACCGCGGAGGGCTTTTCGTAGCCGTTTCCAAGCTCCTCGACGGTGTAACCGCCGTAAAGGGAGTGGGGGTCGGCGTTAAGAGCTTCGTAACGGGCTATCTCGGCGGCGCGTTCGTCAAAGACCTGACCCGTGTAGGCATAGTCCGCGATAACGGTACACACCGCTGTGCATATGCCGAGGGTTATTACAAGCAGTTTGTTTCTCATGCGCCGACCTCCTTTCCCGAAAGATATCTATAGTATAACATAAAAAGATTTTTTTCGCAAGATTTAATATTGTCAAAAATATGGGACGGCTTTGTCCCAATCAAATAAATTAATTAAAAAAGGAATGATAACATTGACAGGACTTGTTTTAGAGGGCGGAACCTTCCGCGGAATATTTTCGGCTGGCGTCATGGACGCCTTTATCGAGGAGGGGATAGAGTTTCCCTATATCGTGGGAGTTTCGGCGGGAATTTCCAACGGAGCGTCCTATGTGTCAAAGCAGTTTGGCAGGAACATCGAGATACTGGAAAAATACCGCAACGACAAGCGCTATTTAGGCATGGGCAACTACAGAAAGTGCCGCAGTATGTTCGGTCTGGACTTTGTTTTCGGAGACATTCCCCGCGAGCTTGTACCATTTGACTATGAGGAATTCAAACGCTACACGGGTACTTGTCTGGTTGGCGTTACCAACGCGGAAACGGGAAAAGCCGAGTTTAAAAACGCTTTAGAGGACAGCGAGAATTTCGATTTCCTGCGGGCGACCTGCGCTATTCCGGGATATTTTCCCGCAATAGAACTGGACGGCAAGCCCTACTTTGACGGCGGACTTGCGTCACCGATTTGCGTAAAGCAGGCTCTCAAGGACGGCTGCTCGCGTGTGGTGATAATACTTACCCAGCCCGAGGGCTTCGTCAAGAAGTGCGGCAAGGGAAACGTTGCCATGAGCCAGCTTATCAGGCACAAATATCCAAGCATGGAAATGCTTCTGCTGACACGGCACAAGCTTTACAATAAGCAGATCGAGTTCTGCAACGAGCTTGAACGCCGCGGAAAGGCGCTGATATTCCGTCCGTCCCACAAGCTGAACAGCTTTGAAAAGGACGAGAAAACTCTCCGCGCCGTGTGGCAGGAGGGCTACGAAATGGGCAAGAGCCGCGCCGAGGAGATACGGGCGTTTATGTCCGCCGCACATTGACGTGGATAAACCGGACTTTAGCACATACTCAGGCAGCGAAGCCGCCGACAAAAGCTGGTTCAGCTGATGCCGGCGGCTTTGCCGTCTGAGGTTTGCTGCATGGTGCGCAAAATCAAAATTTACTGTCCAAAATTAATTTACATGAATACTATATTTTACTTTTGACAAATCGGTCATAATGTGATATACTGTAATTTGAGATTTTTTTATCTGAAATGCGGTTTGTTCCGTGCCGTTAGCACAACAATTCGTTTAATTTTACATAAATTATACAAGGAGGATAATAAATGAACAAGCTCAACGGCGTACACCTGAGCCATAATAAGGGTACGAAAAACTGCGAGACAGTCGATTTCCCTCTGCCGAAAAGCGTGGTGATTCCTATGTCTCAGCACATGGGCGCGCCCTGCGAATGTCTCGTCAAAAAGGGAGACGCGGTAACGGTCGGTCAGAAAATAGGCGACACAGACGCGTTTATGTCCGCGCCGATACATTCTCCCGTTTCGGGTACAGTGTCGGACGTTATAGATTTCCTGCTCGCAAGCGGAGCGGTCTGTAAGGCTGCCGTTATCGAATCGGACGGCTTGCAGACGGTCTGTCCCGACATAAAGCCCCCCGAAATAACCGATAAGCAGTCCTTTATCGCGGCGATAAGGGAAAGCGGTCTTACGGGTCTGGGAGGAGCAGGCTTCCCCACCCACATAAAGCTTAACTACGACGCGGTAAAAACTCCCGTGGATACGCTTGTCATCAATGCGGCCGAGTGCGAGCCATACATAACAAGCGATTTCCGTGAGATGATGGAGTCCCCTGCGGACGTTATTGAGGGTATACTTTTGGTACAGAAGTATTTGGGTATTCCTATTTGTAAACTTTGTATTGAGGACAACAAGCCCGAAGCCATCGCACTGATGAAAAAGAAAACCGAAAATCTGAAATCCATTCAGATAGTGACCCTGCCGTCCTCATATCCGCAGGGAGCGGAAAAGGTCATCGTCTACTCCGCTACGGGACGTATCGTCGCCGAGGGAGAGCTTCCCTCAAATCAGGGCGTTATGGTAATGAACGTTTCCACGGCGGCGCACATCTACCGCTACACGCGGGACGGTATGCCGCTTACTCAAAGACGGCTCACGATAGACGGCGACGCGGTCACAAAAAATGCGGGAAACTACTTCGTCCTTATCGGAACGCGTGTCTCGGAGCTTCTTGAATACTGCGGCGCGGAGGACGCGAAAAAAGTCCTGTACGGCGGTCCCATGATGGGAATTTGCCTTTACGACACCGACCAGCCCGTACTGAAAAACAACAACGCCATACTTGCGTTCAGAGACGGCGAGTCCCCCAAGACAACAGCCTGCATACGCTGCGGAAGATGCGTGCGCACCTGTCCGCTGAACCTTATGCCGGTAATGATAGAGAACGCTTACAAAGCCGAGGACGTTGAGGAGCTGAAGCGTCTGAAAGTAATGCTGTGCATGAACTGCGGCTGCTGTTCATACGCTTGTCCCGCACACCGTCCTCTTGCCGAAATAAATCAGCTTGCAAAGGCAATGATACCTCGTAAATAGCGGGGAGTCCCCGCGGCACTTGCACGCAGTGCAAGAGGGTCACACCCTAAAGTGACTATATTAAAATTTTTAAATTTGCAATGCCCCCTCAAGGGGGCGGGTACGAAAATCGTATAATTGACATTTATATTTTTCGTACACTAATTTCTGACAAAGGACTTGATTTGATTTGAAAGGATTATTTGTATCGCCGTCTCCGCACCGAGCGGAGGATATGTCAACCTCAAGAATAATGCTGCTGGTGATAATCGCGCTTTTCCCCGCGGCAATGGCGGGCTGCGTTTTCTTCGGACCGAGAGCGGCAGCCGTGCTTGCGGTATGTATCGCAGCCTGCATTATATTCGAGGCTCTGTGCCGTATCATTATGAAAAAGGAGCAGACCGTGGGCGACCTTTCCGCGGTGGTCACGGGGCTTCTTCTCGGCATGAACCTGCCCGCAACCGTTCCGTTTTATGTTGCGGTCATCGGAAGCTTTGTTGCTATCGTGATCGCTAAGCAGCTTTTCGGCGGTATCGGTCAGAACTTCGCGAACCCTGCAATAGCCGCAAGAATAGTGCTTATGCTTTCCTTTACGCCCTATATGTCGAACTGGGTAAAGCCTTACTGGTACAGCGACGCGGTGGACGCGGAAACAAGCGCAACTCCCCTTGTGGCGGAATGGTTTACCTACACCGAAAACGGAGCAGCCTATAAGATGGCTCCCTTTACGCTCTCGGAAATGTTCTGGGGCGAAACGGGAGGCTGTATCGGCGAGACCTGCGCCGCACTGCTTATTCTCGGCGGACTTTTCCTTATCGTTACAAAGGTGATTTCTCCCGCAACTCCTGTCGCTTTCATAGGCTCGTTTGCGCTGCTGACACTGCTCTATACGGGCAGCACAGTCGAGACCGTCTACGGCGTGCTTGCCGGCGGACTTCTCATGGGCGCGTTCTTTATGGCTACCGACTATGCGACAACTCCCCTCACAACAAAGGGCAAGATCGTTTTCGGTATTGGCTGCGGCTTGATAACCTTTATAATCCGAAGCTTCGGAAGCTACCCCGAGGGAGTTTCATTCTCCATACTGCTTATGAATCTGCTTACGCCCTATATCGACAAGCTGACAAAAGCGTCTCCGTTTGGAGCGAAGAAGCCTGTCAAGGCGAAAAGCTGACGGAAAGGAGAATCCGATATGTTTAATGAAAAGATAAAGCCGCCTCTTGTGCTGACCTTGATATGCCTTATCGCCTGCGGACTTTTGGTTGCGGCATATGAGGCTACCTACACCGACACAACGGGCGTTATCACCGACAAGCTTACCGCGGGACTTACCGAGCTTTACGGCTCTGCGGACGGCTTTGAAATGCTGAAAAACGACGACGGAACTGTACTGACCTACGAGGGCGTTACCTCGGTGCTGTGGGACGGAGAAAACGCCGCCTTTGAGATCACGACGGACGGCTACTCCACAGGCGGACTTCACGTTCTGGTAGGCGTTTCACCAAACGGCGCAGTCAGCGGAGTTTCCATAATGACCATCGGCGAGACCCCGGGTCTTGGTACAAAGGTGCAGAACCCCGATTTTCTCGCACAGTTCAGGGGCGTTCGGTACTCCGACACCGTTACCGAGGAAGCCGCTCCCGTAAAGGCGAAAGCGGTATGGGGCACTAAAGCTGAAATAAAGTCCCTTGAAGCCGACAAACAGTTAAGCGGAGGTTCCGCAAGCGGCTTTACCCTTGACGCGGTAACAGGCGCGACCTATTCCTCAAACGGAATGTACACTGCCGTAAGGACTGCCCTTGCCGCATACGAGAACATGGGCATGGACGCATATTTTGCTCCTACGCTCGGACACAAGGAAAATCCTGTCTCCCTCACAATTCCCGAAGAAACGAAAGGAGCTGACGAGTAATGGCTGAAAAGAAAAGCAGCTTTTACGAGCTGACAAAGGGTATCCTGAAAGAAAACCCCACCCTTGTCACCCTGCTGGGAATGTGTCCCACGCTGGCGGTAACGACCATGGCTTCAAACGGCATAGGAATGGGTCTTGCAACCACATTTGTACTGGTATGCTCCAACGCGGTAATTTCCCTGCTGAAAAATGTTATACCCAAAGCCGTGCGTCTGCCCTGCTTTATCGTGGTTATCGCAAGCTTTGTTACGCTCATCGAATTTATTTTAAAAGGCTATATCCCCGCTCTCTATAACAGTCTGGGACTGTTCCTGTCCCTCATCACCGTAAACTGTATCATTCTTGGACGCGCCGAGGCGTTTGCTTCAAAGAACGGCGTTTTCCGCTCCATACTGGACGGTCTGGGCATGGGACTTGGCTTTACCCTTTCCCTGTTCACAATGGGTTCTATCCGCGAAATTATCGGTACGGGTCAGTGGATGGGATTTGACCTGCATCTGCCCGTAACCATGACAATGTTCATAATGCCCGCGGGAGGCTTCTTTACGCTGGGTATGGTAATCGCAATGGTAAACAAGCTCACAAAGAAAAAGCCGCCGCAGGAAATTGGATGCGCCAACTGTCCGAACGCGGCAAGCTGTCCCACCTTTAACAAGGGAAATTCCGATAAAAAGGAGGCTGCCGCACAATGAAAAGCTTGCTTGTAATTCTTTTAAGCGCCATCTTTGTAGACAACTTTGTACTGTCCAAATTTATGGGTATCTGTCCGTTTTTGGGAGTATCCAAAAAGCTTGACAGCGCGGCTGGCATGGGAGCTGCCGTTACCTTTGTAATGGTCTGCGCGACGCTTTGTACATATCCGATCTATATGTTCATACTCGTCCCCATGGGACTGGAGTACCTTAAAACCATCGCGTTTATTCTTATAATCGCGCTGTTCGTTCAGCTTGTGGAAATGATACTCAAAAAGAAAGTTCCCTCACTGTACAGCGCGCTGGGAGTTTTCCTGCCCCTTATCACCACCAACTGCGCGGTGCTGGGCGTTACCATTCTTAATATCGACAACACCTACAACCTTGTTCAGTCCGTTGTAAACTCACTCGGAGCGGGACTTGGCTTCACGCTTGCCCTGCTTATATTCAGCGGAGTGCGTTCCCGCGTAAATGCCGCGGACGTTCCCGAGACCTTTAAGGGAGTTCCCGCAACGCTTATTGCCGCTTCCATAGTATCGGTAAGCTTTATGGGATTTTCGGGAATGTTCGGTTGATATTGCAGGGGCGGGTCACGTATCCGTCCGCATGACATATTTTTATCGGGACGGATACAGGAACCGTCCCTACAAATAAATTGCAAAGGGTGATTAAAAAATGTCAACATATATTCTGCCCATGCTTGTTTTCGGAGCTATCGGTCTGGCGGCGGGAGTTCTGCTGACCGTCTGCTCGAAGATCTTCGAGGTGAAAACCGACGAGAGGGTCGAAGCAGTCAACGAAATACTTCCGCAGGTAAACTGCGGCTCATGCGGATTTTCGGGCTGTGCGGACTACGCCGCCGCTATCGTTAAAAACGGCGTACCCACAAATATGTGCAAGCCGGGCGGTTCGGAATGCTCAAAGAAAATTTCCGAGATCATGGGTATCGAAGAAATGACCGTTACTCCGCAGGTTGCTGTGGTGCTGTGCAACGGCGACTGCAACGCTACCGAAAGCAAATTCGTTTTTAACGGAGTACAGTCCTGTAAGGCGGCGAACCGTTTCTACAACGGCTCGGAGGTCTGCACGCACGGCTGTCTCGGCTTCGGGGACTGCGCAAGGGTCTGTCCTCAGAACGCCATAATCGTGCGGGACGGTCTTGCACGCGTGGATAAATCAAAATGTATCGGCTGCGGACTTTGCACAAAGGCGTGTCCCGACAAGCTTATAGTGCTTCGCGACATCGACAAGAAGATCGACGTCTGCTGCTCCTCCACGGATATCGGAAAGATCGTGCGCAGTGTGTGCAAAAGCGGCTGTATCGGCTGCAAGCTGTGCGAGAAAAAGTGCGAACACGACGCTGTTCATGTGGAGAACAATCTTGCCCGCATCGACTATTCCAAATGCACCGCCTGCGGAGCCTGCGCAGATGCGTGTCCCACAAAGGCGATACGCAAGTGCGACGGAGTTTACGAGACGGTCAAATAGATTTTAACTTCAATATTTTGCGCCGATGGGACGGTCTGACCAGTCCTGTCGGCGCAGTTTTTCTCGTCATATCGGCACAAGTCTGCGATATTTTTCTGATATAAAAGCTTCAAAAAGATGTTTGCAGCAAATTAAAAATCCCTGACCGATTTACCCAAAACAGTCAGGGATTAATTTTATAAAGCATTGCGTTTTCATTCAATTTTAATTCTGCATCTGCCGATTTATTTTTTCGTTCCCGCAGCATTTTCCGAAGTGAGCATTTTCTCCACAAACGAGGTTATGTCCGAATATTTATACGTTCCGAGCTTCAAGTAAGTATCCGCAAAAGTTTTCAAGCTGCCGCAGTCGGGATCTTTCTGCCGAACGGAAGCTAAATTCTTTTCCATAAACTCCTTGAGCATACTAAGCTGCTTTTGGAGATTTTCACATTTTTGCGCTGCGTTCCCGGAAAATGTTTTCTCGTCGCCGTTAAGTTCACCGAAAAGCTCATTAAAAGCTCTGTCGCTAAGGACTAAATCGGAGCTTTTTTCTCCAAAGACTTCCGCAAGAAATACCGCGCATTTGTTATATATTTCCCGGCTTGACACTGCGATTTCGCGGTAATTGCCCACTCCGCCGTTCTTATAAGCGACCGTTCCTTTGGTTGTGCTTGCACTCAAATATTTGTATGTTTGTATTTGTGCCGCAAATCCAAGAGAGCCGCCGACCGTCTGATTATTTCCTGTGACCGCACCCGACAGACTGCCGCTTATTGTGCTCTGCTCCAATGCCCTGTCCTTACGTTCCCAAGTTTCCTCAACGGCGTGTTCAATATTATTCATATCCGCACCGCTCTTGCCGAATGTCTGTGCGTTTTTATCAAGATTGATAACGAAATACCCGCCCGTGCTTCCGGATGAAATGGTTGAAATCCCATATTTCTCGCTTTCAAAGGTGAGCGTTCTTTCCATATAGGTATAGCAGTAAGCGCAGCCTTCGCCCATTCGCTCGTCGGTAACAAACTCTGTTCTTTTGCAGACTGTTTCGGAAGTCGGCAAATTCAGCACAAATTTGTCTGCGTTTGCAATCTTTTTTACGTTTGAAAAATCAGCTGTCTCCGTCTTGACCGCCGCAGTACTGCTGTTCCATACTGCGTGCGAATCGGTATTTATGTTGTTTACTCTCATATCCGTGCCCTCCTGTTATTCAATACCCATATCAATATCCGCAGCATTGACATTCAGCATTCCATATCATTTACGACCTTATCCCATAACAATACAGCTTATCTTATATATATTATCGACAGAAAAGCTTAAAACTTTAGCATTTTTACCTGTTGTTTGTTAATCGTCCCATACGAGCCGAAATTGCAGCAGAAAAGGCGTTGTGGAAATGGTTTCAACGAATTTATGTGCTCAATTTGTACTCAAAAAGAATCATAAATCCCCGCAAAAGCCTTTGTTTAACAAGGTTTGCGGGGATCTGTCAAGTCATTCCCACTCAATGCAAATTACGTAATTACGGCTATAATACGTCGTTATTACTGCATTTGAAGTCTCTTTTTTCTCCATATTATACTATTTCTCCGAGACGATAGAACCAAATTAGAACCACAAGAACCAAACAATTACTTGAGCGAATTTACAAATTTTGGGTTGTGTGGCTATAGTCTAACGCAACAATAATTTTCGTGTGCTACATATTAAAGACTAGTATCACGTTTACAATTAAGATGACTGTGTAAAAGATCGTATTCTTCTTTTTCGTATCTATAAATGTCAGACACCGTC
>JAIEDQ010000084.1:1983-5351 GCA_029067895.1 Oscillospiraceae bacterium | reverse complement strand
TCTGGGACACCGTAAAAAAAGAGCTTTTCGGCGCGCGGGATTTCTTCGGCATCAAGCCGCTGTACTACGCCAAAATGAACGGCACATTCATGTTCGGCTCGGAGATAAAGGCGTTTCTTGTCCACCCCGATTTCAAAAAGGAGCTTAACGAGGCGGCTCTGGAAAACTATCTTACGTTCCAGTATTCACCCACAACCGAGACCTTTTTCAAGAACGTCTACAAGCTTCCCCCTGCTCACTGCTTCAAGTATGCGGACGGAAAGCTTGATATTTCCCGCTACTGGGACATTCACTTCGACCCCGACGAAAATCCCGATCTGGACAAATGGGTTGACGAAATTTCCGACGTTTTCCACAACTCTGTCGAGGCGCACAAGATATCCGACGTTGAGGTGGGAAGCTTCCTTTCAAGCGGCGTGGATTCCAGCTATGTGGCTTCGGTGGCAAACGTTGACAAGACCTTTACCGTAGGCTTCGGTGAGGACGAAAAGTACAACGAGATAGGCTGGGCAAAGGAATTCTCCAAATACATCGGCAAAGAAAACATCAGCAAGGTAATCACCCCCGAAGAGTACTGGAACAACATTTCCAAGATACAGTACCACATGGACGAACCTCTTGCCGACCCCTCCTGTATTGCGCTGTACTTCGTCTGCAACAAGGCTTCGGAGTACGTCAAGGTGGTGCTTTCGGGCGAGGGCGCGGACGAGATTTTCGGCGGCTACAACATCTACAAGGAACCTATGTCGGTACCTGCCTATAACGCTGTTCCCCGTCCCATAAGGCGGGCTATCGGCGCGGTCGCGGAAAAGCTTCCCGCAAAAAGAGGCGTGAACTTCCTTGTCCGCCGCGGAAAGGATCTGGAGGAACGCTTTATCGGCAACGCCTATATGTTCAGCGAAAAGGACCGCAAGGCTCTGCTGAAAATAAAGACGGACGCTCCGCCTGCCGTTGAGATCACAAAGCCTTTCTACGACAAGGTCAAGGACGCGGACGCCGTTACCAAAATGCAGTATCTCGATCTGCATCTGTGGATGACGGGAGATATCCTGCTGAAAGCGGATAAGATGTCTATGGCAAACAGTCTGGAGCTTCGCGTGCCGTTCCTCGACAAGGAGGTCATGGCGGTTGCGGAGAGGATTCCCGCCAAGTACCGCGTTACCGATGAAAATACAAAATTTGCCATGAGAAAGGCGGCTTTGAGAGCTGCTCCCCCTCAGACGGCAAACAAAAAAAAGCTGGGCTTTCCCGTACCTATCCGCGTGTGGCTCAAGGAGGACAAATACTACGGCATTGTCAAGGAGCATTTTACCTCCACTGCCGCAGAGCATTTCTTCAACACGGAGCTGCTGATAAAGCTTCTTGACGAACACCGCGAAGGCAAGTACGACAACAGCCGCAAGATATGGACGATATTTATTTTCCTTGTGTGGTACAAGGTTTACTTTGAATAAAAAAATTTCGGCAGTCTGTGTCAGAAAACAGACTGCCGTTTTTTGCAAATAAAATCATTCTCTCGAAACAAGAAACTTTATGGCACGCTCGATACTGTCGCGGGAGTTGCCCCAGTCCGCGTCCTTGCCTGTGTTGCGGTAGTCGTACATGGAACAGTAGTGGGAAACGTCCTCATAAAGCGAGGCGATGTATTTTTCGGTAAGTCCGCCGATAAGCTTGTTGAAGCTTTCCAGCTCGTTTTTTTGCAGATATGCGGGAGCAAGGGACTGTAACAGGTCGTAGTGTGGCAGACAGACAAATTCCTGCTCGGCTAACAGCGTGCGGAAGTCCTGCTGACCGTACATCTCAAAGAATGTCCGCATAAGACGCTCCATGCCCCAGTCAACCTTTTCGCAGACGAAGCAGGTCTCGTTTATCTCGGAAAGCTTAGCCTTGCGTGCGTTTTTGGGTTCAAACAGCTTTTTGCGTGAGAAAAGCTGTCTGTCAACCTCTTCCAGATGAGTTTGCAGCATAAGTGCGAGAGAGAGACGGTTTTTCTGCTTAAGCATCTGCTGAAAGTGCGTATGGCAGAAGCCTGCGCGGTTTGTTTCGATACGCACGTCGGGTTCCATCATAGCCGCGCCCATTATGTATTCCACCGTCCGCTGCTCCAGCATATCCCTCATTCGGCATATGGGACAGCCCTCTTTGGGGTCGAGAATTTCGCTTATTGGTATTGTTAAAATACTTTCACGCATAATATTTTTCCTTTCTGTTTATTTTACCGAAACAGTCACGCTGTCAGACATCGCTCCCTCTACCTCAAAAGATATAGGACAGTACGCCTCATGCTCCACATAGAAACACTTTTCTTCAATTTCACCGATCGCCTTTACGGCAAATGTATAGCTGCGACCTTTTTTAGCGTCTTTTAGTCTGACCGACGTATTTTCGGTTGTTTTTAAGAATTTATAAGTACCGTCTTTGAATTTTTGATATACTTCATAAGTCTTGGCATTTGGAATTTCATTCCATGACAATTCGCAAACACCGTTTTTGTATTCTGCCTCAACGGTCGGTTTGACATGGCTTTTAAGCTCAAACTTACTGAATTCACCAAAAGCTAAGCTGCTTATTTCAATTTCAAACGACGGCAGCGTCAAAACCAGCTCGTCAGACCCGGACCAACGGAAAGCATATGCTGATATTTTTTTCAGCTTTGAATTTTCCGGCAGGTACACTTCTTTAAGTTCATCACAATATGCAAAGCTCTCTTCGGATATTTCCTCTATCATCTCCGGGATACTGATTTCCCGAAGCTTTTTGGAAGAAGAGAACGCTCCGTTTTCTATTTTAACAACGCTGTCCGGAATAGAAATTTCAGTAAGATTTGTGCCGCGGAACGCCTCTTCTCCTATAATTTCCGTCCCGTCGGGAATTTCATAGACCGTTCGTTTATCCCTTCTGGCATAGGACAGGATTTTTTTGCCGTCTTTGCTGAAAACAACGTTGTCAACAAGCTTCATATATTTATTTTTAGGGTCAAGGTCAAACGTCTCACAGTCGGTGCTGCCTCTTATATCTGTAATATATCGCGTTTCTTTGTCGATATTAATAAATCTGTTAGGAACCTTGAACACCGGTTCATCATAGGAATGCCCATATAGCAGGATCAAATTTTTTCCGTCTTCCGATTTTCGGAAAGTACATTTCTCATAATCGCTGAAAAAACCGTCTCCGATAACATCATAGCTGCCTTCTATATAATCTAAATTTTCCGGCGGAGGAGGTACTGCGCATACCTTTTCAGATAATGATACAGCTATAACTGCCGCAGATGCAAAAGCGAAAAATCTTCTAAGCTTCATAAGATCACTCCTTGATACTTGTCCGCATATAGTGGAAAAGATACTGCTGAGCAATACCCGCATAGG
>JAIEDQ010000084.1:0-1883 GCA_029067895.1 Oscillospiraceae bacterium | reverse complement strand
GTCCGCATATAGTGGAAAAGATACTGCTGAGCAATACCCGCATAGGGCAGCACAAATTCCGGGAAGCCGTCGGGATAAAACTGCTCCATAACGCGCTTCATCCACACGTCCATAGGGACGCACTCTATCCTGTGCATACCGTACAGAAGCGCGCAGTCCGCAACCTTGGGACCCACGCCCTTTATTGTCATAAGCACCTTTCTTGCTTCGTCAACGGGAAGCTTTTTTACCTCGTCAATGACTATCTCCCCGCTGTTGAGTTTCTCCACGCAGTCCGCTATGTACTTCGCACGAAAGCCTGCCCGCAGGGGAGCAAGGTCGTCGGGGACTATGCCTTTCATCTGCGTATAGTCGGGAAAACCGCCGTACATCTCGCAAAGACGTCCGATTATACCTTTTATTCGGGGGATATTGTTGTTCTGCGAAATAATAAAGGAGCAAAGGGACTCCCAGCTGTCCTGACGGAGAAGCCGTATCCCGCCCGCGTAGGCGCAGGCTTTGGCAAGCGTGCCGTTCTCGGAAAGTATCCTTTTTATCTCCCCGTAGTCCGTTTCAAGGTCGAAATATGGTATCCAGACCTTTTGGAACGTTTCCTCGTCCGTGTCGTGAAAACGAAAAAAATCCTTTTCCGCGGAGACCGTCAGCGGTGTGTTCAGCATAAAGCCGTGATAGGTACAGTCCGCACCGCCGCCGAGACGTTCCCAGCGGAACGCCTGACCGCAGTCCAGAGTTTCGTCCAAGTCAAGGTCGGGGGTTTTCAGCAGGATATCCCCGCCTTTTTTCAGATAGTCCATGTCATGATCTCCTTACAGCAGGCTTTTGGGGTCGTAGTTTGGCTTTCTGTAAAGGGTATCGGCTTTTCCCTCGATGTCCTCCGCAAAAACCTTCTGCCACTCCTCGGCGGTGTAGTCCTCGATACCCACGGTAACGTGACCGTCTCCGCAGCCGAGAGCCTCGCAAAGTGCGACTGTAAGCTTGTCCGCGGCGGCTTTTTTCTGTTCCTCAGTGCGTCCCTTTAACATTTTTAACGAAATATGCGGCATAAAAAACAATCCTTTCAAATGATAGATTTATAGATGTCAGAGGACAGAGCTGCCCTCTTTTGTTACAAAATGCGCTGCCTTTGGGTCAAAATATCACTTTTTCCCCTCGGTTTTTATGATCTCCACGTCCTCGAAAAGACACTGATATTTTGGCGGGATAAGCTTGTTTTTATGTACCTTTCCGAAAAACCACTTCTTGAAATCACACTCGTCCTTGACAGTATCGAAGAACGTATGCATATAGCTTATCTGCCGCACCTCGAAGTTCAAGAACTCCTTTACGCTCGCGGGAGGCTCGTGGGTGACGATATAGTCAACCTTGTTTCCGTGCTTTTCCAGATTTTGCTTGCCGAAGTTTACCTCATCCGGAGTAGGAAGCTCACGCTCCCACCATGTTTTCGACTCGCGTCGTATCTCTATCTCCTTGGTCTGTCCGCCGCCGAATGCGAAAAAGGTCTTTCCCTGAATGTTGAAAATGCTTCCCCGCTTCATGCACATCAGTCTGTCCGAAATAACTCTTACCCTGCCGCCGCAGAAATCCTCTTCGGGATATTTTTCCAGCAGATCGTAATTCTCGTGGCAGCCCTCCACAAACAGGGTGTAGAAACGCTTCCTGCCGATTTTTTTTAGTACCTGCTTTTCCCTTGCGGAACCGTCCCACACAAAGCCGAAATCCCCGCAGACTATAAGGAAATCGCCTTTTTTAAGCTTCCCTATCCTGCTGTCTCCGAAACGGCTGTAATCGCCGTGCATATCTCCTGTAATACAAATCAAAGCCTTAACCTCCGGATAAAATCTATTATTTATCAGTATAGCACAAATTTCCCAAAAGGTAAAGAG
>JAIEDQ010000083.1 GCA_029067895.1 Oscillospiraceae bacterium | reverse complement strand
GTACTTTTATTATACCACGCCCGAAAATTTTTTCTTGATGATTTGGGGAAATGTTGGTGTGTATGGTTTCGGTAAAATATTACGGTTCACATCTTTTGCAGGGCTCGTAGCCGTCTGCAATAAGGTCGTCCCTGTCACCAACATATTTTCGCTTATTTTTTTCGCTCATCTGCTTAACGCTCGGACAGTCGGGACGGTGGAATTTTCCTGTGTTTATATTTACAATGTATGTAATTTGCACCGTGGCATCAGTTTCGCCGACAGTTTCCTCCGACGTTGAAATGACCGTATATCTGACATTATCGGTATTATTATTTGAGAAATCGCTTTTGCAGCCTGCAAGACCTGTTGATACAATTAGACAAAGTAAAAATGAAATGTTTCTTTTCAAGCCTTATCACCTTTTAATCGTATATGTTATACAAATTATAACATATACGATTATATTTTACAACTATTAAGAATAATTTTTATTCTAAAAAGTTATAAAATATATATGGTGATAAAAATGAAGCGAATAAAGAATTTGCGTGAAACCCGCGGCATAAGCCAACAACGGCTTGCATCAGAATTGAACGTCACACAAGCAATGGTAAGCAAATATGAACTGGGCGTGTCCGAACCAGATGTAAATATGATAAAGAGAATTGCCGAATATTTCGGTGTGTCTTCGGATTATCTTCTTGAACTGAGCGATGATAAAACAGCTATATCTGTGTCGGGGCTTTCCCAAGAGGAAAAAGACATGCTGTTTGGCTTCAAACGGCTTGATAAAATTCAAAAAGCGAAATTGCAGGCGTATTTGCAGGGATTGCTGCAAGAATAATTTGATGTTGTCAATTATTGTGGAGGCATATTATGAACCATGCCGAATTTATCAGAAACAGAATTACGCAGTTAAGAATTGCGAAAGACGTTTCCGAATATCAAATGAGTTTAGACCTCGGTCACAGCAAAAGTTACATTCAAGGTATTACCTCCGGCAGAGCATTGCCGTCCATGAATGAATTTATTTCTATCTGTGATTATTTTAAAATTACGCCAAAGGATTTTTTTGACAGCAATATTGACAATCCCGCTTTAATGCAGGAATTGCTTAATGCAGTCAGCGACCTGCATGACGGTGATATTGAGCTGCTGATAAGTATTGCGGAAAAATTTAAGAGATAAAAAGTCGGTATCAAACGATACCGACTTTTGTTTTCAAAAATTACAGCTCCGCAAGCTTAGCGCACTTCTCCTTAACAGCAGGATAAATTTCATCATAAAGCCTGAAATATTTTTCGTACACGGGAACGTTCTCCGCCACAGGCTGCTGAACCTTGTCAACTCCCACAATTTTCTCGCAAGCCTCGGGGACAGTCTTATAAACTCCCGCGCCAACAAGCGCAAGGATAGCCACGCCCAGCGCGGGACCCTCCTTGGAGGAAGCCGTCTTTACGGGACAGTTGTACAGGTCCGCAAGCATTTGTCTCCACAGCGAGGAAGTTCCGCCGCCGCCGCAAGCCATCATGTCCGAAACGTTGATATCCATTTCGCGGCATATCTCAACGCAGTCACGGAGCGAGTACGCAACGCCCTCCATTACCGCACGGAGCATTTCCTTTTTGGTGTGGATAGCGGAAAGTCCGAAGAACATACCTCTCGCGTTAGGGTCAAGGTGGGGAGTACGCTCGCCCATAAGATAGGGGAGATACAAAAGCCTGTTTGCACCGATTGGGACGGTCTCCGCTTCCTTGTCCATGAGGTAGTATTCGTCCACGCCCATAAGCTTTGCGGTGTCCTTTTCAGCCTGACAGAAGTTGTCTCTGAACCATTTGAGAGAAAGTCCCGCGCCCTGCGTTACGCCCATGATGTGCCAGCAGTTTGGAACAGCCGCGCAGCAGGTGTGAACACGTCCCTTGGGGTCAATGGAAACCTTTGAAGTGTGCGCAAAAACAACGCCAGAAGTGCCTATAGTCGTGAAAGCCTTTCCGTCGGCAACAACACCCGTGCCAACAGCAGCGGCAGCATTATCACCCGCACCGCCAACAACGATAGTACCCTCGGCAAGTCCCGTAAGCTCGGCGGCGGACTTTGTTACCTTGCCCGTAACCTCGCAGGACTCGTAAACCTTTGCAAGCATGGACATATCAATGCCCAGCGCGTCGCAGACCTCCTTGCTCCAGCAGCGGTTGGGGACGTCCAGAAGCTGCATACCCGAAGCGTCGGAAACCTCCGTAGCAAACTCGCCTGTAAGCTTGTACCTGATGTAATCCTTAGGCAGCAGAATGTGGCGGCACTTTGCGTAATTTTCGGGCTCGTTGTTTCTCACCCAAAGAATTTTTGCAGCCGTCCAGCCCGTGAGAGCAGGGTTTGCGGTAATTTCAATAAGCTTCTCTCTGCCAAGCTTTTCATTCATTTCATCAACTTCCTTGGCAGTACGCTGGTCGCACCAGATTATGGAGCGGCGGATTACCTCGCCGTTTTCGTCCAGCATAACAAGACCGTGCATCTGTCCCGAAAGACCGATACCAACAATGTCGGCGTTGCTAACACAGCTTTTGCCGATTACCGTCTTGATCGTGGATACCGCCGCATTGTACCAGTCCTCAGGCTCCTGCTCTGCATAGCCGTTCTGTGGCTGATACATGGGGTACTCCACTGTCGCCGAGGCAACGACTTTTCCCACTTCGTCGAAAAGTACGGTTTTCGTGCCGCTTGTGCCGATGTCGATTCCAATTACATAACGCATAAAAATCTCTCCTTTTTATATTATAAAAATTATATGTAAATTTTACTTGCTGTTCGTGTCATCACGCCGTTATTTTACTGAAATAAATCAGAATTTATATAAACAGATGGAGTTCTTCCATTAAAGAATCAAAACGTTTCTGTTCGTTTTTGATTTCAAACAGTGGATTATATAAAACATGCTGCATCACATCTGCGTCTTTTAGTATTTAATCAAATTGTTCATGAACTATCGACTTATCACTATGCCTGTATATTGCTGTGCAAACTTGATTAATCTCAGTTTCTGTAAAAATACTTAAAGAGTTCATAATATCACGAGCCATTTCTGAACCTTTGCGGGCGTGGTCTGACGAATCCATAGCAGCATAAGAATAGATATCGTGTAACATCCCTGCTATAACAGCCAATTCTATATTTTCTTTTCGCTTAATGGCTAATAA
>JAIEDQ010000082.1 GCA_029067895.1 Oscillospiraceae bacterium | reverse complement strand
ATCTCATCGCAGAAACGGCAGCTTGAAAGTCTGTGCGAAATATAGATAGCTGTCCTCGTGCCCACAATTCCGTTAAACTTTGTATAAATGTCATGCTCTGATATCGGATCAAGCGCGGCGGTCGGCTCGTCTAAGACGATAAACGGTGAACCCTTGTATATCGCCCTTGCTAGGCATATTTTCTGCATTTCTCCGCCGGAGATCTCGACGCCGTGTTCGTCAAAATCCTTGTACAGATAAGTACGGATCCCCTCCGGCAATCCGTCAAGGCGCTCCGAAAGTCCGCTTCTGCGAACGCAGTCCTCGACGCGCTCCGCGTCAAATCCCGTACTCGCCGCTACATTCTCGGCAACGCTGAAAGAGAACAGCTTTGAATCCTGAAATACTACGGCAAACAGCGCCATATATTCTTCATAATCATATTTGCGGATATCCACGCCGTTGAGCGTTATCTCGCCCTTTGTGGGATCGTAGAGCCTGCACAGCAGTTTGACAAGCGTTGATTTGCCGCAGCCGTTGCGCCCCACAAGAGCCATTTTCTCGCCAATCCTCCATTTCAAATTGATGTCACGGAGAACATATTGCTCGCTGCCCGGATATTTGAACCACACATGGCGGAATTCAAATTCGTACTTGTTGTCGGAGCGTTTTTCTGTGGGGATAGTGCCCCTGTACTTCTCGTCGGGGATATCCAGGAAGTCAAAAACGTCTCTGCAGTGTCCGGCCGACAGTTTAAAATTGGTCAGCTCGTTCGATATGCCTGTTATCCCGCGCAGGACCCTTGTGAACAGCATAACGAACGCTATGACCTCTCCCGCAGAAAGCACACCGTAGATCGCCCTGAGAATAGCATAACCGTACATAACGCCCCCTGAGATCAGATTCATTATCTCAACGCCTATGCCATATTTATTATACCATTTGAAAAAAGCACCCAGCCACAGCTTATGGTTTTCATCCGTGCACCGCTGCATCTCCCCCAGGATCAACTCCTGCTCGGCATACAGGCGTATCTCCTTTCCGCTGCGATAATTGTTCACAACATAATTCATATATGCCGAATAGGTACGATCGCTCAGCAGATGCCGTTTATCACGCATTACATCCTCATGGGTATAAAAAGTTTTCTTGATGAAATACAGGTTTTTGATAAACTCCGAAACGGTAACAACAGCAACGACAGCCAAAAATCCCAAAGGGGAAGTTATAAAACCCGCAAAGCCGTCCCCGCCGCTGCCGCGTATCACGGATGGGATGATCAGCACCGCGCCTATGATAATCCGGAATATAGCTACCACGATATCTCCCATAACTGTCGGCACAGACGTTACCCCCTGCCAGCCGAACAGGTAATTCATGCACATATTATAGCGGTTCTGCATATCGGGATTTTCGAGGTGTACATAATCCATATTTATCATTTTTTCGTTCAGTATACTGCGCAGCCGCATATCGTGCTTTGCCTTATGACTGTTTTCACGCCGCTTTATAAATTTGACAGCTATTTGTGTTGTAAGGCATACAGCTACAATAGCCGCCGTTGAGGCAAGCAGATTTCCAAGCTCTCTTCCGCTTGCGATTCCGTTCGTTACAAAGCTTATCAGCAATATGAACAGATACTCATTGGCAAGTGACAGGATCGCACACATAACAAGTCTTAACGTGAAGCCTCGATCCGCCTGCTCGTTGAGCTTTATCGCCCGCAGTATGATGCTGCGCCGCTCCCTGGCGGTCAGCTTTACGTCGTCCCTAGTATCACTCATTTTCATTCACCGCCTTGTCGTCGTAATAGGAGCTTTGCAGCTCAAAAAGCTCCGCATATTTGCCGCCCGCCTTCATAAGCTGACTGTGCGTGCCTGTTTCCGCTATTCCGCCGTTTTCAAGCATAATTATCCTGTCGCAGAAGCGTGTTGATGCAAGCCTGTGCGATATAAAAACGCTTGCCTTGCCCTTTGAAAATTTCGCATAGTTCAGATACATTTCCTGCTCTGCTATTGGGTCAAGCGCAGCGGTAGGCTCGTCAAGCAGAAGTATGGGGGCGTTCTTGTAAAGCGCCTTTGCCAAAGCCAGTTTCTGTTTCTGACCTCCCGAAAGCTCAATCGCATCATCATAGATGCTCCGCACAAGATGCGTCTTTTCTTTTTCGGGCAGGCTCATGACCTTTTCGTACAGGTCCGCCTGCTTCATGCATCGGATGAGCTTTTCTTTATCCGTATGTTCGTAGCTTTCGCCCGAAATATTCTCTGCAATGCTAACAGGAAGCTCGTTTATATCCTGAAATACCGTAGAAAACAGAGTGAAGTATTCGTCGCGGTTATATGCGTTTACGGGCTTGCCGTTCAGCAGTATCTCGCCCCCGGTGGGGTCGTAGAGTCCGCACATCAGCTTGATCAGGGTAGTCTTGCCCGCACCGTTCAGACCGACAAGCGCAAGCCGTTCCCCCTTATGGAGCGTAAACGAAAGGTTTTTGATCGTGGGTTCATCCGCTTTATAATATGTGTAGCTGACATTTCTGAACTCTATCTCATAATCGTTTTTCGGAAGAGGCTCACCCTTGCCTCTGTTGGTTTTGTCGGGCAGGTCGCAGTATTCTCTCGCGTATGAAATATTATCGCTCTGCCACTGAAACCCACTATAGCTGCCCGCAAGGTTATATACCGTATTCGACAGCAGCGATATCGCATTGAAATACAGCACACAATCTCCCGCGCTGATATTTCCTGTAAATACCTTGTACACAACATATCCGTAAGAGCAAAGATAACCCGCCCACAAAACGATCTGCTCCGCCACATCATGCCGGAATGACCATTCGTCCTGCTGCTCATACCAGTCGAGCCGGCCGGCAAGGGAACGGTCAAGAACCTGTTTGAAAAACCTTGGCAGATTGAATATCCTCATATCCTTGGCGTAAGAGAGATCCGAG
>JAIEDQ010000081.1 GCA_029067895.1 Oscillospiraceae bacterium | reverse complement strand
GTTCTATACCATTGTTGCAATAATTATGGTGATCGCATTTGTTCAAGTCGCATTTAAATTTTATTACCGCAGAAAATACTGATTGTGGGTAAAGTTTGAAAAATCAAAGATTTTTCAAACTGCGAGTTTTGTTTTCCTCACTGTCGTGAGGAATTTTGCTGACGCAAAACCACAAAACATCGTTAGAAAGGAGAAATTTATGGAAAAATTCAAAAAAGACCTTGCCGCAAAAACGTTTCTGACTTTCGCGGCAGTAATTTTTCTGGATGCGGTATATTGGATTTTCTCCGCATTCAAGGAAAGCGCAAGCGGCTTCACAAGAGGCTTCGGAGGCGGTCTGAGCTTGGCTCTGCTGGGATATGGGGTATTTCAGGCTTTCAGACTTTATATGCTTAAAATTGACGAAAAAAAGCTTGAAGAATTATACAGAAAGTCCAAAGACGAACGTTATGCGCTTATCCGTGAAAAGACCGCAAGCGGCAGCTTTGCTGCAACTACTTACATTGTTTGTCTCGGAGCAATTATTTCCTCGTTTTTCTCGCAGGAAATAACAATTGTCCTCGCGGGAGTTATTACGGTCATGGCGATCTGCACGCTCTGCTTCAAATTTTACTATGAGCGCAAATACTGACGCGTCTCAGTTTGGTCAGTCCCTGAATATCAGCAGCTTGTGCGGCTCGGTGCCGAGAGCGGCGGCAATGTTGAATATCACCTCCAGGGAAACGTTGTGGACGATATTTGCGGCTTCTATGGCGCTGATATGGGAACGGCTTATCCCTGCCGCTTCCGCAAGCTCCTCCTGAGTGAAACCCTGAAGCTTGCGGTAGTAGGCGATGTTCAGCCCAAGCTGAATGTACTTGTATTCGTTCTGCTTAGAGATCTTTGTGGATCTTGACATTTTCCTCACCCTTTCTCTAAGTAATTTTATCAGATTTTAATAAGGTTATACACTTTTTAATAATATAGTATTGCTTTTTATTAGAAAGCATGATATTATTATAAAAGAGTTAAGGCACAGTTACGGCGTACATTATGTATTTTGTCATGTAGCCAACATACAAAATAAACGTATAGCATGACGGTTTATTGTACATTATAGTCAATTGACAAAACCAAAAATTTGTAGTATTATTGTATTAGTTTTGTAGTACACATTTGTACGGAAAGGAAGTTTTTATATGGCAGCAGTTCTTGAGGTCAAGGGGCTTTCAAAAAAGTACCCCAAGAAAGACGTGTTCGCCGCGGACGGGGTAAGCTTCACCGTTGACGAGGGAGAGATATTTGCCCTGATAGGTCCTAACGGAGCGGGCAAAACCACCACTATCAGAATGATATCCACACTTATCCAGCCTACAGCGGGAGACGCTGAGGTGGCGGGCTACAGCATAGTAAAAAATCCCGATAAGGTACGGGAGAACATAACCTATCTTCCCGACGAGGCGGGAGCCTACAAGACCATGACGGGCAAGAATTACCTTGAATTTATGGCGGGACTTTTCGCCAAGGACAAGGACACCCTCGACAAATACGTTGAGCGGGGCAAGGCGATCTGCGGTCTGGGCGACAGGCTTGAAGAAAAGATCGGAGGCTATTCCCGTGGTATGATAAGAAAGCTTCTGCTTGCGAGAGCGGTCATGACCGAACCCAAGCTTGCCATAATGGACGAGGCTACTTCCGGTCTGGACGTTATCAACGCTCTTGAAATACGCAAGATGATAAAAAATCTTGCCAAGGAACAGCACATGGCGTTCCTGCTTTCGTCCCACAATATGCTGGAGATCGAATACGTCTCCGACCGCGTGGGCATTATGACAGGCGGAAAGCTTATGGTCGTGGGAGCGATAAACGAGCTTAAAGAGCGGTACGAAGCCGCTAACCTTGAAGAAGTTTTTGAAAGGGTGGTGAAGGACAATGAAGTTCGGTAATCTGCTTAAAAAGGAGCTTAGAGAGCTTATCACAAAGCAGGCGATCATCAGCATGGTTTTCACAATGGTGCTGCTTATTGTTATGGGACAGATCATGGGCGGCGCAATGGAGGAGGGCTTCGACACCTCTACAATAACCCTCTGCAATCAGGACGACAGCGACTTCACCGCTGAGGTGCTGAAAAAAATTGACGCCTCCCAGTCCACAAAAATAAATTACGTTACCTTTGAAAGCGACGACTACGCCGCCGAGCTTGAAAGACTTGACATCAAGAACGCGGTAATTATCCCGCAGGGCTACGGCGAGAGCATTACGGTGAAAAAAGAACCTGCGCTGATAAAATTTGTCAGCAAAATGTCCACGGCGGGACTTGCTTCCGCCCTGAGTACGATTTCGGGTTCGGACGTTATAAGCGAGATACAGACCGGCTGCATGGACGAGGTAATGAACAAAAACTACGGACTTACCGAGGAAG
>JAIEDQ010000080.1 GCA_029067895.1 Oscillospiraceae bacterium | reverse complement strand
TGACAGAAATAATAATTATATGTGCAGTTATTAATTAAAATTAAAACCAATAATGTACATAATTCTAAAATATCCGTTATTAAAAAACGCGAAGAAGAAAATTCAGAATAATATTTATGTAAAGCCTTATATCTAAAGTCAAGCTCTGCTTACAGAAATCAGTTTCGTAAATAGAGCTTTTTTATAACTATGCAAGTCTCCTTATAATAATGAAAATAACCGTACCCTTTTTTCAGCTAACGCACCAAACAGAAACAAAAAATCCTGCTCCCTATTTGGAACAGGATTACGCATTAATTAAGAAAGCTGACCAATTATACATGCTTCATGCATATGACATACTTAATCAATATCCTTTCGAGCCTTCAATAGAATCGTCGTTCTCAATCCAGCTTTCAACGTTTATTGTGGTATATGTATCTCTTGTGTTGCGGATTATTACGGTTGAAATACCAGCGTTGATTATCATTCTCTTGCACATGGAGCAGGGTTCAACTTCGCCGTAAAGCTCCCCTGTTTTCGCGTCGTGACAGGCAAGATAAAGCGTTGCTCCAAGCATATCGTTTCTGTCGGCTGCTATGATCGCATTTGCTTCGGCATGTACGCTTCTGCAAAGCTCATAGCGCTGTCCTTTCGGAACGTTCAGCTTTTCCCGCGTACAATAGCCAAGATCAACGCAGTTGGCTCTCCCGCGGGGAGAGCCTACATATCCCGTTGAAATGATACGGTCGTTGCTTACGATTATCGCGCCGAAATTGCGGCGGATACAAGTGCCGCGTTCCAGGACGGTTTCGGCGATATCAAGATAGTAATTTATTTTGTCCCGTCTTTTATAATTTTTCATAATATTCATTCCTTTCGCACTGTATGTTAAATGAAATCATAGACGCCGCTTTTTATCTTTATATTAGTTATAGCAGATTTTGCGGAAATATGCAAGTACTTTTGCAAATTTTCAGATAAAAAATTAATTTTTTGCTCTTACTGCTTTACAGTTTAACGGTATATGTACTGATTATCGTCAAAGCTTTACTTATTCAGCCGCTTTTGTTGTGTTTAAATACGCTGACTTCATTAATGGAATTGTCAAAATTTTCAAATATTTGAAAGCCGGATTTTCGGTTTTATGTCGTTCGTTAGATTATTTTTGCGAAAATGTGAAAAAAGTCTTGAAAAAAATAAATAAATATGGTATAATGCTTTCAGCAACGGTTTATTATTTTCTGCCGAACTTTTTTCAGCAATGAGAATCGGAGCGCCGTTAAAAATATTCCTTGCGTCAGATCATATATGCGGCGCATTGACGCGGTCATTACAGGAGGATTATTATGAACGAAAACTATACCCCCGACGCGGAGGAACGCGATGAGCTGCCCTGGCTTATTTTTACTCTGGACGAAAAAGCATATGCGGTCAACAGCAAATATGTTAACGGACTTGAAATGCCGGGCAAGGTCACTCCGATACCTGACGCTCCGGACATTTACTGCGGTCTCGTAGAGCGCAGAGGTGAGGTTTACCCGCTCCTCAATATGCGTAAGCTTTTCCACTTCTCCCCGATTGACGAGGAGGTCGCTGAATTCGGAAAAATGATAGAACAGCGCAGGCTCGACCACGTCAGATGGCTTGAAACCTTTGAAAAATGCATTGAGACCAAAGAGAAATTTACTCTCGCGATAGATCCTCACAAATGCGCTTTCGGAAAGTGGTACGATCAGTTTGTCAAGGGGAATCACCCTGCCGCTTTCTATATCAAAAAGATCGAGGAACCTCACAGACTCCTTCACGAAACTGCCGCTAAGGCTATAAGTGCGATGAACAAAGGAGAAGATGAAACTGCAAAAGCACTCTTTAACAAGATAAAGACGGAGTACTATCCAAGGGTGATCGCTATACTCAAAGATGCTCAGGAAGTGTACAGAAACGCATACCGCGAGATTGTTGTCGTTATTGCTGACGAGCATCAGATGCTCGGACTTCTTGTTGACGGCGTGCTGGCAGTTGACAAGGTAGAACCCGTGATCGGCGGCGGAAGCATGAATCTCCTTTTGCAGTCCAAATTTTTTGAAAGAGTTGTACGCAACGACAAGCTCGACATGGAAATACTTATTGTCGATGAAGACGAGCTGCTCAAGCTTTCCGACGTGGGCAACAAAGCGTAAAGAAAATACTGAGGAGCATTGCTTTGGCGAGAGTTTATCCGCTGTTTTCCTCAAGCAAGGGAAACAGCATATACATAGGCAGCAAAAACGAGGGAATACTTATTGACGACGGCGTGTCGTTTAGCAGACTGAAAAATGCAATGGAACTGAACGGTCTTTCGGTCGATTCGGTAAAAGCTGTTTTCGTTACTCATGAGCACAGCGATCATATAAAGGGTCTGGCGGTTCTGACAAAAAAAATAAAGGCGCCCGTTTTTGCCCGCAGACTTACATTGGAGTACCTTTTAAAGTCGGGCGCGGTCAGCGGTGAGTATTATGAAATGTCTGACGGCGAAGATGTCTGCGGAATGAGTGTAGAGTGTTTCAGTACTCCCCATGACGCGCGGGAATCCTGCGGATATAAAGTAACGTTTCCCGACGGAAAATCGGCGGCGGTCTGCACCGATCTGGGACACGTCACTGATGAAATCGAAAAAGCCCTGCTCGGCACAAGCTGCGTTCTGCTGGAGGCAAATTATGATGTGGAAATGCTCAGAAACGGTTCGTATCCATACTATCTCAAAATGAGAATTTTCAGCGGAAGCGGACATCTTTCAAATATCGACAGCGGAAAATTTTCCGCTAAGCTTGTGGAAAGCGGTACGGAAAAAATTATTCTGGGACATCTTTCACAGGAAAATAACCGTCCCGAAATTGCCGAAAATACTGTTGCTTCATGCCTTGACGGCTTCAGAAGAAACACGGATTATATTCTTTCCGTTGCTCCCGTCCAGACAAGCGGCGGATTTGTGGCGGTGTGAAAAAAGATATGATGAACGTTAATCTTATTACGGTCGGAAAGCTTAAAGAAAGTTATTTCCGTGAGGCGTGCAGCGAGTATTCAAAACGTCTGAATGCTTTTTGCAGGCTTACGGTGACAGAGCTTGCGGAAAGCAGACTTCCCGACTCCCCCTCCGAAAAAGAAATAGCGGCGGCTTTGTCCGCGGAGGGCAAAGCGATGAAAAAGTTCCTTGACGGAAAGGACTGCTTTAACATTGCTATGTGCATTGAGGGAAAGCAGCTTTCATCCGAAAAGCTTGCCGAAAAGATCGGGGAAATTTCCGTTTCGGGAAAAAGTACTCTTAATTTTTTTATCGGCAGTTCTTTCGGTATCGACGAAGAAATAAAAAAAATGTGCGGACTTAAATTATCAATGTCGGAAATGACATTTCCGCATATGCTTGCAAGAGTAATGCTTCTTGAACAGATATACCGTTCTTTCCAGATCTTAAACGGCGGAAAATATCATAAATAATTTTTTATTTTTTCTCTATTTTTTATTTTATTTAAATTTTAAATAAAAAATCAGAAAAAAATGTAATTATTTATTGACATTTGTTTTTAAAGTGGTTATAAT
>JAIEDQ010000008.1 GCA_029067895.1 Oscillospiraceae bacterium | reverse complement strand
ACGGAATCCGTGGCGTTGATGATCTCCTCGATCTCGTTGTATGCGAGCTGAAGCTTCCGCTCGCTTTCACGCTGATCAGTGATGTCGTTGAACGCAATACAGAGTATTGGATTTTCATATGTTCCGCCAAGCCTTCTGTGAACGCCGTCCAGATACCTCAGATTGCCGTTTTTGTCGTATCGGCGAACTACCGCGCGGACAGCCTCGTCCGTCCGCAGAGCCTCAAGGCACGCGTTCCGCGAACGCTCGGCGTCCTCAGGCGTCATCATATCCCAGACGTTTACGTTTTCCTCGTTGAAGTCCTCAGGCGTATAGCCCATAATTTTCATATAGCCGTTGTTCACGCGCAGAGCCTCAAGCTTGTTGTCGTACATCTCATAGATACCGAACCCGCCGAATGCGCCGCTTATCAGCTTCGACACAAGCGCGTTGCTTCCGAGAAGCTCGTTTACGTCATCGCCCAGCGCATAAGTCTCGATATCCGCGCTTCCGCTTACTCCCTCAAGCGCGATAAGCCGCGTAAGCTCCTCCTCAGGAACAGGGCGTGCGAAATAGAAGCCCTGTATATACGCACAGCCGACGCTCGACAAAAAGTCGAACTGCGCCTTCGTTTCAACGCCCTCGGCAAGCAGCGGGATATTCAGCCACTTGGACATACGGGCAACGGACGTTACGATCGTGCCGACCTTTCCGTTTTTCTCAAAGCCCTGCATAAATTTCATATCCAGCTTGAGAATGTCTATCGGGATATCCTTCAGGGTGTTAAGCGACGAATAGCCGCTTCCGAAATCGTCCATAAGAACCGGATAGCACTTTCCGCGGAGCTTGCCGACGGTTTCGAGAAGCTGAGCGGGATTGTCGTTGTAGGCGCTTTCTGTGATCTCTATTCGGAAGAATTTCGGGTCGATCTCATAGCGGTCTGTGAGCTCGCTTATCGTATCGTAAAGCTTGGGATCGTAAAGACTCATACGCGAGATGTTCACCGAGATCGGGAACTGCGGCAGCCCGCTGTCGCGGCGGCGCTTCATATATATGCAGACCTGCTCCAGAACGTACAGGTCAAGCTCTGCGATAAAGCCGTTTTTCTCAAACACCGGCACGAACTTTCCGGGACTTATCATACCCTTTGTGGGGTGATTCCAGCGAACCAGCGCCTCGGCGCTTACGAACTTCTTCGCCTTTATGCCGTAAACAGGCTGATAGTACACGCAGAATTCACCGTCATGAATGGCGCGGCGGCTGTCGTCACACAGCGCCTGTTCCTCAAGCAGAGCAAGACGCATTTTCTCGTCATAAAACGCAATATGCTCCTGATAACTGCCGTTTATCGAGCGGCAAGCTATTGCGGCGCGGTCTGCCATACTTTCCACAGACATCGAGCGGTCGGCGACGGTGTAAACTCCGATATAATACTCTATCTCGTGGGACAGAAGCCCGCTTTGCGCGACAGCTTTCTGAACCGCGTCAAGCATAGTCTGCGGGTTAACTCCGCACTCATTATCCGGAGTCAGCACAACGAAATTGTCCGAAAAAAAACGCGCGTAAACGCCTTTGTCCGCGACCAGCTCGCGCACAGCGTTTGCGATTATCTTAAGCACCTTGTCGCCGACGTCGCGCCCAAACAGATCGTTTACGACCTTGAACGAACCGATATTCAGCATCATAATTGAAAACTGCGTCAGCGGGTCTTCGTCCATAACGCGGCGAGCGTTTTTAATGAACGCATGACGGTTGTACAAGCCCGTCAGCGAATCAAAATAAGCAGAAGAGCGAAGCTCGTCCTCGTCATGCTTCTCCTTGGTGACGTTCGTGATGAATGCGCAGAGCTTCAGTCTGTCACCGTCGCCGTATATAAGCCGGCAGTGCATAGAAAGCCAAAGGTCGGTGTCTTCGTTGGGATTGTATCTGAACGCATATTTGAAGCTTCCGCCCGTTTTGGGGATCTCGGCGACAAGCCCGCGGAGAATTGACGCGTCGTCTCCCGAAACTCCGAAGAAGGGGCGGTCGGAGAACATAGCAAGGCAATCGTCGATGCTTGAGAACCCAAGCATATCGGCAAGCCCGCGGCTTACGAATACCATGCGCAGCTTCCCGTCGCTGCCACGCTCCGAAAGCGCAACGCCGCCCGGCAGATTGTCCATAAGCTCTGAAAGCCGCCGCTCTGAGGTTATCTCACTGCGCATTTTATTCATTTCGCAAAGCCGAAGGACGCTTCTTACGCGATATTGAATAATGCCTATATCCTCGCTGCACGACAGAAAATCCACCGCGCCAAGCTTGAAAGCGCGTGCGCAGGCGTTAGGATCACTGTCAAACGTTATAGCAATGACGGGGATAAAACGCAGCGTCTCGTCCTCGCTCATTATATGCAGAATATCATAGCCGTCGAGCTTGGACATAAGCATATCAAGCAGCACGACGTCGGGGCAGCGTTCGCCGCGCATGACCTCCAGTGCGTCTATGCCGTTGGCTGCCGTTATCAGCTCATAGCTGTCGCTGAGCATTTCCGATATCATCTCGATATTTTTTTCCGAATCGTCAACGATCAGGACGGTGTATTTTCTTTCCATATAAGAATCCTTTCATAAGGTAATATTTCAAAGCGCAATTTATCCTAATTCACTCCCAATGTATAGACAAAAAATTCTGCGCAAAAGCCATATAAAAAAGTTAAAACTTTTCAAGCTTTTGCTTGAATTTTTTGTATACATTTAGGTCGTGAATTAGTATTATATAATAACCCATTTTAATTGTACACTATTTTGAGAAAAAAATCAATACCGGCTTCTAAAAATTTACAGAAATTAGTTTTACCAAAAGAAAGAAGTATGAATAATGACAAAAAGTCCTCCTATGGTATAATAAAAACCATAGGAGGTCATTAAGTCGGCATTGCTTTTTGCTTGTGGAAAACACGCCTCATTTGAACTGTGACTGTGTATAAAACGCACAGCAAAATTCTCCCGTCTTGGCGGGGAAATCGTTTTGCGCTACAAAATTATAATATCACTTGTGCCATTGTGAATCAAGAAAGTCCACTCTCGATTTGAGCCAGCTTGTCAGATAATCCGCCGCTTGCTTTTGAGTGGAGCAAGAGGCGGCGGCAGGGGAAAGTTCGTTTCTCGCACCGTTGTTGCGTATGTTGTCCCACCTGTCATAATTGCGCGTGAACGCAGGCTCAAGACGTTCCGTCTCGTACGCGATCGTCTCATACGCGCGGTCGAATGCACCGCTGTTGTATATTTCCGTCCAGCGTTCCTTTACAAGCTCCAGATACCAATCTTGATTCATCAGAACCATAAGCCACGGGTTGCACATTACCTCAAACTCCCCGTTGACGTCGAACATGATATTCGCCGCAAAGAACCCGTTGCCGTCGGAGCAGCGGTCTTTGTTCCCGAGTGCGGAATCGAAATCCCACGGCGCTTCAAACCGCAGCTTTTTGCTGCCGCCTGCGCCGAAATCCACACTCATACAGAAACTCGACCAATAAATGTCCGCGTCGCAGGTAAGCTCCGCTATGATATATGAATCCACGAGCGAGCGCACATCAACAACCTTTTCAACGGCTTCCCTCGGAGTAAGCGCCGTCGTTTCGGAAATGGTCTTGAAATCGTCGGACATAACGAATGCCTTGTTGTTGTACGCAGCCTCGTACATTATGTCGTAGACGTTGTTGACGTAATTCGCTATAAAATCGTGCTGCTCCTGCGAATAAATATCGCTTTTTATCGTGATCCCCACGTCGTTCATACCGTTGGCGGAGGGGCTTGCTTTTCTGCCCGAGCCGCCGTTCCCGTCATAAGGAACAAGCTCCGCATCGTTCTTGTAATTCACCTTGAAGCTTTGGAGCGGCTCCTCGTCGTAATAATACCCATCGTATTCGAGGAAATATCCAATATCCGTGCCGGCGTAGTCCTTTTCCGCTTCTGTTATCTCAACTCTTCCGTCGTTTACCTCCTGCTGTTCCGTTAGGAGGTATACTCCCCAATATTCCCCGTTTATATAGACCTCAACGAGCTGAGAATCCGCGGCATAATAGCCGTCGCCGCCAAGTATTTCCCCCGCAAGCTGAAAGGCAGTCCTGTTGCGCAGCATCGAGAAGTCCTTGTATTCCGAAAGAAGCAGCCAGTTTTTGTATTCGCCGCCGTCGTTAAGCCCCGCCATGCTCTGCTTTTTTTCAAACTTGATACGCAGCGGCTTTTTGTTGTAAGACGTCGTCCAGTTCCCGCGAACCTTTACTTTCGCGTCCGCCGCGTCGATAAGCAGCTTATCGTCAGCGTCGGTCAGGGATACTGAGCAGTCCGTGTAGTAAGGCTCGGGTGGCATTACGTAATTCGGAGTCCACGTTGCTATTTTTTCGGAAACAAGTCTTTTTACGGGCTTTGTAACAAAATCCATAGCGTTAGAGCCGCCGTCTTTTGTCTGTATGTTGACGATCGGCATACAGTTTACGTCCGCCGCGGGTTCAGCGGGCGAAGTAACGTCTATCACGGGTGCGTCTTGCGTCTGCGTTTGGCTTTCCGCGGGAGCGGGCTTTTGACTGCTCTCCGAGCCGCCGCTTGAATTGCACCCGGCGAATCCGGTGAGCGCCAGCCCGACCGCAAACGCCGCAGCGAACTTCTTTATTCTTGTCATAATAAAACCTCTTTCTTGTGAAGTTGCCGCGGATTTTTCCGCGCTTTTATTATAGCTTATCTCGGAGGTTTTGTCAACTCGCTGCGGGTTACACGAAAGAAAAAATTCTTGTTAGCAACATATTAGGGTATATAACTTTTTATTATAAGAAATTTGAAAGTATTATTGACGCATCTATTTCTAATAACCTTTCAAATAAAAAAATTATTTCTGAATGCATTGAAAAAATTAAAATCAATATTACAAATTCTGGTTTTAAAAAATTATCCGATAAAAAAATTAAAACATATATAGAAATTATGGCAGATATTGCAGTCGATAGATATCGTGAAGTTCTAATCAATGAATATATTTATACCCAAAACTATAAACCTCAATATTTTAAAAATTTATATACAAATGCCGAAAAAGACCTAAAAGAAATTCTATTAGCAAAAAATATGACCGTGTTCAAGTCTCACGCTGTTTATTTCTCCTTGCCGCTATGACCAGCTTTAGAAATTATATTAATGATTGTTTGCCGGAAGCTTCTGAGGATTTTAATAAATACTTCCAAGCATTTAACAACACCGTTTTACAAATGTGCTGTACTCCTCTCAATAAAAACATAGACAACTCAACAGCTCTCTC
>JAIEDQ010000079.1 GCA_029067895.1 Oscillospiraceae bacterium | reverse complement strand
CCTTATCCTTCTCTATATTTTTTTCGATAGGCTTAAATTCTTTAAGCGGCTGAAAGCCCACCTTGTCCACATAATACGCCTTGTCGTCCATAACAACAACGTCCGAAACGCTAAGCGAATGTCCAGTAAAATCTTCGGGACGATTAATATTAAACTTAACAAACACCGCCTCCAGCTTATCTCCGACGGTATCGCCGCGAACGTTTACCGTTGACATATTGCCCTCATAAACCTTGTCATAGTTTGAAAATTCGGGTTTCTGACCAAGCTCCGCAAGCCGTTCAAGCGATTCAAACCTTATGCTATTGGTTTCATCAGATTTCTTGATTTGATAAATCTCAAAGTCGGGTTTTTTGATATTTATCTCCTGCTTGCGGTCAATGCCGTTTTTCAAAATGTCCGCAAGAGCAGCGTTGCATTTATCAAAGTTCCCCCTGCAAATAACCTCCCCGATCTTGTAGGTATCGTCAGGATTTTTTGTGTATTCCTGCAAATAATGGGTGTTGTCCGCAGCGGCATTTTTCCTTGTATTGACCTGAATACGGTATGTAACATCGGGCATTTCCTGCGACATATTTTTGTAAAGCTCCGCCGATTTTTCGTCCAAAGTCTGCGGGTGAATAAACTGACATTTCACGCTGTCCTTTTTGCTTTCGTACAATTCAAGCATTGCCTTTTTCGCTTCTGCGATCGTTGCAATGTTGGGTTTTACGGGAGTAACAAGACCGTCTGCACTAATAGTACAAACCGCAAATTTATGGTCGTTTGTCTGACGAACAGCGTAGTATTCCACAGGCTTCTCGGTAATTCCCGCCACAGCTTTGCGCTCCTGCAATGCGGCTTTCGCCGCTTCAAGCTTCTCCGTATTTTCGGGAGAATAGGTCTTTTGTGTAAGCAAATCATAATCGGCTTTTGACATGTCAATCTGACCGACGTTGCCCGAAGTATCAACATATTCCGCATTTATCTGCGTGACTTTTGCATAAAAAACCGTTGCGGAGAGTCCCGACATTTTCTGCTCGTAGTCGTATGCCGAATTATCGAGCCAGCCGATACCGTCCACAAAATACTCATTCGCGGAGGAATTGTAATAATGCGTTTCGGGTATTCCGCGATAATCGTCCCGAAGCTCCACACGTTCCGAGGAATACAGAAATTTATCCTCATACAGCGGCGAAAGCTCTGACTTGATTTCAAGGGACTTTATCTTATCGCGAACACTATCAATAAATCCGTCAAGCACCGTAGGGTGGGTCTTGAAAACAGGACCGTACCGATTTGTGGGCGGCTCAAATTCTTGCGCCCAAGCCTTGTTTTGTGAAGAAATACGACCGTCATAACCGTGGAAATTTATGTAATCCGCAAGAATTTTTGAAGTGCGTTGAATCCCGCATTTTTCTATGACCGTATCGGCTGCCTTTTTCAAATCGTAATGGTACAGTTCGTAATTACTATCTGAAATTGCCTTGTCAATTTCCGCCGTTACAGACAAAGGCTTTACTGTCGGAGCTTCTGTCTTATCCTTGCTATAGCTTGCCTTGACCTTATCCACGGCTGCCTCATATTTGGGAATATCGGTCTTTTTTACAGCTATGGCTGCAACCGTTCCCATTTTTACCCCGCTGAATTTTATGCCGCTTTCATTAAGGGCTTTTGCGATATTTTCAGCGTGACGGGATTTTAAGTTTCTGTACACCTGCAATTCCGACTTGCCGCCCATTTCCTCATATGGCGTGTTTCCAATATCGGTTTTGTCTGATTTTTCAGCAGGCGAAACGCTTTGCTGAACAGGCTTTGCGGGCTTTTCATAATTAATGTTTTGAGAATTATTCTGCGGAATTTCAGTATCGTTCTTTGTGGGAATACCCTGTTTTTTTGCCTTATCATACCCAGCCTTGACCTTTTCAACAGCGGCTTCATAAGCGGGAATATCCGCTTTGTTTATAGTAATGGTGGTAGTCCATTCCTTTTTAACGCCACTGAACCGTATACCGTCCGCATTTAACTGTGCGGCAATATTTTCAGCGTGACGGTTTTTAAGATTTTGATAATACTGCAATTCCGACTTGTCGCCAAGCTCACGGTAAGGCGTATTGCCGATAATATTGTCATTTTTCTTTTCAAAAATTTTTGCAGGCGGGGTCTTTTCAAAATCAAGCTGCGCCGCATACTGATACTCGGAAAGATAAAGCTTCTTATCGTCGGGAGCGTTCTCTATTTCCTCACGACTTTGAGCAGGAACACCGTCGATAAAAACCTCCAGTTCCTTATCGAACATATCCAATGCAACCTCTTTTGAAACAGGAATAAGTTCGCTGTCTTGCTCCATAACAAAGTCGCTTGGCTTCTTTTCAGTACCAAAGTATCCGTCAAAATTCTCAATGTCGGAACGACTTTCCGCAAGCCCCTCGGTGTTGTCGGGGTACAGAAGATATACCGCCTCACCCCTGTCAAATGCTTTGAGAGCCTCGTCCTTTGTGTCGATAGGGTTCATATTTGTGAAATCGTAGCCGTAACTATCCCTCTGCTTTTGGATAATTTCCATATCGGAAACAAGCTGCGCCGTTTCGTAAATGTCCTCGTTGTTTCCCGCAAATTCAAGGATTTTTTCGGTGTCCTCCTGCGAGAAATTAACACCTCTGTCTGCACAATCCTCAATCAAAAATTCCGCTTTCTGAATGTTATTAAGCTCGGTGTCCGCAAGTTTCTCGTCCATAGTGAGATGTCTTTTCTGCATTTTCAAAAGCTCCGATTCGATTTCGGAAGATATTTTCTTAGCGGCTGCCTGAATTTCCTGCAAAGAATTTTTAAGCTGTTCAAGTTGTTTCCCCTCAGACCACGACGCTATGTAAGGAAACGAATACTCGGAAGTGTCTATGCCGAATTTCTCCGCAACCATAAACGCAACGGATTCAGCCTGCACTTCCTTTTCGTTTCGGGGAGATTTGTTTGTAACGATTTCCTTTTTCGGGTCGTGCAAAAGGTTGTGCGCTGCTTCGTGAAAGGCGGTTTTAAGGGTCTGCGCGTCGCTCATTCCCGCCTTTATGACGATAAGATTTTTTGCCGCGCTGTAATATCCCTTTGCGCCGCCCTTTATGTCTTTGAACTCAAATTCCGCACCTGTGACCTTTTTCAGAGCCGCGAATACCGCTTCTTTTCGCCCTGCGTCAATGTCACCTGTCAACTCGCCAACAGGGTCGGGAATTTCCTTTCCCGACGTTTGGGAAACGTCGAAAACATAAACCTTTTTGAAAGCAAGTCCCGTCAAAGGCTTTTCCACAGTTTCAGTTTTCTCCGTACCGTCCTCATTGTAGAGGGTATTACCGAACTCGTCAACAGCAGGGCGTTCAACTTCCAAAATGTTATTTGTTTTGTATGTCACGGGAGCGAGAATTGAGATACCAGTTTCGCCCTTTTCAACCTGACGACCAAGCTGTTTCCATTTTCCGTATGCGGCAACCAATGTTGCGTCGGGGCGCTGCAAGCTTATAAGCATAGTGTTTCGGGCGGAATAATCGGTGAATTTAGAAGCAAATTTGAGGTACTCCTTGTATTTATCCGATTCAAAAACCGCATTTACGCCCTCGTTGATACGCTGTATCATCTCGTCAATTTCCGCTTGCTTGCGCTCGTTGTACTCCCGAATTTCTTCGGGAGTGTATTCTTTTTTATTTGCCATAAACGTCCTCCTGTTCACTATCTTGATTTATTTTTCGGCTTGACCGCCTGTTTCTGTTCTGGAACAATCTCGGCTTTCTGCTCGACAATATCCCTGTCAATAGGAATCTGTA
>JAIEDQ010000078.1 GCA_029067895.1 Oscillospiraceae bacterium | reverse complement strand
TTAGGAATTGAAAATTCCTGCGGAGAATTTCGACACGAACATGCGTGATATCCCGACCCGGCCCGACGGTGTAAGCCTCGTGTTTGGAGCCAGCACAGACCCCCAAAGTCTGCTCCGCGCCGTGGAATCCGTCGATCCCGAATGGGTGCAGTATTTCACCTCCGAAAGTCCCGTGCTTATCGCAAAGCTTGACGGGGAAACGGCAGGCTTCTGTATCATTGACGAAAACGCCGACACCGTAATAACCGACGGAAAAAACAATGTTGGCTCCATAGGCTGCGTAGGGGTAGTTCCCCAAATGAGGAAAAAAGGCATAGGACTTGCCATGGTCGCCGAAGCAATGCGGCGCTTAAAGCAAAACGGCTGCACCGACGCATTTATCCACTATACATACCTTGATTGGTGGTACGGCAGACTGGGCTTCAAGACTTTTCTGCGGTACAGCTTTTCCGAGAAGATTTTTTAGACCTGTCAGTTTTCCCGTCTGATATGTTCGAGAAGTCCGACACAGCCTCTGTAGATATCGTCGAAAGCCACATCGAAGCGTCCGCTGTACCAAGGGTCGGAAATATCCTTGTTCCCGCCGGAAAATTCCGACAGTCTGCGCACCTTTCCGTCCGGATCGCTGCCGAAAATACGCATGATATTTCTCACATTATTGCCGTCCATAACAAGAAACAGATCGTATTTTCCGTAATCGCTTTTCTTCACCTGAACAGCTTGTCTGCCGCCGCAGGGTACACCGCGGCGGTTTAATTCCGCTCTTGCCGGAGGATATACGGGATTGCCGATCTCCTCGGTGCTTGTTGCGCTTGAGGCTATAAAGATATCCGCGTCGGGACATTCTTTTTTTACAAGGTCTTTCATAATAAATTCCGCCATTGGAGAGCGGCATATATTTCCGTGGCAGACGAACATTATGCTTTTTATCATTGTTGAAGCTCCTTTCGGTGTGTGTTTTACATTGTATCACATTTTACGTTTTCGGTCAAGAAGTTAGGTGCGGGCAGCACGGAGTGCAAATCTTTGATTTTGCGGGGTACGGTTTTGTAGGGCGGGAGCAAGTCTCACTTTACAAAAATAAAATAAATCGGGCAACCAATAAATCTACCCGCCCCCTTGAGTGGGCATAGCCAAATTAATAGTCCGAACATTTTACGCAGGGGCGTGACTTTTTTGCACTGCGTGCAAGTGCCCGCGGGGGCTCCCCGTTAAACTGAAATGTCCCAACCGTTACCAGTCGGGACATTTTTGTGTAATGCGTTTAAAATCGGTCGTATCACCAGTACGTAAAAACAAATCCTGCAAGAGGCGACAGAACTATCATAATAACGGAAAAAGTGAACGACTCCACAGAAGTAAGCGTTGCCCGCTGTTCCGAGGGGAACATATCCTGTAAAATGGCGTTTGTACGCACCTGTAACGCGTCGTCGCCCACAGCCGCAATAAATCCTCCCAAAGCCATAACCGCCCATAGCGGCGAATGCTCAGCCAGAAAGCCCGTCAGCACAAGGACTGCCGATACTGCGTACACCTGCTTATAGCTAAGCTTGGGAAGCTTCAAAATCAGCTTAGAGCCCACAACGCCGCCCATTTCCATAAAAAGCAGAGCAAATCCCAGTACCCATTGAGGAATGCCTTTTTCGGGAAGCTTTGCCTGTAAGAAAAACAACAGCAGGATATCCACCGCGCCAATAAGGGAATTGCACATCATTATCCCCATGGCTTTTCCGACCTGTTTCAGAAAAGCCAAGCTTTTCTTAAAGCACCCGATAAGCTTTGCAGCCATACTGCTTTGCGGGTCATTCTGCGGCTCCGAGGCGTACACTTCACACAGGGAAGACAGAACAAATATCTGTACCGCGCACATTATCAGGTCAGTTCCGTAGGCGATCCTGTGTCCGATAAAAAGAGCGAAGCCCGCGCACAGAGTTGACAAACCGCTGCAAATACGGTAAATGATAAGCTGATTTGATTCGTACTTCTCGAACCCGTCCTCCATTTTTGCGATCTTAAGCGAATCGTAAGCCAGAGCATCTCCCGAACCCGACGACGAGTTGTAGCTCAGCGCCTGAAAAGCAATGGACAGACACACCATAAAAAGATTGTCCGAAAATATCATTACGATGTTTCCGATCATGCGCATGATGCTGCTTACGATCAGCATTTTCTTTCTGCCGAACACGTCCGCCAGAACTCCCGACGGTATCTCGAATATAAGGCTCGTGATATGAAAAACGGTCTCGGCAATGCCGATCTCCACCAGACTGTAGCCTCTTGCCGCCAAAATCGCGACCCATGCGCCCGTAAGCGACAGATTGCCAAGCACGGACGACAAATATAATTTCGATAATTGCTTCTTAATTTTAAACATAAAAAATCTCCTTAACATTTAATAACAGTTAAGGAGATAATACGCACTAACAGTAATTTGCAGAAACACTTCGACCGAGGTCAGATCTGAGTATGTTTATGACAAATTTTCCTGCAAAAGGGCGCACTATCCCCGTAAAGGGGAAAAATGGAACCTTTTGACAGCTGTAAATTTATCATTTTCCAAAACATAAGCTTGACCTCTGAATTTGACCTGTGTATAATTTTACGTACAAAGTATAACATATATCTGCGGTCTTGTCAATACTTTTTACTCGGCAGACTGCGCTTCCTTTTTCCGTGCGGGAAGATCCATAAGTATGGGGATAGCAGCTCCCACAAGAAGCAGGACTATGCCAACGATGCCCTGCGCGTCAAAGCGAAACTCCGCGGGGAAAATATGCGGCACGGAGCCGATTATCAGTCCGATAATGAAGCAGTAAACGCCCTGCCTGAACCGCTTCATAAGCGCGTTGATTATTCCCGCAGCGGCGAAAATTCCCACAACCGCTCCCACGCCGAAGCTGATAAGTATGGGGAAATCAAGTCCCGAAACCGCGCCGATTATGGAGTCGTACACCCCGAAAATTTTCATTATCATCGAGCCGCTTACTCCGGGGATTATCATTGCCACCGCCGCGATAAATCCCATAATAATGTAGACCAGCACGTCCCGCAGAGACAGCGCCGCGCCCTCGGTAAACATACTTCCGCCGTCGCTTGCAAAAAGCATTGCGATCATAACAGCAAGTCCCACCAGAAACGGGATAAGGTTTATTGGACTGATACGGCTGCGCTCCTTTTTGCACTCACGCATTACCGTTGGCAGGCTGCCGACGATAAGTCCCATAAAGAAAAGCTGGGTGGGAACGTTGTAGGTCTCGAAAAGATAGTCGAGAGCCACCGCCGTCAGGAAAATACCGATAACCATTCCCAAGCCCACGGGAATAAGGAACGGCAGATTTTTTATCAGCTTTTTGATATTGGGAGTGATCGCTTCAATAAGCCTGTCAAAAATTTTTGTAACGACCGCGATAGTGCCGCCGCTCACTCCGGGAATGGCGTTGCCGATACCGACTGCCGCGCCTTTCAGCACGAGAAAAATACTGTCCTTTGCTTTTGTAAAAAAATTCATACCAAACACTTCTC
>JAIEDQ010000077.1 GCA_029067895.1 Oscillospiraceae bacterium | reverse complement strand
CTTAACAAAAAGCTTTCCGAGCTGTACGGCGCGGTGCTGAAGGGTTCGGTGTCCAAAATGGGGGACAGTCAGGTGCTGTCTCTGATGGCGGGCTGTATCAACGACCGCTACGCCTTTGACGGCGAGGCTGTTACCGAGGAAATGACTAAGGTCATGACGGACTGCCTTACAAGCCCCCACTTGCAGGACGGGGTTTTCTTTGAAAAAGATTTTGAACTGAAAAAGCAGGAGCTTATCGATGACATTGAGGCGGAGATAAACGAAAAGCGTTCTTTTGCCTTTAAGCGCGCAAATATAAATATCTTCAAGGACGAGCCTGCCGCCGTTTCGGTAAAGGGAGACGTTTCCCATGCGGAGAAGCTTACCTCCGCGGACGCCTATAAGCAGTATCTGGAACTGCTTAAAACCGCGCAGATCGAGATTTTCTTTGTGGGAGCGCAGGAGTCCGCAGGCTGCAAAAAGATTATTACCGACGCTCTGAACTCGATAGGCAGAGCTTTCGGCGGGGACAATTCTTCCGCAAAATCTCCTCTTAAAGGCGAGGTTTGCAGAGTTACCGAAAGGTACGACGTTGCTCAGAGCAAAATGGTCATGGGCTTCAAGACCGACTGCGGCGACCCCGTTGCGTTAAAGCTTATGAACGCCATTTTCGGCGCAACGCCTATCTCAAAGCTGTTCATGAACGTCCGCGAGAAGCTGAGCCTGTGCTACTACTGCTCGTCGGGCTATAACGATAAAAAGGGTACGCTGTACGTTGACAGCGGCGTTGAACAGGAAAATATAGCCAAAGCCGAGGCGGAGATACTCAATCAGCTTGACGCTGTTCGCCGCGGTGATTTTACCGACGAGGACATGGAAAACGCCCGCAAGTCCATTATGAACTCATGGAGAGGCGTAAGCGACGGAGCGCGCTCCATTGCGGAATGGTATTTCAGCCGCAGTTATTCGGGTGATTCGCTTTCTCCCGAGGATATGATAGAAAAGCTGAAAAAGATAACCCGCGAGGACGTTATAAAGGCTGCCGAATCGGTCAAGCTCGACACCGTATATGTTCTTACCGGAAAGGAGGCAAAAGCCTGAAACTAAGCTTCAGGTTTGCGAATAATGGAAAAGAAAATTATCAGAAACGAACGCACAGGGGAGCAGTACACCTATGTGAAGCACCCCACGGGTCTTAATATCTATATCTGGAAAATGGAGAACTACAGCACCACCTACGCGCTGTTCGGAACTAAGTACGGCTCCATAAACACAAAATTCAAAACCAAGTCCGAACCCGATTTCGTCACCGTGCCAAACGGCATTGCTCACTATCTGGAGCATAAGCTTTTTGAAAACGAGGACTGCGACGTGTTCAGCCTTTACGCGAAAACTGGAGCGTCCGCAAACGCCTATACCACCTTTGACAAGACCTGCTATCTGTTTAGCTGTACCGACAACGTTTACGAGTCGCTGGAGATACTTTTGAACTTTGTGCAGGATCCCTACTTCACCGAGGAGACCGTCCAAAAGGAGCAGGGCATTATCGGTCAGGAGATCCGTATGTACGACGACAACGCCAACTGGAGAGTATTTTTCAATATGCTTCAAGGTCTGTACCTCAACCACCCCGTTAAGATAGATATTGCGGGTACTGTGGAGAGCATTGCACAGATCAACGCAGACCTGCTCTACAAGTGCTACAATACGTTCTACAACCTTAACAACATGGTACTCAGCATTGCGGGAAATATCGACGAGGACAAGGCTCTGGAGCTTTGCGACAAGCTGCTGAAAAACAATGAAAATCCCGAACTTGAAACCGCGTTCGAGCCGGAACCCGAAACGGTCTGCGAAAAGGAAGTCGTACAAAAGCTTGAGGTTGCTATGCCAATTTTCAACATCGGCTTCAAGGCAAAGCCCGAAAGCGGTCTGGAGCAGGTAAGGGCGGAGATAGAGACTAATTTTGTCCTGTCGCTTCTGTCTGACGAAAGCTCCGCGTTCTATAAAAAGCTTTACGACGACGGACTGATAAACTCGTCCTTCTCGTCGGAGGTATTTTTGGGCGACGGATATTTCTGTTCGATATTCGGCGGAGAATCGAGAAATCCCAGGCTTGTGCGGGATAAGCTTATCGAGGAAATAAACCGCTGCAAGAAAGAGGGTCTTGACAAAGACCGCTTCGAGGCAGTGAAAAAATCCTATTACGGCGCGCTGATACGCGATCTGAACGACTCCGAGGCTATCGCTACGGTAATGCTCAACGCGGGAATGGAAAAGCTTTCGGCGTTCGACGTAATCGAGACCGTTGCAAAGGTGACTTTTGAGGACGTTTCCGAAAGACTTGACAAACAGTTCGACACCGAAAAGGTTACGATCTCGATAATCGAGCCTGTTCACGGAGAGGGGGAGCAGGCTTGACAAACGCGGAGTGGAACACCGTATCCTTTCCCTCGTTCGGCATAGAGCTTCCCGTTTACAGCGACGCGTTCACAGTTTTCGGATTTACGATAAAGTGGTATGCGATAGTAATAATTCTGGGAATGTTTCTGGCGGCGGTCTACTGCTTCAGAAGAATGAGAAGCTTCGGAATCGACGACGACCGCGCCGTTGACGTGGTAATAACGGGCTTTGTTGGAGCGCTGATATGCGCAAGGCTTTACTACGTCTTTCTGGAGTGGGACAGCTACAAGAACGATCTTTTAAAGATTTTTTCGGTACACAGCGGCGGTCTTGCCATTTACGGCGGACTTATCGGCGCAGTGCTTTTCGGAGCGGTCATGGCAAAAATACGCAAGCTGCGGTTCATGCCGCTTCTTGACCTTGTGGGAATGGGCTTTCTGATAGGTCAGGGCATAGGCAGATGGGGAAACTTTTTCAACCACGAGTGCTTCGGCAGCAACACAACTCTGCCCTGGGGAATGACCAGTCCCAAAATTCAGGCGCAGCTAAAGGCGACGGCTGATGAGATATTTGCGTCCACGGGAGTTGTGGTTGACCCGTCCGTACCCGTACATCCCTGCTTTCTGTACGAATCTATATGGTGTCTGGTGGGATTTTTGCTTCTGCACCTGTACTCAAAACGCCGCAAATTTGACGGCGAGCTGTTCTTTATGTACATCGGCTGGTACGGTCTGGGACGTGTGTTTATCGAGGGTCTGCGGACGGACAGCCTTATGGTGGGACATATCAGGATCTCTCAGCTTGTGGCAGGGATATGCGTTGTGGCAGCCATTGTGGTGATTGCTTTCAAGCGGTACAAAATAAAAATGGACGGCGAATACGTTTTCTATAAGGACACCGAGGAGTCCGCACGGCTTATCGCGGAGACGGACGAAAAGTACAAAGCCGACGAGGAAAAAAGAGCGGCTAAGAAAAGTGCAAAGGCGGCTGCTAAGCAGAGTTCCGCAGAGGAGTTAGCGCCCGAGGACAGGCTTACGGACGACGATAACGATGAGAAAGAACAGGAGGAAATTTCCGATGGCACAGATAATTGACGGCAAAGCGGTTTCCGCAAAGGTAAAGGAGCAGGTCCGCAAAGAAGCGGAGGTACTTAAACAAAAGGGGATAGAAATAGGTCTTGCGGTGGTTATCGTGGGGGACAATCCCGCTTCCCGCGTGTATGTCAACAACAAGAAAAAAGCCTGCGCCGAGGTGGGCTTTACCTCCTACGAGTACGCTCTCCCCGAGGAGACCACCGAAGCCGAGCTGCTGGAGCTTGTGGAAAAGCTTAATAATGACGACAAGGTAAACGGCATATTGGTGCAGCTCCCCCTGCCTAAGCAGATAAACGAAAATGCGATAATCAACGCTATCCGTCCCGACAAGGACGTTGACGCTTTCCACCCGGTCAGCGTTGGACATATCATGATAGGCGATTTCAGCTTCCTGCCCTGTACACCCGCGGGTGTTATGGAGCTTATCGCCGAAACGGGCGTTGACGTGTGCGGCAAGAACTGCGTTGTTATCGGCAGGAGCAACATTGTAGGCAAGCCTATGGCAATGCTTTTGCTCCATAAAAACGGTACGGTGACGATATGCCATTCCCGCACGAAAAACCTTTCGGAAATATGCTCGCAGGCGGATATTCTCGTTGCCGCCGTGGGAAAAGCGGGCTTTGTAACTCCCGATATGGTAAAAGAGGGCGCAGTCGTTATCGACGTGGGAATGAACCGCAACAACGAGGGCAAGCTCTGCGGCGACGTGGACTATGCGGCTTGCTTTGATAAGGCAGGGTACATAACGCCCGTCCCCGGCGGCGTGGGTCCCATGACTATCGCAATGCTTATGAGGAATACGCTTACAGCCGCTAAGATAAAGAACAATATAACGGAGTAACAGCTGTGGAAAAGCTTAATGAGAAAACCAAGCAGATAATGAACGAACGCTTCGGCAAGGATAGCATTATCGCTCTGGCGACCGTGGAAAACGGCGTTCCCTATGTCAGAAACGTAAACGCTTATTATGAGAACGGCGCGTTCTATATTATCACTTACGGAATTTCCTATAAAATGAAGCAGATAGAGAAAAATCCCGTTGTTGCTGTTGCGGGAGAGTGGTTTACCGCTCACGGTGAGGGCGTTAATATGGGATATTTCGGCAAGACGGAAAATTCGGAAATTGCAGAAAAGCTGAAAAATGTCTTTGCCGAATGGATAGACAACGGTCACAACGATTTCAGCGACGTCAATACCTGTATCCTGCAAATAAGGCTTACGGACGGCGTTATCCTTTCTCACGGAACGCGTATCGAAGTTGATTTCACGGCTGAATAAATTCCGCAATTTTTATCAATCCTCCGAACAGTAAATATGCTATAATTGCATAGGGAGGGACGAACATGGAGCAGACGCATATTCAGCGAGTTATCGACTATATCGAAGCGCATTTAAAGGACGAGCTTGACAACAAGCTGCTGGCGAAGATCGCAGGCTATTCCGAGTTCCATTTTCTGCGGCTGTTCCGTGAAGCTGTCCGCCTTACACCTGCCGACTACATACGAAAACGCCGTATTTCCGAAATTGTTCGCCGTATCGGAACAGAGAGCCGTCCCATGTCGGATATTGCATTTGAGTATGGCTTCAATTCCAAGGAAAATTTCACTCGCGCTTTTAAGAAAGAGCATAAGATACTTCCCACGGAGTTCAAAACGGCGAATTGCAGTCTCAGGCTGTTTCAGCCATTTGAGTTTGACAAAACCGAGCTGCACCCTGACGTCTCCATGATGTATCTTAAAAGTTTTGCGGTTATTGCATATCCGTGTGATGAGGATTTGCCCGCAAGCTTCTGGAACAAATACAACGCCGAAAAGCGGTCTTTGCGCTTGTCAGGCGGAGAAATAACGGAGGATTTCGGCGTTATGCGCTGGAATGCCGAAAAGGGCAGACTGGATTACTATATCGGGATATGCGCCGAAAAAGCAAAGGGAGACATTTCGGGGACGATACGCCTTGACATTGCGGAGGGTCTGTACGCCGTGTTCGATACTCCGCCTGCTTCACAGCATGAGTTTGTCAGCGTTATCCGCCGCACATGGGATTGGATCTATGGCGACTGGCTGCCGAACAGCGGATACCGCAGAGGCGACGGCTTTGAAATGGAAAGCTATGTGGAAACGAGCAGGAAATATTCGGAGCGGATATATGTTCCGCTGGAAAGGAACTAAATATGGCTGAGATCATTAAAACGTTCAGAGAAGAAGTCCCCGCAATGCGGTTTATCGGAAAGAAGTACCCAGATTTCGGAGGCTGGTGGGGAGAATGGTTTGCAAACGACTGGTTTGGAAAGCTCGAGGAAGCAATGGGCGGAACGGACTCAATTCTCAAAATATGGGAAAACGGCGGAGGATATGTGGGACTTGAACGCCGCTGTCCCCACATGCCTTTTGAGTATTGGATAGGTATGTTCACTCCCGCCGATACAGCCGTCCCCGACGGATTTGAATGTGTGGACTTTCCTGCTATGGGTATGGGTACCTGCTGGATATACGGCAAGGAGGACGAGGTACACGACACAAGCGGCTGCGCCGCCGAGCTTCAAAAGCAGGGGATAACGCTGTGGAAAGACAGCGACGGCGGTGTATGGTCATTTGAAAACTGCCTGTGTCCGCGCTATACAGCTCCCGACGATAAAGGCAATGTCATTATGGACTATTGCTATTACGCAGAATAAAACCGCATAACACCCCGCAATCGGTCAATACTAATTGCGAGGTGTTTTGTTTGAAGCGTACAATTTTTGTCCCGATAATTTCAGTCGCAGTATCCGCTTTGCTTATCGCGCGGCTTGCGGTACTTATAAACGACAGCGAGATAGCGGCTGTCTCCGCACGGAGAGGTACTTACACGCTGAAAACCGCGGGGGAGTATGCGGGTATTTACGACTGCAATCTTGAACCGCTGGTGAACTGCTCCGAAAAATACGAAGCGGTCATCATTCCAAATCATATCAGCTCCATAAGGATACAGCCCTATCTGCTGGACATGGACCGCTACTACGAGGGGATAGACAAAAATCTTCCGTTCCTGTGCCGCGTTGATGAAAGGGCTGCGGAATTTGAGGGTGAAAACATAATCTTCCGCTCGGCTGTGCGTACCGACAGCGATCAGCTTGCTCCCCATATTATCGGCTACACCTCCGACGGAGCGGGTATGTGCGGTATCGAAAAAGCCTATGACGATTTTCTCAGAAGCAATTGCTCAAACAATTCGGTTACGCTCCACATCGATGCGGTGGGGGAAGTGCTGAACGGTCTGGGAAGTCAGGCGGAATTTGCCGAGAAATTGCAATGCGGCGTGGTCACTACCCTTGACAAAAATATCCAGCAGATATGTGAAAACGCCGCCGACGAAAACGGACTTACAATGGGCGCGATCGTAGTCATGGATCCGCGCACAGGCGAGATAAAGGCTTCGGTAAGCCGTCCCGATTTTGACACCTCAAATGTTGCCGCTTATATGGACGACCCCGATTCTCCCTTTGTGAACCGTGCCATGTCTGCGTACAGTGTAGGCTCTATCTTCAAGCTTGTTACCGCGGCGGCGGCTCTGGAGCAGGGGATAAGTCCCGAATACAGCTATATCTGCACAGGCTCGGTAAACGTAAACGGACAGATTTTCAACTGCCACAAGTGGGGCGGTCACGGCGAGATCGATATGCAGACTGCTATGGTAAAGTCCTGCAATACCTACTTTATCGCGCTGAGCGAATATCTCGACAAGGATGACTATATCCAGACCGCCCAAACTCTGGGTTTCGGCGAGGAAATACCTATCTGCGGCGATATCGCTTCCGCTTCGGGGACGCTCCAGACCGTCCGCGATATAGCGGTTGCCGCCGAGAGAGCAAATATGTCCTTTGGACAGGGAAAGCTTACCGCAACGCCCATGCAGATTTGCCGTATGACTGCCGCTATCGCAAACGGAGGAGTGATGAATCAGCCGTCCCTGATAAAGGGTATACGCGCCGACGACGGTACTGTTGAGTACAGCGGTGTGACCGCGGGAAAGCGTGTGTTGTCCTATGAAACGGTAAAGCATCTGAAAAGGTTTATGTACTATACCGTGCGTGCGGACAATTCAATGTCCAATCCAGAAAGCACTCTTGCCGCGGGAAAGACCTCCACCGCCCAGACGGGACGCTTTGATGAGGACGGTAACGAAATACTCAACTGCTGGTTTACGGGGTATTTTCCGACCTATAACCCACGCTATGCGGTAACGGTCATATCCGAGGGGGGCGTGTCGGGAAATGTCACCTGCGGACCGATCTTCAAGCAGATAGCCGACGAGACGATCGCTTATGAAAAGTCGGCAAAATCGGCGCGGGAATAGTTTTCCGCGCCAATCGAATGCTGTAAAAATTTTTTCTTTAGATGAAAAATTTCGGCGTTCTGAATTGTATTCATTATAGAAAACTTTTGGAGGGATAGCTATGTTTAAAAAAATTATCGCACTTGCCGCCGCTGCGGTTTCGGCGGCGACGGTATTGTCCTGCACGGTATGTGCGGGATATGCTGACGACTGGGAAACAGTCGTTGACAAAAGCGGACTTGTTCAGGTCTATAGGGTGGAGGAACAGGACAAGGACGATCCGTCCATAGGTCACGTCTTTTATGCCGATAAAGACAACAATAAGCTTAACGGACGTATGTACGCGAATTTATCGGACGAATACAGCGCTGATCCGCGTTTCTTATTGGTGGAATTTAATGACGGCATAATCGGTAAGCGTGTATCGGGCTTCACCAAAAATTCCGTGGGAAAGCGTTACTACATAGACGGCGAGCGGGCTTACGGCTGGCACAAAATAAAGGGTTACTGGTATCATTTTGACATTAAAAGCGGCTACATGGACACAGGAAAAACAAAGATCGGCGGGGCTTTCTACACCTTTGACGAAAAGGGAATATGGACGTACCGCGTATCGAAAGACGGAGTTGCACCCAAGGATTTTTCCGTAAGGTATATAGGCGAAATTCACGACGGCTTCGATACCGCGGAAAAGAAGCTTTATTACGGCATAAGCGAGGAGGAAGATGGAGTAGCCGAAACTTCGGTGAAAATACCCGCGCGGGACAGGCAGATACTCTGGTGTATGTACTGTGAAAGCGGCTTTGAGCAGGGCAGCAATGAGACCTTTGACGAGGAATATGTAAATGATTTCAGCAAAAGCTTTTTTTCCGCGGACAGTAATGCAGTCGGCTATTGGTCTGTGCCCGAAATAGTTTACAATATTACGGTAAGTGTCGGCGATACCTACATGAAGATCGCCTATAATACCGACGCGAACCAGATAGCTCTTATCGACGAAAAGACTTTCCGCGCCGACCTGCTGTACAGCGGATACGGCAGATATTTTGCGGAGCTGAAAGAAAAGTACCCCTACACGGGAGGTCCGCTGATGATGCTTGAATAATCAAAATAAAAACGACTGAAGCGTAAAACTTCAGCCGTTTTTTGTTTTGGTTCAGATCTGATTGTCGCTTGGCATTATCAGAGCCGCAACGATATACGCCGCAATACCGAAGCCTGAGAAGCAGAGTATCGCCCAGATAAGACGTACCACCGTGGTGTCCACACCAAGGTAGCGGGCAACTCCCGAGCATACTCCGCAGATTTTTCTGTCTGACTCACATTTCATCAGCTTATTCATAATCATTCTCCTCCTAAAAATGCAATGTAGCAGTTGCCTGCCGTCATATTTATATCTATGCTTCCGTTGGGCTTTTCGTTATCGGAGATTCTGTCCGTGTCCTCCTGTTCAACAAGTTCGCCCTCGCCCATTCTGTCATCATGACTGATAGCTCCTCCGGTAACAGTTACTTCGGTAAGAACAGTAGTCGCAAAAGTTGTTTCTGCATACTCGTTTATATCCGTGCCGTCAATATAAACGTTGCCTAAAGCCCTGTCAATGTTTATCTTATAGTCCGCTCTGTCTCCGATAAGACACATCTGGAGCTCTCCCGCGGTCATTTTAATGTTATTGTCGCCGTAAAGCTTGCAGTCGCCGAAGAACATATCTCCCGCAGTCATTGCGATCGCGGCATTTTTGAATGTGCTGTTTGAAGCGTTGAAGTCTCCCGCAGACATTTTTAAGGTTGCAGACTCGGCGTAAATGTCGCCCAGATACATACTTCCCGCAGTGACTTTCGTTATCAGACGGTTTGTGCTGATTTCCTGAGCGGAGATCTCTCCCGCGGTCATATTGAGAGACACGCTGTCAAATGTTTTTTCTGGCACTGTAAGAATGATGTTCGCATCGCCGTCGAATGCCGAAAAGTCAAGGGACATTATGCTGATCTGTGGTGAATATTTGACGTAAAGGCAGCCGTCATGGATACCGTAGCTGAATTTATCCTTTTGGGCATTATCAGCGGTGATACTGAAGTCTTCGCCTTTAATAAGGGTGAAAATACCCGTACCTATGTCTATATCAAGACTTTTGATATCGGCGTCCTTGGTGTCAATGACTGCGGAGTAGTATCCGTCACCGTCGTAGTAGCCGCTGTCTACCGCCGATTCATAGGCGTAAGTGTTGCTTGAAGAGCTTCCGAAATCGATTGAGAGATCGTCTTCGTCGATCATGCCCGTTCCGGCAAGAACGCCTATTCCTATTACACCCACAAGAATCATAATTATTCCCGAGGTAAGAAGTTTTACGCACGCTTTAAGCATCAGGCAGCCCTCCTTTTTCTGAACAGCCTTGCTATTCCTTTTACTGTAAACGGCAGAAGCTTAAAGAAGAACGCCAGAGCTGCCGAAAGCAGTACCATGCCGATACCTGCGCAGAGTATTGCCATAAAGATAAGTCCCAGACCTGCGGGAACGGCGGTGAAAAGCCGTACAACTCCCACAAAGAAAGCGATGACTGCGGCTACCAAACAGCATATTGCCGCAGCGCCGACTACAAAAGCCGCAGCTATTATCGCAAGAATTGCGGGAATAACCGCGCACAAAACGGGGATACCCACAAAAATTCCCGCAAACACTATCAGAACTATCAGCCATGGATTTATGGATTTTTTATTATATTTATATTCGGGCGGCGGGGGAGGAGTAGTATCCTGCTGTCCCGCGTTTTGATAGTAGTCGTCGAACATACCTTTGTTTGTATTGTTTTCGTTTGTACGAGCGTCCTCCGCGTCCTGCTGCACGTTTTCAAAGGGCGTGCCTGCGGCGTGGAAAACCTCGTCGTTAGGCGTATTGAACAAGTCTCCGTCGGGTTTTTTCAAGGAAGCGAAAACTCCCGTACTGTTCTGTGGCATAGGCTTGCTTTCCTTGTATTTAAGGTATACCTCGCTTCGTGAGTAAGCGGAGGTCTCGCCGATAATGCTTCTTGCCAGAGCGTAGGGCTTGCCTAAGTCCTCGATAACAGCCTGTTCGTTTTCCTCGCCCGCTTCATCGAAATATTCGGAATAGAAGCTTACAGCCATGTCCCGCTCCTCTTTCGGAAGAGAAACAAGATTTGACTCAAGCTCCGCTAAGTATTCTGCACGCGTCATAAATTGACCTCCTCGTCTGTGGATTTTGTGGACTGAGCCTGCTCCGAGATTATGTTGTTGATCTTATCCCTGTAGACAAGCCATTCTTCGCGGTATAGTTTAAGCTGTTCCTTTCCCTTGTCGGTTATCTGGTAGTAACGCCTGTTCCTTCCCAGATACTCCTGATCGTAGGTGGTGAGACATTCGCTTTTGAGCAGTCTCCTGAGAACGGGGTAAAGCGTTGATTCCGACATTTCCATGGCTTCGCGTATTTCCTGAGTTATCTTATAGCCGTAGGTGTCCTCTTTTGCGACAACGGAAAGCACAAGCGCGTCAAGCAAAGCGGCGCTGACCGGAAAAACCATATTAGCCCTCCTTTATATTTTTGCATATTGAATTAACATTTTAAATCGGTGTTCAGAATGTTAAAGGCAATATATGTCAGAAAATGTTTTTTTAAACAGTTTTCTTAACTTTGATATTATTATACATCATATAATATCATTTGTCAATACATATTTGAAAAAAATTTTTTGCAGACCGATTTCCGACAAAATTTTGCTTTGTTGACAATTAACAGCCGCTATGGTATACTTATCCAAAAGGGGGAGCGCAGATGAATTTGAAAGACAATTCGTACAGATGTCCTTGGTGCGGAAATATTGTTGAAAAGGCTACACGATCAGGAGGATATCGTTCCAGAGAAAAAGAATGTCCGTACTGCCATCATAATTATATCTGTAAGCTTAGAATATTTCCTGTTATCGTTATGTTTTTGCTTCCTTTTGTTTTTTTGAGTACAGATTATTTTATTTTGTCAGTTTGGATTGCATATATTTACATATGTTTCGATTTGTCGCGTTCTCCCATGATAAGGTACAGAGACAGGTCAATGCCCACAAAGGGATACACTGTAAAAATAGAATTGTATTCTAACTATTGGGAAATTAAGTTAAAATATTGGAAAATCATGTTAGAAGATGATATGATAATCCCCATAATTTTTATTGACAAGTCAGGAAAGGCGGTATCATTGCCGTGCTGTGTAAGAATTGAAGACGGCAAGTGGAGAAAGGGACTTTTTGAATGCGACCTTAAACTGCTGGAATTCGGTGAGACGCCTGAAAAAACATCGGACAGAATATACTTATACAATATGGGCAAAGTCATCGGTGTCGGAGACGTTGTGGAAGAGCTGAAAACTTCATATTAAAAAACGGTAACTGCAATAAAACAGTTACCGTTTTTGTTATCCCAACTCCTCCGAGAGCATGACACACTCGTACTTATACTTGGAGAAAAAATTCTTTTGAATTACTGTTTATGACATTATGCTTGACAAATCAACCGCCTTGATGTATAATTGTCGTAACATAAATTGAGATTTATCGAGAAGCTGCAAAAAACAGACAATTAGGAGGATATTAAAATGGTGCATTTAGTGTATTGCGATAACACAGGAAAGAAAGGCGAAAAAGTATTAGATAAGATTTTAGCGGGAACAAAGACAATGGTTGTGCGCGGAGCGGCAGGAAGAAAAATTCCCCACAGCAGAGTTTTCGAGGGAGAACAGCTTTACTTCATGGAAAAAGGAAGCGCATCAATAACGGCAACCGCTGTTGTAAAATCAGTTCAGAATTATGTGAAGCTGTCTGATGAAGAAATTACAAAAACTCTTGAGGATAATCAGGACAAGCTGAACTTGTCCGATAAACAAAAAGAGCGTTGGCATAAGAAGTGTCTGTGTTTAGTGGAATTTGAAAACGTTAAAGAAATAACTCCGCTTGCTTTTGACCATCAGGGCAATATGGACGATTGGCTGATAATAGAAAAGATCGAAGATGTTGTTGTGGGAACAAGTATTCCCTATAATTATGATAATTCAAAGTTTTAAGGCGGTAGATTTCCCATTTATATAAGTGAAATAATAAGCCCGAAAGCGGTTAAGGCAAACTGCTTTCGGGCTATTTTTTATTGTCCCAGCTCCTCGGAGAGAGCAAGCCATTCCTCCTCGTAATCGGAGCAAAGCCGCTTCATATCCTCAAGAGACGCGCATTTTTCCTGCATGAGCTGGTAATCGGCGCACACGTCCGGATCGGCAAGTTCCTGCTGAATGACCGACATTTCGTCCTCAAGACGTGCGATCTCGTTTTCAAGCTCTTTGACGCGGTTACGCTTTTTCGCGTCCGCGGCGCGCTGCTCCTTGGAGCGGTACGCCTTAACGCTTTTTTCCTCGGCAGCCTGCTTTGCCTTTTCCTGCTTTTCGCGGTCGATGAGCTGCTGTTCTGCCGCTTCCTTTTCGCGCTTTACGGTAATGTAATCATCAAAGCCGCCGTTGAAGCTTTCCGCGGAATTTTCCGTTATCTCGAAAATTCTTGTGGCAAGCTTGTTGAGCAGATAACGGTCGTGGGAAACGAAAATTATCGTGCCGTCAAACTCGCACAAAGCCTGCTCCAGAACCTCTTTCGTGTCGATGTCAAGGTGGTTTGTGGGCTCGTCCAGAATTAGGACGTTTCCCCGCTCCAGCATCATAATAGCGAAGCAAAGCTTTGCACGTTCGCCGCCGCTTATTACGCCCACCTGCTTGAAAACATTTTCTCCCACAAGCCGCACGCAGCCCAAAAGAGATCGAATTTCCCTGTCGGACATAGTTCGATAGCGGGAATGTACCTCGTCCATAACGGTTTTGCGGGGGTCAAGCTGAGCGTTTTCCTGATCGAAGTAGGAGATCTTGACATTTTTCGTCCACTCGATAATTCCGTGGGAGCAGGGGAGTATGCGCTGGATAATTTTCAGCAGGGTGGATTTTCCGATACCGTTTGAGCCGATAATTCCCAGCTTTTCGCCCCGCTTTACCTCAAAGGAAAGTGAGTCCACAAGAGTTTTGCGCTCCGTGCCGCTGCCCACGGAAACGTCTATATTTTTCACCGTAAGCAGGTCTATCGGCGGGGTGATGTCATATTCAAACTTTATCTTCGCAGACTTTTCGTACAGTACGGGCTTCTCGATAATTTCCATGGCTTCAAGCTTTTTAATGCGGCTTTTTGCCATGTTTGACGTGGACGCACGCACAAGGTTTCTGTCCACAAAATCTTGAAGCTTGGCGATCTCCTCCTGCTGGGCTTCGTACTCTTTAAGCTGACGTTCGGTGTCCGCCTTTTTTTGCACGGCAAACACGGAGTAGTTTCCCTTGTAGCGTTTGAGTACGCCCCGCTCTATCTCGCAGGTGGAGGTGGTAAGCTTGTCCAGAAAGTATCTGTCATGGGAGACTATCAGAAGCGCGCCCTTGTAGTCCTGCAAATAATCTTCAAGCCACATAATGGTGTTGAAATCAAGGTGGTTTGTAGGCTCGTCAAGAATAAGCAGCTTGGGATTTTCAAGCAGCAGCTTTGCAAGCGCGAGACGTGTTTTTTCTCCTCCGCTGAGGGTGGAAATCACCCTGTCGTATGTTTCGGGAGGAAATCCCATGCCGTTCAGGACTTTCGTTATATTTACATTAATAAGGTATCCGTCGTTGGCTTCAAAGTAAGCGGTCTTTTGGTCGTACTCCGCGGATATCTCAGCAAAGCGCTTTTCATCGCTGTGGGCGTCGGGCTCTGCCATGAGAGCTTCAAGCTCCCGCAGACGGTCGGCGGTTTCGAGCAGTCCCGAAAAGACCGAGCGCATTTCCTCAATAATGGTGCTGCTGCGGTCGAGACCCGAATTCTGCTCCAGAAATCCGATAGTTGTACCCTTTGTCAGAGCGATGTGCGCAACGTTTGGTTCTGGCTGGGTCTCCGGCTCTTCGCGTCCGGTGATAATTTTCAGCAATGTGGACTTTCCGCAGCCGTTTATGCCGATAAGACCGATACGGTCGCTGTCCTCAATAGTCAGCGCAACGTTTTTCAGTACCTGATTTCCGTTGTAGAATTTGCTTATATTTTCAAGTGAAATAACCATTTTGTGACATTCCTTTTCTTATGCGGTTTATGCATATAAAAATCCATTTTAATTATACTTTAAAGATTTGTATTTGTCAAGGTTTTGCAAACACGGTACTGCTTTCCCGAAAAATACAATTGGGTTACAGTTTTAGTAAAACGAGTTACAATTTGGTAATATTTATTGGCAAGCGCTTTTTAGCATGGTATAATTAAGCTGACAAGTAAAATAAACGGAGGGGTTCACTTTGAAAAACAAACCGATAATTGCAGCAGCCGTGTCCATGCTGATGTTATGCTCATGTGAAGAGACAAAGGTCGATTTGCAGGAAAGCGTTACTGTCTCGCAGACAGAGAGTACAACAGTTTCGGAAACGACTGAAACTACAGAAACGGAGAGCGTTTCCGAACCGTCGGAAACTTCCGAAACAGCTGAAAAAGTGTCGTTTGAAGATATACCCGACATTTTAGAGCTTCCGAATGAAAGAAAAATGTTATCTGCAATAATTCCCGAAAATATGGAATTTACCATTAATTTAAAGGATATAACCCCCGAAACCGATTTGTTTGCCCTAACAAATATGGAAAAACATTCTCTCGGCGAAGCATTTACAATTGATTTGGACGGCGACGGCGTTGAGGAGGAGATTTCAATTTCGGAGGAGAAATTTGGAGAAAATTGGCGGTTTCTTTGTATTGAAATAAACGGAACGGTATACGAAATTGATTATGATTTAGGCTATGCAAATACGCCGAACGAGGTTTTCACCTGCGATATTGATTCCTCGGATAATTATATTGAATTTGCCTGCAACCGTTCAACATTGACAAACGATTTTAAAACATCATTTTACAGATACGAAAACGGAGAGTTGCGAAGAATTTTTGATATTGGCTACGATACACCTGACGGAAATGGCGAAGTCGGAAATTTTATGGATGAAATGAATGCCTCGGTAACAGGCAAACCGATCGTTACTGACGGAAGCGGTGTAATTACGGCGGCAAGGCGGCTTGATGCACAGACGTGGCTTGCTTACAGTCATTACGTTTACGACAGCGAAAGCGGCGAAATTTCTCTTGTCTGCGAGCCTGTTTACCCGTATTATTATGAGAATATTGACAACTTTGACATGGCAATGGAGCTTACCTCGGAATATTATATTCCTGACGTTGTACCCGAGCGTCCGCTGCCAAAAACTTCAGATGAGATAAAGCTTTACAAAGAGCCTGATTTAAGTTCCGAGACAGTAACTCTTGCTCCGCAGAGAATTTATTTTACTGCGGAATATCCGTACTCTGCGGAAAATCCAAACGCATACGGCGAAGGACTTGGAGCGTGGATATATCTCGTTGCGGAGGACGGCACGTCAGGCTGGGTACATTCTTATAACGGTTATTATTTCGGAGAAGAGGAAAGCAGTGAAAAGCTTTTTGATGTATTCGGTAAAGGTCTTGTATATTACGATTAAAAAATACCCGAAAAGAGCATTTTCTTTTCGGGTATTTTTTTACTGAACAATGTTTATATTTTCGCCGCAATAATGTCTCCCATTTCGGTGCAGGAAACGCATTTGAGACCTGCTGCGTCGGACATGATGTCGGAGGTGCGGTAGCCCTCTTCAAGTGCGGAATTTACCGCATTTTCAACAGCGTCCGCCTCGGCAGCCATGTCAAATGAGTAGCGGAACATCATTGCCGCAGAAAGAATTGTTGCGATAGGGTTAGCCTTGTTCTGACCCGCAATGTCGGGAGCAGAGCCGTGGATAGGTTCGTACAGACCGAGAGAGGTCTCGCCCAGAGAAGCGGAGGGTATCATGCCCAGCGAACCAGTTATCATGGAAGCCTCGTCGGAAAGAATATCGCCGAAAAGGTTTTCCGTAACAAGAACGTCAAACTGTCCGGGATTTCTTACAAGCTGCATTGCGCAGTTGTCCACAAGAATGTCGCTGAATTCAACATCGGGGTACTCGGCAGCGACCTTGTGGGAAATTTCTCTCCACAGACGGGAGGAATCAAGCACGTTTGCCTTGTCAACGGAATGAACCTTTCCGCGGCGTTTTTTAGCCATGTCGAAAGCAACGCGGCAAATTCTTTCTACCTCGTAATCGGCGTATGCCATTGAGTCGCTTGCATGTTTAACGCCCTTATCGTCGGTATAGGTTTTTCTCTCGCCGAAATATGCGCCGCCGATAAGCTCACGGACGATAACAAGGTCAAGACCCGAATCGGTGATCTCCTTTTTAAGAGGGCAAGCGGACGCAAGGGGAGCGAGCAGCTTTGCGGGACGGATATTCGCAAACAGCTTCAAAGCGCCTCTGATACCCAGCAGACCTGCTTCGGGACGGAGATTTCCGGGGAGAGTATCCCACTTGGGACCGCCTACCGCGCCAAGCAGAACGCTGTCGGATTTGAGACAGATGTCAATGGTTTCCTGCGGCAGGGGAACGCCTGTTGCGTCAATAGCGCAGCCGCCCATGAGAACGTCCGTGAAATTGAATGTGTGACCGAATTTTTCGCCCACCTTGTTCATGACCTTAATGGTCTCGTTCACTATTTCGGGACCGATACCGTCGCCCTTGATAACTGCAATATTTTTGTTCATGGTAAAAATCCTTTCTTGTTAAATTTCTTCTGTATTGATATTAGTTTTATAAATATAAAACGTTATGTCATTCGGAAAATCATAACTGTAATAATCGCATATGAGTATGGTTATGTATTCCGCATTGGGGTAATTTTCGGCTGTGGTTTCAAACCATTCGTCAAATGAAAAATCATAGTCTTCAAAATCTTCGGGATAGTCTATGCTGTTGTAATCCACTTCTTTATCATTAATAAAAATCTCCGCATAATAATCGTCTGTTTTTATGCAGTCCGTACCGAAAGCGGCTTCAAGCTCTTCCTTTGTCGAAGCGGTGGTTATGCCGTTGTATACAGAGCTTTGGTCTGAACCAAACCAATCAAGATGATATTTGATATAGTTGCCGTAATTACAGCTTACAAGTGTTCCCGGTCCGCAATAGTCCCAGGCTGTTTTTGATATGCGACCATAATTACCGTTTAAAGCGTTACTGAGATTACCTTCACCTGATATTAAAGAAATTGTTTTTCCTCTTACCGTAATCGCATACGGCAAAGATGGGTCGGCGGATATATATGGTATAAAATTAATGTCTGCGCCGCATACCCAAAGCATAAAGAACATAGCTGTAAGCATAGAAATTATTTTTATTGTTTCTTTCATTTTATCCATATCATCACCGCCGTCAGTTTTTTCTATTATAACATGGATAATATGGCAAGTCAATAAATGCTGATATTATTTTTTCAAA
>JAIEDQ010000076.1 GCA_029067895.1 Oscillospiraceae bacterium | reverse complement strand
GAATATCTGCAAGGACGTGCTGAAAAGTCCCAAGTACAAAAACGAGCCGCTGGACGAGAATATGCTGACGGGAGAAATTCTTACGGACGAAACTCTTATCGCCGTAAAGGAGCTTCCCGAAAAGTACAGGACGGCTGTGTATCTTCACTACTACGAGGGCTATTCCTGCGGCGAGATAGCGGAAATGATTGGTTCCATGAAATCCACCGTCATAAGCAGACTGGCGAGAGGAAGAAAAATTTTAAAAAAAATGATGGAAGGTGATCCTGATGAAGCTGAAAGGTGCATTGTCACAAATTAGACCCACAGAAGAGCAGAGAGAAAAGATATACGGCGACATTCTGAATAAGCTTTCGGAAAGACCGCCCGAAAAAGAAAAAAAGGAGACGAACATTATCATGAAAAAAAGAAAGATCGTTACATCTGTTGTGGCAGCAGCTGCGGCTGTGGCTATAGCGGGAGGAGCAGTCTATGCGGTTTCTCCCGAAGTGCGTGAAATGGTCAGACAGGTCATTGAGGTACAGGGTTTGCGGCAGTATCCCACAGAGGGGTTCAGTATGCTTGGGGAGATAGGACAAAAACTGCCTAAGGATTCGATACTGTTTGCCGATTTTGAAAACGAAAATATGTATGCCGTAGGCGCAAAGAAAACAAGCGAAAATACTTACTCGGTCGAAAATATCGCATACGGAAACGGAAACGTGATCGTGCTTTGCAATGAGGACGGCTCCGGATTTTACTTTGAGGAAAAGCAGCAGGGTACTGTGAAAATCGTTGCCGACCTCAGCCCCGAGTACGCTTTTGAAGAGGGAGAGCTTGCGAAGATAGGCTATATTTTTGACGGCGAGGCTTCAGAGCTTTTTAACGGCAGGATAGGCAGTGACGGCGTATCGGTAGACTTTACCGCGGAAAAATCGGGAGAGTATAAGTTTTACATCATAAACTGCTGCGCAGGCTTGCAGAATTACAAAAGCATCACCGTTGAAAACAGAAGCTCTGCGGTAGAATACTTCAATCTTTACAGCGCTGACGGAAGTATTGACAGTCTTGGAGACAGCCTTACCGTTACGGAAAATGACTTTACCGAGTTTTCCGAGGGAATAAGAGCAAAGCTTGTAGGCGTTGTAAACTGCGGGGACTTTGCGGAGGTCATAGTTGAATTTGAATTTGACGACGATATCAAGAACGGAGATTACTGCATATTTGATACGGAATTAAAAGGCGCATATCCCGACTATCTGATCGGCTATTCCGGCGGAGGCATAGCTGTTTCGGACAGCGGAAAGGCTTACGCGTCATTTACGCTCAACGATACGGAAGGTGTTCCCGAGGATCATGTAATGACGCTGGAAATAAAATCTCTTGACAAAGCAAACAGCAAGCATGTACACAACACGGACGAAACATACGCCGATGACCCCTCGGTAAAAATTTACGGAAGCTTCAGTGCGGATTTTTCTCTCGGAAAACCTCTCAGCTTATATTCCGCAAAGGTTGAGCCTACAGAGCTTACATGGACTCACCCCTATATGTTCGGCTCTGTGGCGGAAATGGAAATGACGGGTCTCAGCTATTCTCCTAAAAAAATATGCATTGACCTGCGTATGCTGAACGACTGCATTGTTGACTGGAGTTACGGACGCAACGGCGCAATTTACTACAACAATACAAGTATGTTTAGTGAACCGTTCGGAGACAGTCTGCATATTCTCGACTATGAAACCACTATGGACGACTATATCCCGCTGAAATTCAAGATGTCCGACGGAACTGTCAAAAATGCCGATTTCGGATTCCCAAGGTCTGATCTGGAAGTCAATATTGACAAGAGTACCTTGATAACCGATGAGGACTGGCTGATGGCAAGCTATAATATTCCCTCCGACAAGCCTGCAACGGTTACCTTTGAGCTTTACGGCATCATGGACTACACCGACGTTGAAGCAATAATTTTCTGCGGAAAGGAATTTCCCATTACCGAAAGGGATTTCGGAATTAGTGCCGCATTAAGCGAATAACATATACTTACCAAAAAATCCGGTACACTTAGACGAATAGTGATACAGAAGTATCTTTCGTCTCGGCTGAGAATTACCCTTACCGTCAAAGTATGGCGGCAAGGGTAAAGGCTCAGCCTTTAGGGTGATAGCGATATAGAAGTTTTTCAAAATATCGTTATAAGAAACAAATACAGCGGATTATGCTAAACGGCTATGGATTCAGTTCCATAGCCGTTTATTCTTTCATTCTATCAATAAGTCCGATAAGCATAAGCAAATCTTTGTCTCTAAGTCCTGCAAGACCCTGAATTGCTCGTTGAACAAGTAAAGGATTTTTCGTATCCTCGTCAAAGAACTGCATAGGAGTAATGTCAAGATACTCACAAATTGCCAAAAATTCTTTCATTGAGGGCATTACCCTGCCCGAAGAAATACTTTGAATATAGCTGCGGCTGTGACCGAGATCAAGGCTCATTTGATATTCCGAAACGTCTTTTTTGATACGTAATTCGGTTAATCTTTTAGAAATAAATTCTTCATCTATCATAATACGCTCACCCTATAATTATTTTAATACGTTATAA
>JAIEDQ010000075.1 GCA_029067895.1 Oscillospiraceae bacterium | reverse complement strand
ATACTAATAACCAATTAAAAAATGTACAAAAAATCAAGCAAAAATTTGCATATATGATTTTTGCGCAGATTTTTTGTCTACACTTTTATTGGTTATTAGGATCAAATGCTGCGGGCGGCTTTTCTGCGCTTCTTTTCCTCGTACATAAGACCGTCAGATTTTTTCACAAGCTCTTCAAAGCTCAGACGCTCACCTTTTTCGGTAATGTAAATACCCATACTTGCAGCAACCTTGTAGGGCTTTCCAGAGCCGTCGTTGTATCTGTCCAGATATCCGCAGAAAACTGCTCGTATATCTCCGGACTTTTCTCCATAGGGATATACTGCCAGCATTTCGTCGCCGCCGAAGCGTGTACACACCGCGTCCTTCGGACAAACGTTTTTCAGCGCGGCAGCCGCGGTATGTATAGCGTTGTCGCCCTCCTCGTGACCAAAGGTATCGTTTATGTATTTCAGACCGTCAAGGTCGCACATTACGACCTCCAGCGGCTCGTCGCCCAAAGTTTCAAGCAGCCTGTCATATTTGGCGCAGAAGCCGCGGCGGTTATAAAGACCGGTAAGCGTATCGATCCATGATACCCTTTCTATCTTTTTCATCAGATAATGCTTGTACCGCTGATTAATAAAACCGCCGAGCGCGTTGTTCAGCATACCTGTGGTCTGCGGTATTTTGCTGTAATTTCCCGATGCAAAACCGCTGAAATGGAAGCAAAGGTATCCCAGCGTAACGCCGAGATAATTCAATACTGTAAAAATCAGACAGCGTCCTTCTTCAAGGTTATAATCAAGAGACGGAACAATGTCTTTTCCCGACATATAGTAGGGCGCAAATTCTTCGCCGAGAGTTTTCTTGTATTCTATCATATCCCCGTCGTACAAAACGAAAAGCCCGTCTCCGCCCTTGCTTTCAATTTCGGGGTTTACCGATTCGTCGGTATACTCCTGTTTTATAAGGCAGCACATTGCGTACATAAGGTTGTCGCTGTGCATTATAAGAGCTATGTCCTCAAAGCTTTTGCACTGTTGTATTTTTGCAGCCGTTTCAGAAAGGATAATATTTTCATTTTGAAAACGGTTAAACATATTTGTCTGCTCGTTGAATAAATATGCCGCGTCCAGCCTGCGCGAGGCTTCGCAGCCGCAGGATTCGTTGAACACCATTTCGGGGTAAGTCTTAACGACGCCCTCGCGCTTTCCGCCGCTGAACACATCGGAAAGAGTACCGCAGATCATTTCAGATACGGTTTCTTTTCTTATACACGCGGAAGTAATGGTTGGGGAAGAACTGAAAACTGTATCTAAGCAGTCATAGCCAGTGACGGCAACATCCCCAGGTACCGATATCCCGCGGCTTCGCAGAAAAACCGATACCGCGACAGCCATGTGGTCGTTGGCGCACACAATTGCCTTGGGAAGCCTGCCCTCGTTCAGAAGTCTTTCGGCAGCCTTCGCCGCAGGTTCCGACCAGAAGTCGCCGTAGCTTACCATATCGTCGTTAAAAGGAATATTCCGCTTCTGGAGGGCTTTTTTAAATGACTCTATTCTTTTGTCGGAAAAGCTGTTTCCTTTAGTTCCCGCTATCATATGGAAATCCGAAATACCATGCACATCGGCAAGGTGTGCCACAATGTCCTCTATACCGCTGTGGTGCTCGTAGGAAATATTGATACAGCCGTCAAGGCATTTTCCCAGCGAAATGACAGGCAGCTTCATATTCAGAGCGCGGTTTATTATTTTTTCGCAGACAGCGGTGTTTCCGATATGCTCGGAATCTACAATAACAGCGTCGGCAAAAGAAGCGTCGAACATCTCATAAACCGAGGTCTGCGGGTCGTTTTCCTTTATATCTTCATCAAGGCGCGGACTGCTGTTATATACAAAAAGACGGAAGTCGGTTTCGGAAAACCTTTTGTTCAGAACATTAATAAATTCATAGCAATCCCTGTCATGAATACGACAGGTCATCAAAGCAATTATTTTATATTTTCCGATCATACCGCACGCTCCTGACATCTTATTTTATTACTATAACCCATTATAATTATACAACAATTGATTTTTAATGTCAATATTTATTTTTCTTTGATCTTGCGGGACATTTCTTCATGCAAAACGGTCTCTGTACAAAATGCACAGAGACCGTTTCAAATATAAAATTATTGCATAGTCCGCATTTCCTCAGCTTACTCAGCGTCATGCAGCCTGTCGGATATTTTACGTATCATCTCTCTGTCAGCATCGGATTTTATCCTGCACCTTGTCCGCGAGTAAAAACCGTCGTTTACGTCCCATATAACGGGAACAAAGCCGCTGTCAAGAAGCTTGTTCAGAACCATTTCGACGCACTCGGTGGAATCCTTGTATTTTGCATTTGTCTCAAAGTTTGAAGCAGGATAGCCCGACGACGTTTCTCCCATAAATACGGGGATATTTTTTTCGGTAAAAGCCTTGTTGAGCAGGTCTATCTGACTGTCGGTGTAGTTCCCCC
>JAIEDQ010000074.1 GCA_029067895.1 Oscillospiraceae bacterium | reverse complement strand
GTATTATACATATCGTATTACTTCCTTTCTAAATTACAAATCGTTGTTTTCAAGCTTGCGTTCCAGAACAGCCGCCTGAGCGTTGTGAAGCCTTGCTTCTGCAAGAACGGCTTCGTCCTGAAGATTGATGTTGTCCCATTCCACGGACACCGTGCCGCTGCCGCCGAGAAGCTCCAGCCACGTCCCGCAGATCTGCCTTATCACAGGCGTAAGCTGCCTGCGGTAGTATTCAAGCTCCGACGTGAGAATGTCCGCCTGCTGCGAGGACATTCTTTCCGTGGACGACCATGTAAGTCCCAGCAGAAACGGCGGTACGGACAGTTTAGCCACTATCTGCTCCAGAAGCTGACGGACGGGTATCTCCGTGTCGATTATCTGATTATCCGCGCCGATAACCTTGATATCCACGTCACCCACCGCCACAAAGTCCCGCACCTCGCCGCAGCGCATGGCGTTCATGCCGTCGCTCCATTCCTTTGCGATCTGCTGGGCGCGTTCCTTGGCGAAAGCCATTTCGCCGCTGTCCGAGGGCTTGTAAGTAACTGCATACCGCACGTTTCCCACGCGGTCAAAGTTCTGACCGATACATTCGTAGACCCTCATCAGCACCGCCGAAATGCAGGGCAGACCCCGCAGCACCGACTGTCCGTCGGGACAGCGCGCAGAGGGATTAAGGGTGCTGTACACCATAAACCGCGGATTTTCCACAGGTATCCATTTCTCCCCCTCAAGCCTGTAGTAAAGCCTGTCGCAGGGATTTTCCCCCGCCTTGCAGAGGATCTTTTCCGTGCCTATGGGAGCAAGTCCAAGCACATTGCCCGTGTCGGGGTCTACGATCATCTCTCCCGCCGCCGAGCCGTAGGTGAGCAGACTGTCCAGAAACGCGTCCGTGAAAGCGTACAAGGACGTCCCTCCTGTGCCTACGGGGACTTCCTCCGCGAACCTGTCAAGCTCCTCCTGCCACCGCGGGTCGGAGCATTTTACCTTAAAGCCGCCCGTGAGCCGTATGATCTTCTGCAAAGCCGCGTCCACAATGGGAACGGAGTACCTGAGATTGTCATAGAGCCTGTGCTCCTCAACGCCCGACGGCTGAAGCGTAAGCAGATTTACCCCGCCCGCGGAGAACCGTCCGCTGGATACCGCCGAATCGGAAAAGTTCATGCTCAGATCTGTCCTGCGGCTCATGAGCCTTTTTATCACATTCATTTTTTCTCTCCTTTCTAAAAATTAATTCCTTACCACCGTCCCCGCCCAGAAGCCGCCGCTGTCCTCGCGGAAAAAGGCGCTGGTCACAAAATAGCGCATATCGTCCATAGCATGGTCGTTTTCCTTGATGGGAACATCACCGCCGCGGCTTTCGTCCCAGCGGTACAAAGAAAACTCCCGTAAAGTGTCGGTGCAGTCCTGACCGAACATAAGCCTGCCGTCACGCAAAGCGTCGGAACACCGCCTTATGCCCGAAACCACATCGTTTTTCGCGGGAATAACGGGAAACTCCCCATGACGACGGATGCATTCAATAAATGAAGCCGCCGACGGGTCAACAATAACGCCCAGTACCCGCCTGCCGCCTATGAGCCTACGAAGCCCCTCGTAATGCTCCTCGTCAGTACGGGACATTCCCTCCCGCTTTGAGCTGTAGTAATATTCGCTTATTCTGTACCAGACCTCTCCGCACTTGCCCCAAAGCCCGAAGGAGGACGGGTTCACCGTGCCGTAATCGCAGGATACCGCGTACTTCTCGAAACTTTCGGGAAGCGGTTTTGCAACGTGCTTTTCCTCCGAGAACATGGGGTACACAAGACCCTCGGCGGCAACCCATTTCCCCAGAATAAACCTTTCGTAGAAAACGCCTGAATAAAGCCGTCTGTACCGTTCCCTCACCTCGTCCGAAAGAGAAGGGTTGTCGTCCATGGTGAAGTGGAGGTACAGCACGTTTTTCTCCCGCGCTTTCAGGATCCATTCCCGATAGAACCAGTGGTAAGGGTAGGAAGGATTGCAGCTGAACCAAAGCTTTGAGTTTTCCACCGAGCACCTTGCGATCGCCTGCTCCACAAAGGAGCGTGGCATGAGAGCAACCTCGTCCAGAAGCGCGCCGCAAAGGGTGATACCCTGAATGAGCGCGGCAGAGCTTTCGTCCCGTCCGCCGAAAAAGTAGAAGCGGTTTGTCCTGCCGCCCGCGCTTATGTCGGCATAGCCGCCGCTGACCTTTTCCACGCAGGAAAAGCCAAGTCCCCGCAAAGCGGACAAAAGCGGCACCGCAAGATTTCTCTTTACGGACGTGATGGTCTTGCCGCAGATCGCGAAGCTTCCGCCGTTAAAATTTGCCGTCGCCCAAGCCGCAAAGGAAAGGGACATACACAGGGTCTTGCCGCTTCTGACAGCGCCGTCGCAGATTATCGCGTCGCATTTTTTGTACCCCTCCGACTTCCACCAAGTGAGAACGGTTTTCTGTTTTGCCGAGAAACGCTTGAATTTAGCCAAACAAACACACTCCTTTTTTTAGATTACCGCGGACAGAGGTTGCAGCTCTGTTCCGTCCCGCGGTCACTCCGCGGACGGCTCACCTCCGTTTTGCGGGAACTCTGCCTGCTGAGATTCAGCCTGCTGAAACCCTGCTTGCTGGGACTCAGCCGCTCTGCCGATCGCGTCAAAGAAGCTCTGAGCCGCGCCGTCGGAAGCCCTGCCATTGCGTATCTCGTTAAGCTTTTCAATGGCTTTGAGCCTGTCCGCGAATTTGATCTCGCACACACCCTTGCCAAATTTAAGCTCCGAGACATTGTAAAGATCGAGCCTGCGGATATCCTCCTCGGTAAGGGTCTCGGGGTCAGCCCTCGCCAGAATGACCGCGTCGTTTATGCGACCGCTGATGAGCCTGTCCAGAGACTCCTCCACCTTGTCAGCGCCTTTCGCGGCAAATCTTTTTTCCGTAAGAGAAAGATTCGTCACAAATTCCATCGCCAGCGGGTGTTCGAGAATTTTCAGTCCCTCGTCCAAAGCCCTGTCGGGAGGGATACCGCACAGCGCGGCAGACTCCTCAATGCTTCCCGTTTTCATATAGCCGCACAGAAATCTTTTCTGATTTCTTGTAAGAGCTGCGGACATCGGTTCACCTCCTTTCCGAAAAACGTCCCACAGAACACTTGGCGCGAAGTGTCTGATGAAAAACATCTTTCACTATAAGGCTCAGAAACGCAAAAAGTTGCACGCGGACGTGCAACTATCAAAAAAATATTTTTCTATTTTCGGACATTTTGGCATTTTGTATAATTGCCCCGTGCAATTTTAAGACAGTACGCACAACAAAAACCACCCAAAAGTCCGCATTGCTACTATGTGAAAAATAAGTGAAAATTATGTGATAAGTTAGAGAAATCACTGCCGGACGGATTGACAAACCGCACCGCTTCTATTATAATTCAAGTTATATAATTCAAATTATATAATTCGAGTTATAATAAATGTGGGAGGATAAAAAATGCCGAAAGCAAGAATAACAAAAGAAATGGTGATAGACGCCGCATTCGAGGTGGCAAGAGCCATGGGAGCGGAAAACGTCAACGCCCGAACCGTCTCGGAGAAACTGGAGTGTTCCACCCAGCCCGTCATGTACCATTTTGCAAGAATCGAGGAAATGAAAAGAGCCGTGTACGAAAAAGCCGACGCTTTCCACACGGAGTACCTTATGAACATAGACCCCGCAAAAGGCGTTATGCTGAGTATCGGACTGAACTATATCCGCTTTGCCATAAAAGAGCCGTACCTGTTCCGTTTCCTTTTCCAGTCGGGCTTTGCGGTGGGGAACAGCCTGCTTGAAATGATTGACGCCGAGGAACTGCTGCCTGTCCTGTCCGCAATGCAGAGGGCAATGGGAATAACCATGGAGCAGACCAAAGAGGTGTTCCTGACGATAGCAATGTTTGCCCACGGCTACGCAAGCATTATCGCAAACAACTCGCTGGAATACGACGAAACCGTCGTTGCCGCACATCTGGAACGCGCCTACCGCGGTGCGGTATTAGCCGTCCAAAACGAAAAAGGAAAGGAATAAATGAAATGAAAAAATTATATGAAAAAAGCGAGCTTACCT